>NZ_JAHAIF010000010.1 GCF_018372875.1 Clostridium sp. | reverse complement strand
AGAATATTTTATCATAAATCCTAAACTCGTAGAGTTTGGGATTTATTTTTTTACAAAAAAAAGAGCTACGCACTAATTATTTAGTGCGACAGCCCCTTTATTTTTATATTACTTGGAAGCTTGCCACGGAAGGAGAAAAATAAATATCTACTTCCCCTTTTTATTCATTTACAATTCCCTTTAATGAAGAAAATTGGTTTTGGTATAGTTCATTATAGAACCCCTTTAAAGATAGTAAATCTTTATGTGTTCCTTCTTCAACTACTTTACCATCCTTAATTACAACAATCTTGTCAGAATTAATTATAGTTTTTAGTCTATGAGCTATGACAAAGGATGTTCTTCCTTCCATCATGGTATTCATGGCCTCTTGAAGCTTTTGTTCTGTGATCATATCTACATTGCTTGTAGCTTCATCTAGTATTAATATATCAGGGTTAGATAGGATAGTTCTAGCAATGGATAAAAGTTGCTTTTGTCCCTTACTAAATACATTACTATCACTTGTTATTTCTGTATCATATCCTTTAGGTAAACTAATTATATAATCATGTATGTTTGCTTTAATGCAAGCAATTTCAATTTCATCATCAGTTGCGTCTTCTTTTCCAAATAAAAGATTTTCTTTAATTGTTCCACTAAAAAGAATAGTATTTTGAAGAACAATACCTATTCTTTTTCTTAAAGAGTAGAAGTTTATATCTTTTATCTTTAAATCGTCAAAATATATCTCACCCTCTTTAGTATCGTAAAACCTATTTAAAAGATTAATAATAGTTGTTTTACCTGATCCTGTAGGTCCTACAATTGCAATCTTTTCACCTTTAAAGGCTTCAATATTTATCCTTTTAAGAATAGTCTTTTCATCATTATAGGAGAAAGATACATCTTTCATATTTACATATCCATTTAAAACATCTATTTCCTTTGCATTAGGAGTATTTTTAATGTCAGGTTCCTCCTTAAGTATATCCATAACTCTTTCAGCACCAGTAAAGGCTAATCCTAATTGATTATAAAGATTAGACATTTGGTTTATTGGTTGAAAGAATAGTCTAGCAAAGTTTATAAATGTAACTATAAGTCCAATACTTGCATCACCCTTTAAGGTAAGCATAGAACCAGATACTATAATTAAAACTAAGGTTACATTAGATAAGCCATTCATAAGAGGAATCATTAAATAAGAAGTAAACTGCGCTTTTATTGCAGTATCTTTAAAGCTTTTATTCTTCTCGTGAAATCTTCTAATAACCTCATTTTCTAGACCATAGGCTTTAACTACCTTAAGTCCTGAAATCTCTTCTTCGATATAGGCATTAAGATCTCCAAGCTTTCCTTGCTGCTCTCCATATAACCTTCTAGTTCTTTTAATTAAAAAGGTTACAATTATAGCTAGGAATGGTGTGGCAATTAAAGTTATTAAGGCTAATTTAACATTTAATACTAGCATAAATATTAGTACCCCAACTAATTGAATTAAGTTAGAAGTTAGCTCAATTATACTATTAGATAGAGTTATACCAATATTGTCTATATCATTAGTAAATCTACTTAATAACTCACCATGTGGAGTAGAATCAAAAAATCTTAGTGATAATGTTTCTATTTTATTAAATAGATCAGTTCTAATCTTATTTACAGTTTGTGCTGCTACGTCAGCATTTACATAGTTTTGGAACCATCCTGCTAGTGATGATATAGCATATACACAAAATAAAATAATAACCCATCTAAGCAAACCGTCAACATTAGGTATAGTTATATAATTATCTATTATATATCCCATTAGGAAAGGACCTATAAGCTTAGTTAAGGTATAAACAATTATAGAAAAGCTTATGATTATAAGCTTAGTTTTATGTTCTTTTAAATATGATAATATGAACTTTAAGCCTCTGTTATTCATATATACTAAGCCTCCTCTCCAAGTTGTGTATTATATATGTTTTTATAATGGACACTATTATTCATTAATTCTTCGTGGTTTCCTACTGCAAGTATTTGTCCTTGGTCAATAAGAACTATCTTATCAGCATCAATTATTGAAGATATCTTTTGTGCAACCATTATGGTAGTAGTATTCTTCAATTCTCTGTTTAAAGCTTTCTTTACTAAGCTTTCAGACTTAGCATCAAGGGCAGAGGTAGAATCATCTAGAATTAGTATTTTAGGGTTACCAACTAAACCTCTAGCAATGGAGATTCTTTGCTTTTGTCCACCAGATAAATTATTACCTCTTTGATATACTATAGATTCATAATTTTCAGGTAATCTATCAATAAACTCTTTTGCTTGTGCAATTTTTGCTGCCCTCGTTATATCATCTTCCACAGCATCTAAATTCCCTTGAACTATGTTTGATTTTACAGTTCCAGAGAATAGAGTAGCACTTTGAAGTACAATAGATATATTCTTTCTAAGGGTAGCCTCATTGTAATTTCTTATATCCATACCATCTAAAAGTACTTTCCCTGATGTAGGATCATAGAATCTTGGTATTAAATTTACTAAAGTGGATTTACCAGAGCCAGTAGCACCTATAATACCTACAAATTCTCCTTCTTTAATATGAAGATTAACATCCTTTAAGGCATATTCCTCAAATCCATCTGTTTCATCATAATCAAAGGATACATTTTCAAAGATAATATCTCCTCTAATATCATCAGCATTCTTAGATGTGTTCATAAACACTACATCACTAGTGGCATTCATTATGTTTTCAACTCTCTTTGCTGAAACCATAGCTCTTGTAAAATTCATAAATAATAAGCTTGCAATTATAAGGGCAACTAATAATTGTGATAAATAATTTATAAATGCAACTAAAGAACCTATTGGTAAAACATTATTTATAGCTGATTTACCACCAAACCATAAAATTGCAACTATACCTAGGTTGATACATGCTAAAAATATAGGTAAAACAGTACCTACAATTCTAGAGGTACTTGTATTTAATTTTGCTAAGTTTGAGCTTTTACCTTTAAACTTTTCCTTTTCATTATTTTCTTGAACAAATGACTTTACTGCCATAATGCCATCAAAGTTTTCTTTTAATGTAGTATTCATATCATCTAACCCTTGTTGAGCACCATAGAACAAAGGATAAGATTTCTTAATGATAAGAAATAATACAGTGGAAATAGCTAAAATAATAACTAAATAAATTGGAGATAATCTTGGTGCTGTTATAATACCTAAAATTATACTTCCAATAAAAAGTAGTGGTGACCTAATTAATATTCTAGTACCTGACATAACAAAGTTTTGAAGTTGATTAATATCATTTGTTAACACAACAATAAGATTAGAAATACTTAATTCATCAATATTTCTAAAAGAAAGTCTTTGTATTTTATCAAAGGTACCTTCTCTTAGGTTCATTGCAAAAACAGTTGATATTTTACTAGAGTTATATGTATTTAAAATTCCAAGTAAAACTCCAACTACAGCTATGAATATCATTAAAGCACCTAACTCTACTATAAGAGTTTTATCATTATTTTTTATTCCTCTATCAATTACTAATTGAAGCAAATAAGGTTGAATAAGTTCACATAAAACTTCTAAAATCATAAAGATAGGAGCAATAAACACTAAAATCCCTAAAGAAGAGAAATAGGGTTTAAACTTTTTAAGCGTTGCCAAATATATCATCCTCCCTAAAAAAAGTCTCTAAAAGTAGTATTCCTAAATAATAAAGATTTATCCTTGTCTATAAACAATAGAAAAGGGTAAAAATTTAATATATAATAAGTATTACAATATAATATTTAATTTGTAGTAGACGTAGCAGAAAAGAGGAGATTTAATTGAAGAGAAGACTTAACAGAACACAACAAACAAGATTTTTATTGTATGTAATTTATTTTTTAATTTTAGGTATATTATCACTAGCAGGTAAACTAAAATTGAATTACGCAATTATATTATTTTTAGTTGTAGAAATTATTTTTCATAAATATAAAAGTTGGAGAAATAAAAGATTCTATCATGCAAGTATAAACATTGTAGACAAGATGACAGGTGAAGAGTTTGAAGAATTTTTAGAGTTACACTTTAAGAAGGAGGGATATAAAACTCACTTAACACCAAAGACAGGTGACTATGGTGCAGACCTTGTTGTTAAAAAAGGAAGAGAAAAGATTGTAGTTCAAGCTAAGAGGTGGAATCAAAATGTTGGTGTAGAGGCAGTACAGCAAGCAGTAGCTTCTATAAAGTACTATAAAGCACATAGAGCAATGGTAATTACAAATAGTAGTTTTACTGAAAACGCAAGAAACTTGGCTAAGGCTAATAATGTTACATTAATAGATAGAAAAGATATATTAAAATTAACAGAGAATAATGAAAGCTGTCCAATATATAAGAGTAGATTACAAAAGAAAGAAGGAAAATATGGATTTTTCTATGGATGTACAAATTATCCAAAGTGTAAATATACAAAATCATTATAGGAGACAATTTATATGGAATTAAGAATACAAGTAAAAGGTAAAAATGAACCAATAGTTTTTAAGGGAGATAGAATAGATATATTAGACTTCCAAATGAATGGGGTTAAATATAAGCAAATAAGATATTTTAGAAAAGGATTTTCAAAGTCAGAGTATATAGATGAAAGCCTTATAAAAAGAATTATAGAAGTTAAAAATTCTTAAGTTTACTTAATCATTAAAATGTACTATTAAATAAAAAACTGCATATACATGATAGTGTAAAGATACTAACAGCTTAATAAAATATGTATCTTGTTTAATAAAGACACTTACAGCTTATTTATGCTCAGTTAATTTATTAGCTGGGCATAATGTGTCTTGTGGTGTTTAAGGGGGATTATATGTGAGCTTTGAATTATTTAATAAGTTAAAAGATGAAATAATTAATATTGATGAAAATTTATATGAGGATCTTGAAGAAGATTACAATGAAATAGTAGAGATAGATAATACATCTATACATAACTTAAACTTCTTTTCAAAGGGAATGTTTCTTAGAAATATAAATGAAAAGGATATAATAGAGTTCTTTTCTAAGGCTTATGAGGAAGATGAGAAAAAGGCTCTTAAAATTCTCTTTTTTATTAGAGATAAAGAAAAGGGACTTGGAGAGAGAAAAGTTTTTAGGGTATGTTTAAACTATTTAGGTAATATAAACTCTCATATACTTAAAGAAAACCTTTCCTTAATACCATACTATGGTAGATGGGATGACTTGTATTCTTTATTTGATACTAAGCTTGAGAATGAAACGATAAAACTTATAAAAGATACATTAAACAAGGACTTAAATTCTTTAGCCCCAAGTACTTTGGCAAAATGGTTAAAATCTGAAAATACTTCTTCATCTGAATCAAGAAGGTTAGGAAGGAAAACAAGATTATTACTTAATATGTCTTCGAAAGAATATAGAACAACACTATCTAAACTTAGAAAAAAATTAAATATAGTAGAAAGTTCTATGAGTAAAGGAAATTGGGAAGGTATACAGTACGGTAATATAACCTTTAAATCTATAAATAAATATAAAAATGCATTTTTAAAACATGATTATAGTAGATATAAGGAATATAGAGAGCTCTATAGGCAATTCTTAGGGTATAGAGGGATAGGATTAAAAGAGAGTCTTATAGACGAAAATTTCCCTTATATGTTTGTAGAGGACTTTATAAAAAACGGACATGCCTCATCCTTGTATGAGTATAAGAGTTATATAAAAGAATATAAAGGTGATACAATAGTATCTTTAGGGTTATCCTCAAAGAATTTTATAAATAATAAGAATATAAATACCTTATATGCTGGGGTAGGAACTATATTATATTTTTTAAGAGAAAATAGAGGTAGGTATAAGAAGCATATAATTACCATGAAACCTAAACCTAACTTTAAAAAAATTGATATGGATAACATGAAAGATAATGTAGAGGAAATAGTGAAAGCTTCAGTTTGTAATGAAATAAATGTAGAGGCAGCTTTAGATTTAATACTTTTTGCAGCTATAAAACATGGAATAAATGAAGAACACATTCCAACGAGACTTTTATTTATAATAGATCCAGGTTGTAAAATTTCAATGCTTTCTAAGGGTAACAATAAGGATACCCCTTACTTTGTAAACGCAGAGGAATTTGAAAGAATTAAAGAAAAGTGGAGCTGTGCTAATTTAAATATACCTCATCTCATATTTTGGAATATAGATAAGAGAAGGGAAAGCGCAACTATTATTAAATATAGTGACAACTTTACCTATGCATTTGGATATTCTAATGAGGTGTTTATATCTCTACTTAATGATGAAAGTAATTCAACTCAAGATTTATTAAATAAAGTTCTAGAGGATGATCGTTATAAAGCAGTCATATAATTATGGCTGCTTATTTATATATATTTTTTCCTTTCATTAGTTTATAATGAAGGTTAAAGACTTCAATGAATTAGGAGGAAGCATATGAATTTAAAGATAGTACTAGCAGAAAAACCTTCTGTAGGAAGAGAAATTGCTAGAGTTTTAAAATGTAAGAATAATAAAGGAAGTTATATAGAAGGGAATGGATACATAGTAACATGGGCGTTAGGTCACTTAGTAGGACTAATGGATCCAGAAGGCTATGGAGATAAATATAAAAAGTGGAGCATGGAGACATTGCCAATGCTACCTAAGCCAATGAAGCTTACAGTGTTAAAGAAAACAAGTAAGCAATACAATGAAGTAAAAAAACAACTACTTAGAAATGATGTAGATGAAATTATAATTGCTACTGATGCGGGAAGAGAAGGAGAGCTAGTAGCAAGATGGATAATAGATAAGTCTGGTGTTAGAAAGAAGATAAAAAGACTTTGGATATCTTCTCAAACAGATAAGGCTATAATGGATGGCTTTAAGAATCTTAAAGATGGTAGAGCATATGATAATTTATATAAGGCAGCAGTTTGTAGGGCAGAGGCAGACTGGCTAGTAGGTTTGAATGTAACCAGAGCTTTAACATGTAAATACAATGCTCAATTATCAGCAGGAAGAGTACAATCACCTACCTTAGCTATGATAGTGAATAGGGAAGATGAGATTAAAAACTTTAAACCAGAGGATTACTACAATTTAAAAGCCCTAACTGATAAGTTTGCCCTTTCATTGGTTAGTACAAAGGGCAACACTAATATCTTCAAGGAGGAGGTTGCTAAATCTATTTTAGATAAGACTAAAAACTCTACAGGAGAAGTAATAGATATTACAAAGAGTAGAAAGAAAAAATACTCTCCAGCATTGTATGACTTAACAGAACTACAAAGAGATGCTAATAGGATTTGGGGATACTCAGCAAAGCAAACTCTTAATATAATGCAAAGATTATACGAAAACTACAAATTATTAACTTATCCTAGAACTGATTCTAGATATATTTCATCTGATATTTTACCTACAATACCAGATAGACTAAGGGGAATATCAGTAGGAGAATATAGAGCATATGCAGATAAGTTATTAAAACAAGGTGTTAAAGGAAATAAAAGCTTTGTAGATAACTCAAAAGTAAGTGATCACCACGCTATTATACCTACAGAAGAAAAGCTTAACCTTGGAATTTTAAGCTCAGAAGAGAAGAACATATATAATTTAGTTGTAAAAAGATTCTTAAGTGTAATGTTACAACCATATGAATATGAACAAACTACAATAAAGGTAAACATAAATGGAGAGATTTTCTTAGCTAAAGGAAATACAACCTTAGAAAAGGGATGGAAAGCTCTATATCGAAGAGAAGATTTAGATGATGAAGAGGGAACGCAAGAATTACCTACATTAAACGTTAATGATAAAGTAAATATAAAAAAGATAGAGCTTACAAAGAAACAAACAACTCCTCCAGGAAGATTTAATGAAGGAACTTTACTATCTGCTATGGAAAATCCACATAAGTATATAAATGTAGGGAAGGATGCAGCAAAGACATTAGGGGAGACTGGTGGCCTTGGAACAGTTGCAACTAGAGCAGACATAATAGAAAAGTTATTTAATTCATTTGTAATAGAGAAGAGGGGGAAGGATATTTATCCTACATCTAAGGGAATACAATTAATAGAGCTTGTTCCTGAAGAATTAAAATCTCCTTTACTTACTGCTAAGTGGGAAAAGGACTTAGAGGATATATCAAGAGGAAAAACAAATGATAAGGCATTTATAGAAAACATGAAAAGATATGCTACATCATTAGTAGAAGATGTAAAAAAGGGAACAAATAAGTTCCATCATGATAATCAAACAGGAAAAAGATGCCCTAACTGTGGAAAGTATATGCTTGAAGTTAACGGTAAAAACGGAAGAATGCTAGTATGTCAAGATAGGGAATGTGGCTATAGAGAAAACTTAGCTAGACTTACTAATGCAAGATGTCCAGAATGCAAGAAGAGGTTAGAACTTAGAGGGCATGGAGAAGGAAAAATCTACGTATGCCCAGGACAAAACTGTAATTTTAGGGAAAAGGCTAGCCAATTTGAGAAGAGATTTGACAAAAGTGCTAAGGTAGATAAGAAGGTAGTTAATAATATAATGAAAAAGATGAAAAAAGAAGCAGAGGAGTTTAATAATAATCCTTTTGCAGATTTGCTAAAAAATATGAGTAAATAAGATAGAAAAAGCTATAATGCATTTTTATATGTGTTATAGCTTTTTTAACCAAGATATATGTAATATATTACTATATAATATATATAATGAGATAAAAGAGTGAAGTATAATAGGAAAGTAGGAGGTATGTATGAAAAAAATATTGTCAATGTCTTTAATTTTAACTTTCATAATATCATCATGTTTATTAATATCTTGTTCCAATAATGATATTTGGAAAAATGGGTATATTCAAAATCATCCAAGGAATAATCTTACATTAATGCAAAAAGGCCAAAATGAAAGGGCTGATAATATTAAATACGGAAAAGATATCTATGGGATTATAGATTTAAGGACTACTAAAGTGGACAGTCAATATCTAAATAGATTATCATTATCTGATTTAAATGATTTTATGAATTTTGATGATTTAACGGAGTGGCCAAAATACTTACCTAAAGGTTTTGACCCTCAAAGACTTATAGAAGAAGGAAAAGAAAAGAAGCTAAACTTACAAGAAGTACATGATAAAGGTTATAATGGCGCAGGTGTAGGTATAGCTATGATAGATCAAACATTATTAGTAGATCACGTAGAGATAAAGGATAATCTAAAATTTTATAAAGCTTTTTCTAAAGAAAAAGAAGTTGCTAGTATGCACGGAGTAGAAATGGCTTCAATCGCAGTAGGAAAGAATGTAGGCGTTGCCCCTAATGCTGACCTTTATTTCGTAGCTGAGGATTGTTATGATTATGAAACAAAAGAACAAGATTTTACTCATGCAGCTGAAGATATTTTAAATATTATTGAACTAAATAAAACATTGGATAATAAAATTAGAGTTATATCATTTTCTAGTGGTTATTCAAGTAAGTATACTGAAGATGGTAAAATAATAAAAGGTTCTGTAGAATTAGAGGAGGCTATAAGAAAAGCTGAAGAAAATAATATTGAGGTGTTATGCCTAATACCAGGAAATAATATTAATAAGTTTCAAAGCTTAACAAGAACATCTTATGGAGATGTTAATGATTTTAATAATTATAAGCCATATTTTTATACTAATGCTCCTGATGACACTTTATATGTTCCAACAGATAAGAAAACCTATGCTTCTTTTTTGGGGGAAGATAAATATGCTTACGACTCATGGGGTGGCATGAGTTCTATAGTTCCTTATGTTGCAGGATTATATGCCTTGGCATGTCAAGCTGATAATAGTATAACTTTTGAAAAGTTTCTTGAAGTAGCTGATAAAACTGCTTATGAATCAGAATGCGTTTCAGAAGAGTATGGTAAACAAAGATTTAGGATTATTAACCCTAATGCTATCATTGAAGAATTAATAAATTAATGTAATATAATAAATAAGTGCCTTGCAGTAATGGAGGAGGAAAGTAGTGAAAGCTAAAAATATTAAGATAAAATAAATTCTTTACTATTTGTATATCCAAGAATCAGGGCATTTATTACTGTTTATTATAATAGCTATGGATCACTTGTTTGTTATACTTATTTCTTACAATAATTAATAAGCATTTAAAAAATATAGATTTTTATTTCTGTGTTTTTATTTTACCTTATCTGACCTTAGTAATACATGTAATTTACTTTTATTATATATTTTGCTATTTATGTATTTATAATATTAAAATATAATTTTATTCTATATTATGATAATAAACACTTATAATACTTTTTATTATATTAAATACTAAAATTATAATATTTTTAGCAATTTCGATTTTAACAGATTTTACGATAAAAGTTTTACAAAAACATACAAATACTAATTCGAATGAAAACTTTAAATATATTTTTTGTATAATTTCATTTGTTTAAAAAATCAAATTCCTAATGCATATTTAAAGTCGAAAGAAATAAAATCAAAAAGAAGTGGTTATATACAAAAAATATTAAAATATTAATATTTTCTCTAAAAATCACTATATTTTTGCTCAAAAATAATTTCGCTAAATATACATTTATTACATTTCGTGTACTTGAAAGAGAAAAAACCCTATGATATAATAAAATCAAGGTTTAAGACTATATTGTAAAGGTGAAAAAAATGAAAAAAATACGAAATAAAACTCTAAAATATAAAAATTACGAATATCCTGAAGAAATTCTTCCTCTTTTTGAAGTGAATTTAACAAATGCAGATAGAAAAAGAATTCATAAAGTTTATTCTAACTATTATGATTTAAATTCTGAACGTGGATATGAATTTATAATTGAGGACTTATACATACTTGCTTATAAAAATAAACTTACCACTACAGAATTATCAAAAATATATAATGTTACTCCAAGAGCTGTTCAAATATGGTTAAAGGAACTTGGATTAAATAGAGATTTAAAAACTGCTTCTAAGTTAAAAAATAAAAACTCTGATTTAAATTTATCTAATCCTTTAAATAAAGGTCAGGAAATATCAAATAAATTTGGTATAGATATTTCTCAAGACTCAAAATATCCAAATTATATGGTAGACTTCTTAAATTACTTAGAAACAATCAAAGGAAAATCAAAAAATACAATCAATGGATATTCTATAGATTTAACATTATTTTTTAGATTTATGAAAGTTTATAAAGGATTAGTTAATGATCCTGATTTAGAATTTGAAGAAATTCAGATAAATGACTTAGATAATGATTTTGTAAGAAGAATTAAGTTAACAGATTTATATGCCTTTCTCTCATTTGTTGAAAAACAAAGGGATAACGGAACATATGCCAGAGCTAGAAAGGTAGCTTGCTTAAAATCCTTCTTTAAGTTCCTTAATGGAAAAGCGAAAATAATTGATGAAAATCCAACCTTAGAGTTGGAATCTCCTAAAATAAACAAAAGACATCCTGTTTATCTAACTCTAGAACAAAGTATAGATCTACTCTCCTCCTTAGATCAAGAAGATAAAAACTATAACAGAGATTATTGTATTTTAACCTTATTTTTAAATTGCGGAATGAGACTTTCAGAACTTTGCTCAATACAAATTGATAAAATAAAAGGTGATACATTAACTATCATTGGTAAAGGAAATAAAGAACGTACAGTTTATCTTAATGAAGCTTGCTTAAAGGCTATAAACAGCTATCTTTCTTCTAGAGATATTTCTAAAGTATCTGATGAAAACAAGAAGTTTCTATTTCTTTCAAACAGAAACTTACCTATAAACAAACGAACTGTTGAACTTTTAGTAAAAAAACATATAGGTAATGCTGGTATAGTTGATGGAAAGTACACTCCTCATAAGCTTAGACATACTGCTGCTACCCTAATGTATAAGCATGGTAATGTAGATATAAGAAGTTTACAGAGCATTCTAGGACACGAAAATATATCAACAACTCAAATCTACACCCATATTGATGATGATGCTCTTAGGGATGCTGTTAAGTCAAATCCTTTATCTAAATTATAGACAAGCAAGGAGAGTTTTATACTCTCCCCTTACCTACATTTTTATAATACCCATATATTTATTACATAGAATACTTATTAATAACATTCCATAAAAACTCATGGACATAAGAATTATCTTAGTTTTAGTTAAGCTTATTCCTTTATTTAAAACCCAATTATTTATATATAAATTAATAATAATAACAGAAAGTAAATAGAATTTATCATTATTTAGTGAAAAAAGAATTATAAATGATGTGATCATATTGGATAATATTACAGAAATTAAAGGATATTTATAAAGAAATTTTTTCATAGCTAAACCTTCCCTAGTATTATTTCCTTATATTGTATTATAAATATTCTAATAATATTACAAATAAAATTCATAATATATATTATGTAAAGTAATTCTACATAATAGTACAATAAAAGCACAGAACTTTTATTAGTTCCATGCTTTTATTTATGTTGAATTCCTAATATAAAATTTTTATAATAATGGTTCTCCTAAAATTTCTTTTAAAGCAGTTAAAACTGATTCATTATTTCCATCATAGATAACTACTAATCTACCCTTTTTATAAATATGAGCTGCTTTGGTCCAGCTTGTTTTATTACCATTAATCATCATTCCATTATCAGTTATGCTTTTTAAGTCACCTTCTAAAGTACTCTTTGCACTTTCTTCATATTCATAAATAGATAATCTGTCTCCGTTTATAGTATAATCATCATTTTCTACTGATAATAATGATTTAGTGTCTTCTATTTCTGTTAATTTATATCCCTTTTTCTCTATTTCTTTTTTAAAGTCATCTTCGTTATATGTCATTGAATTATCTGTAACCTTATCCAAAAGACCAACTCCGGCCTCGCCTACATTTTTAATACCTTCACCAACGTCCTCTATCCCTCTCTTAGCCGCATCACCTACATCTTCTGCACCATTTTTAATTTTATCTCCTGCATTTTCAGCTGTATTTTTATTACATCCAATAAATGTTGTAGATGTTGCTAAGCCTAATGCTAATACTAATGCTAATAATTTTTTCTTTTTCATAAAAAATCACCTCAATCTACTTTTCTTTACTTAGTTTCTGTAGATTGGGGTGATTTTATTCCTATTAATTATTTACTTTTTCCTTTAAGTTTTCTTACTCCTGGGAATACTTCTTCTGTCATTTCTTCTAAGTTTTCTTCTTCAAAGAAACTTTCATCTAAGTATTCAATATGGTCAAATGCATCTTCATAATCTTCATCTAAGGAAGTGAAATCAATACCTGATTCCTTAGATAACTTTTCATAAGCATCTTTTAATAAATCAACATTAGAATCTTCATCTATATCTTCTTTGTCTTCTGCTTTAAGAAGCTCCTTTTTATATTCTTCTTCTAAAAATTTATTTTCTTCAACAGTTTTAGCTATATCTTCAATCTTAATGGCTCTTATATCTATACCTTGTTCTTCAAGGCATTTACCACAATTATCGCATATCTTCTTTTCGTATAAATCGCAAAAATCATCTTCAGTATATTTTCCCATAGGAATACACCACCTTCCCAAATAATCAAAGTTCATTATATCAAATACTATAATAATAAGCAAATTTCTATAAGATTATACAAGAACATTAGTTTTGAGAACATAAGTTTGATATATTTATTAGAATATGATATAATTTTTTAAAAGAGGTGTGGTTATGTTAGAAAGTAAAGATAAACAAAAGGAAATATACGAATTTTTAAAAACATATACAGAAAATAAAGGATATCCTCCTTCAGTAAGGGAAATTTGTGAAGCAGTTTCATTAAAATCTACTTCTACTGTTCATGGGCATTTAAAAAGATTAGAGAAAAAAGGATTAATTAAAAGAGATCCTACAAAACCAAGAGCTTTAGAAATCGTTGAATTAAATTCGACTAAAAGAGAAATGTTGAATATCCCTATTGTAGGTAAAGTAACTGCAGGATTGCCTATTTTAGCCACTGAAAACATTGAAGACACATTCTCATTACCTTTAGATTTCATTAAGCATGATAGAGAATTATATATGCTTAAGGTAACAGGAGATTCTATGATAAATGCAGGTATTCGTGAAGGTGACCTAGCAATTATAGAACAAACAAATGCTGCTTTAAATGGAGAAATTGTAGTAGCTTTAATAGAAAATGAAGCTACTATTAAAAGATTCTTCAAAGAAAAAGATTCAATTAGATTACAACCAGAAAATGATTCAATGGCACCAATTATAGTTGAGGATTGTAGCATATTAGGAAAGCTTGTAGGATTATTTAGGCAATATTAAGTAATATTGATATGTAAAGAGTTATATATTTTATATATAGCTCTTTTTTAATTGGAGGAAGCATGAATTATTTAATGAATAATTATCCTATTGTTAAGACTAAATATAAATTTACTAACATTCACCCTATATCTGAAGATAAATATTTAATATATACTTTTAAAATCTTCCTAGTACTATTTTATCCTTTATGCTTTGGACTAGGAATTATGATGTATACTTACCACAATAAATTTATACATTATGCATTTTACTTTTTAGCCTTTTTAGCTTTATCATTATTAATAATAACTCCCCTTCATATTCTTATACATATTTTAGCTTACCCCGGAAGTTATAATGATGAGAACCTTTATGTAGGTTTTAATAAGAAGCATCTAGATTTTTTTGCTATTTATAATTTACCACTTACGAGAAAAAGGTTACTATTTTCCTTATTATTACCTTTATTAAGCTTGTCTGTTATAACTCTAATAACGCTGATTTTCTTCTCTACTAGTATGGTTGTATATGCTCTTTTTTGTGTTAGCGTTTTACTATCAGTACATGATATATATGATGCCTATCTACTTATAAAATATAAAGACAAAAAAGAGAATGTAAAATATATAAAGATAGAAAATTCAATATATAAAACAAATTAAAAAGGTGGAGAGATATTTATTTTGCTTGTTAAGTCCTTACGATCTAAGTCACATCAAAACAAATATCTCCACCATTCCTACTAAAGATAAGGAAATTATAAAATTAATATCTAGTTATTAAGTACATTATTTAAAGCTATTAAAACACCAATCTTGCCATGGTCAAAAGTTAATCCCCCTTGAAGATATGCTATATATGGCTCTCTAATAGGAGCATCAGCAGACAATTCTATAGAAGATCCTTGAACAAATGCACCAGCTGCCATTATAACTTCATCCTTATAACCAGGCATTGCCCATGGTTCACATTCAACAAAAGAATCAATTGGTGAACCATATTGAATTCCCTTACAGAATCTTATAAGTTTATTTGCCTCTCCAAACTTTATAGCTTGAATTATATCACTTCTCTTTTCGTCAAATCTTGGCTTAACTTCAAATCCTGCAAGTTCCATAATTCTAGCACAGAAAACTGCACCTTTAACAGCTTCCATTGCTATATGAGGTGCTAAAAATAGTCCTTGAAATAAAGTTCTCATAAGACCAAATGTAGCTCCACACTCTCCTCCTATTCCAGGAACAGTTAATCTATATGATGCTTGTTCAACTAACTCTTTCTTACCAACAATGTAACCACCTGCTGGTGCTATACCACCACCAATGTTCTTAATTAAAGAGCCTGCAATAATATCAGCTCCAACTTCTGTTGGTTCTATTATATCTATAAATTCACCGTAGCAGTTATCTACAAATACGTTAATATCATTTCTTATATCTTTTATGTATGAAATTACTTCTCCTATTTCTTTTACGCTGAAGGAATTTCTCCACCCATAACCTGTACTTCTTTGGATATGTACTATTTTAACAGAAGGATCTTCTAAAGCTTTTTTTATTCCTTCTAAATCAAATTTACCTTCATCAGTTAAGTCAACTTGACCATAATTTACTCCATATTCCTTTAATGAACCTATATTTTCATCACCTGAAATACCTATAATGTTATGTAATGTATCATATGGCTTTCCTGAAACGCATAGAAGGGTATTACCTGGTCTTAGGTTACCAAATAAAGCTGAACCAATAGCGTGAGTGCCATTAACAAAATGAGGTCTTACAATAGCGCTTTCAGCTTTAAATATTCTTGCATATACTTTATCTAAAGAATCTCTACCAATATCATCATATCCGTATCCTGATGAATTAGTGAAATGAGAATCGCTAATTCTTTCATCTTGGAAAGCTTTTAACACTTTCATTTGGTTAAATTCCCTTATCTCATCATACATTTTAAATTGTTCTTCACAATCCTTTAACGCTCTTTCATAAAGTTCAAATGTATTTTCTTTAAAACCATAGGTTTCTTTTAATAAATCTTTAGTATTATCTAACATTTTTCTCCTCCATGTTTTTATATTCTCTATTGATTATAGCAAATTAAAAGAGTGAAAGCCACGCTTTCACTCTTTTTAAAAATCATTTTCCTCTTGAACACCCGTAAATAAAATTGGTTTTGCTGGAGTTACTGTTGTAATTGCATGTTTATATATAAGCATTTGCTTACCTTCTTGGTCTAATACTACAGTGAAAGAATCAAACCCTTTAACAATACCTTTTAATTGAAATCCATTAGTTAAGTATATTACAACTGATATCTTGTTTTTTCTTGCACTATTTAAGAAAATATCTTGTAGGTTATTTTGTTGCTTATTCATAAAAGCACCTCCATTATCTCTCATATTACATAATATTATAAGCTTATTTATTTCCAATGTCACCTATAATTTTCTCTAATATTTCTACATTGGAAAGTATATCCTTGTCTAAAAAAGTAACCCTTGGATCTCTTCTAAACCATGTCAATTGCCTTTTGGCATAATTCCTTGAACCTTGCTTTATCATGTTAATTGCTTCTTGAAGCTTTACATCACCTTCTAAATAATAGAGTATTTCTTTATATCCTATTCCTTGCATTGATTGCATAGAAGAAGTATACCCCATTTCTTTTAGTTTTATACATTCATTAAGAAGACCTTTTTCCATCATAATATCAACACGCAGGTTTATGCGATTATATAGCTTTTCTCTATCCATTGTAAGCACATAGTAATAAATATCATACTCGCTATTATAAAAGTCATCTCCGGCGTTATATGAGCTAAATGGCTTACCTGTAAGCTTATATACCTCTAATGCCCTTATAACCCTCTTCCTATTGTTTGCATGTATTTCTTTATAGCTTATAGGGTCAATATCTTTTAACATTTCATGTATATAGTTATTTCCATGTTCATTTGCTAATTTATCTAACTCTTTTCTATACTCTTCATCCTTCTCTGCTTCAGTAAAGTTCATGTTACAGGTTAAAGAATTTATATATAACCCTGTACCTCCAACAATAATAGGAAGTTTCCCCTCTGATATTATTTCTTTTATTGCTTTTTCTCCATGTTCTTTATAATCTGCAACAGAAAAGTTTTTTGATGGGTCTACCACATCTATCAAGTGATGAGGTATACCATTCATTTCCTCTTTTGAAACCTTAGCAGAACCTATATTCATATATTTATATATTTGCATTGAATCAGCAGAAATTATTTCTCCATTTAATCTCTTTGCTAATTCTATTGATAATTCTGTCTTACCTACTGCAGTAGGTCCTCCAATAACAAGTATCTTTTTCTTCATCAATTTCACCGTTTCTTATACTATTCTTCTGAACTTTTTCTCTAAATCATAATTTGTAAACTTAATTATAGTTGGTCTACCATGTGGGCAGTGGAAAGGATCATCTATGTATCTTAACTCCTCTATAAGCTTTACCATTTCAACATCAGATAAATTATCATTCCCTTTAACTGCAGACTTACAAGCCATAGTAGCAATCCTATTATATTTTACCTCTGTAGTTTTACCTGTTCCTAATTCCTTAATATTATCTAGTATTCCTAAGAAAAGCTCCTTTGGATCTAACTTTCCTAAAAAGTATGGAACCTCTTTAAGATAAAGGGTATTTCCACCAAAGTCTTCTAATGTAAATCCTGCCCCAGAAAACACCTCTTTATTCTCTTCATAAAAGGCATAATCATCAATTGATAGGTGAATTAAGGTAGGTAACAATAAAGGCTGAACTATTAATGTATCCTCTTCTATACTTTTAAGATATCTTTCAAAAAGAATCTTTTCATGAGCAGCATGTTGATCTATCATGTATAGAACCTCATCATACTCCCCTAAAATATAAGTCTTATTAAACTGACCTATAAGCTTAAGAGGTGGAAACTTTGGTGTTCCTTTATTCTTTATTGCTTCATTAACAGTCTCTTCCTTTGTTTTTAATTCAACATTAAGTTCTACCTTATCTTCCTTTACAAGCTCATTTAAAGGCTCATATTTAACTTCAGGCTTTAAGTCTATAGGAAGCTTAACCTCTGTTACCTCTTGAGGGTCATACTTCTTAAATGTAACCTCTTCATCCATCCTCAGAGGTATATTTAGCTTTATCTCTTCTATCTCTTCCGGCTTGTATACATCCTTTTCTTCTTCTGGTACAGAGAATGTCTTAAAAACATCTTCCTTTAATGCAGAATGTACAGCATCAAAAACCTTTTTAAATAGAATTCTATCATCCTTAAACTTTATTTCAGCCTTAGTTGGATGAATATTAACATCTACAAAGTCTGGATAAACCTCTACAAATAAAATAAAGAATGGGAACTTATTAACTGTACTAAAGGACTTAAAAGCATTTTCTACAGCAGCTACTAAAGTCTTGTGCTTTATGTATCTACCATTAACAAATATGCTTTGGTTATTTCTAGACCCTCTAGATATTTCTTCTTTTCCTATATAGCCATATAGAGTAATTTCATCTTCTACATGTTCAAAGTAAAGAGTGTTTTCGCTTATGGTCTTTCCGTATATAGTTCTAACTACATCACTTAGCTTTCCATTACCATAAGTATGTAAAACCTTCTTGCCATTGTTATATAGCTTAAAACTAATTTTGGGGTTAGATAAGGCAATTCTATTTATTATGTCTGTGATTATAGAAGCCTCTCTTGAAATACTCTTTAAAAACTTCTTTCTAGCAGGTACATTATAGAATATATCTCTTACCTCTATAGTAGTTCCTTTGTTAACTCCACACTCTTCGAAGGATATAAACTCTCCACCTTCTATTATAAGCTCTTTACCAAAGTCATTATCTTCTGTTCTTGTTTTAATATTTACCTTTGATACTGATGAAATTGAAGGAAGAGCTTCTCCTCTAAAACCTAAGGTACTTATGGAGAATATATCTTCTGATGTTTTTATCTTACTTGTGGCATGAGGAAGAAAAGCTTTCTTAACATCCTCTGGATGAATACCATCTCCATCATCTATTATCTTAATAAAAGTGGTACCCCCCTCTTCAATTTCTATTGTTATATTCTTTGAATTTGCATCTATACTATTCTCAACTAATTCCTTAACAACGGAGGAAGGTCTTTCAACAACTTCCCCAGCTGCTATCTTATTTGATGTATTTTGGTCTAAAAGATTTATTCTCTTCAAATACAACCATCTCCTAATTTAAACTCTTTGCATCCTTAATCAATTTATATAATGTATTCATAGCATCCATAGGAGTCATATTTAAAACATCTAAATTAACAATGTCATTAATTAAGGCATCCTTTTCTACTTGTGTAAAGTCAATTTGCATTGGAGCAGAAGTTTCTATCTTCTTCTTTTCTTTAAGTTTTTCTTCTAATTCCTTGTTTATAGACTTTAATTCATTTATCTTGCATTCTAATTCTTCTACCTTAGAATTATCTATAGCAACAGCAGTTTCTCTTACATACTCTTTATGAGATACCTCTACACTACCTTCTCCTTCTAACCCTTCTAGAATCTCTTTAGCTCTTCCTATAACCTCCTTAGGAAGTCCTGCAAGCTTAGCAACCTCTATACCATAAGATTGGTCTGCACCGCCCTCTACAATCTTTCTAAGGAATATTACGTTATCTTCTATCTCTTTAACTGCTACAGAGTAGTTTTTAACTCCTTTAATCATTCCTTCAAGCTTAGTTAGTTCATGATAGTGAGTAGCAAATAGAGTTTTACATCTTAAATCATTATTCTTAGCAATATGTTCTATTACTGCCCAAGCTATACTTAAACCATCATAGGTAGATGTTCCTCTTCCTACTTCATCTAATAATACTAAGCTCTTTGATGTAGCATTCTTTAATATATTTGATACCTCCCACATCTCTACCATAAATGTAGACTTACCACCTGCTAAGTCATCAGAAGCACCTATTCTTGTAAATATCTTATCACATACAGATATATTAGCTTCCTTAGCTGGTACAAAAGATCCCATTTGTGCCATTAAAGTAATTAAGGCTACCTGTCTCATATATGTAGATTTACCAGCCATGTTAGGTCCTGTTATAAGTAATAATTGATTATCTTCTCTGTTTAATGTAGTATCATTAGCTACAAACTCACCTTTATTAATTACCTTTTCAACTACAGGGTGTCTTCCCTCTACTATATGGATATCTCCAGTTTCGTTTATCTTAGGCTTAATATAATCATTTTCTAAAGCAATTAATGCTAGAGTAGATAGTGAATCTAAGTTACCAATGATTCGAGCTGTCTTTTTAAGTCTTGCTATTTGACTTTCTACCTTATTTCTTATTTCTACAAATAGTTCATACTCTAAGTTTACAAGCTTTTCTTCTGCACCTAATATTTTATCTTCCATTTCCTTAAGCTCAGATGTAATATATCTTTCTGCATTTGCTAAGGTTTGCTTTCTTATATATCTTCCCTCTGGTATAGAAGAATAGTTTGCTTTAGATATTTCTATATAGTATCCAAATACTTTGTTATATCCTACCTTTAAGGATTTAATTCCAGTAAACTCTCTTTCAGTATTTTCTAATGAAGCAATCCACTCCTTACCATGAAGCTTTGCTCCCCTTAGCTCATCAACCATTTCATTATAACCATCTCTTATAATGTTACCTTCCTTTAAGGCAATTGATGGATCATCTAAAATTCCTTCATGTAATATTTTTCTTATATCATCTAACTCATCTAAATTGTTATAGTATTCTTTAAGTAGTAATGAGTTTGAGTTCTTAAGTTGTTCCTTAATGCCTGGTATTTTATCCAAAGATGTTCTAAGTGATACCATATCACGTCCATTTACATTACATGAAGAAATTTTACCTAAGATTCTTTCTATATCATATATTTCCTTAAGAGAAGCTCTTATATCCTCATTAAAAGCAATATCATTAAATAATTCTTCTACTGAGTCTAATCTCTTTTCTATCTCTTCCTTAACTATAAGAGGTTCATCTATCCATCTTCTTAGTGATCTTCCTCCCATAGATGTAGCTGTTTTGTCTAATACCCATAAAAGAGATCCCTTTTTAGATTTTTCTCTTATACTTTCTGTAAGTTCTAAGTTTCTTCTTGAATTTCCATCTATAGTCATAAAGTTTATAATATCGTATTTCTCTAAAAAGTTTATATTAGTTAAGCTCATCTTTTGAGTTTCATATATATACTTTAATAATACCTTAGATGCATTTTTTGAAGCTTCTTCAAGGCCTGATACCTCAGCTTCTGAGAATTGATTTATAAGTTCACTATCAATTACTTTAAAGCTATCTAGTGGCTTCCTAGTTATCAGTGCATTAGTATATGTATATATTTCATGTGCTAATTCTTCAGGCATATTAACATCTACAATTACCTCTTTAGGATTAATCTTTGTAAGTTCATCTAAAAGAGTTGTTCTTAAATTAGTAAAGGAAGTAGTTTTAAATTCTCCTGTACTAATATCAGTAGAAGCTAATCCTATATTATTTCCATCTTCATATATAGCTACTAGGTATGTATTTAAATTTTCTAATGTAGCGTTAGTATCTACATATGTACCAGGAGTAATTATCTTTATTACATCTCTTTTAACTAATCCTTTAGATAAAGCTGGATCTTCTACCTGCTCACATATAGCAACCTTATATCCTTTTGAAATTAATCTAGGAATGTATGTAGCTGCTGCATGGAATGGTATACCACACATAGGGGCTCTCTCATCTAATCCACAATCTTTTCCTGTTAAAACTAACTCTAAAGCTCTTGATGCTTCCTTTGCATCATCAAAGAACATTTCATAGAAGTCACCAACTCTATAAAAAAGTATACAATCTTGGTATTTATCTTTAATTTCTACATATTGTCTCATCATAGGAGTCAACGCCATTATTCCATCCTCCAAATTTCATAATAATTATCTATTTTATCAGATATATTTTATCATAATGATTTATAAATTGCTAAAGAGATTTTATTTGTAAACATTAAGGAAAAAAATTATTCATACTTGTAATTTTTTATGAAAAAATTGAATATATTATAACATAGTAACTTATTAAAAAATAAAAGTTGTCAGATGCTTTACATTAGAAAAACTGAATGTTAAAATATAATTACCATAATTTTCTAACTTTTTTTCACACAATTTATCAAAGTACAATATATTATTGAAATATTAATAAAAAAAGAGAGGGAGATGTACATGCCATTTATTGATTCAAAAGTTACAGTTTCTCTTTCTGAAAATCAGAAGGAGTCTTTAAAAGATGAACTAGGAAAAATTATAGATGAAATACCTGGAAAGTCACAAAAATTCTTAATGTTAGGTTTTCAAGATAACTTCCCACTATATTTTAAAGGTGAAAAGTTAGACTATGGAGCTTATATCGAAGTTAAACTATTTGGACGTGCTACAGAGGATTCTTTAAATAGGGCTACTAGAGAGATTTGTGACTTATATAAAGAGGAACTTAATATACCTCCAAAATCTATTTATGTAAAATTTGAAGAGGTAGATAACTGGGGATGGAACGGAGCCAACTTTTAATTCAATAACAAAAAAGAAAGGTGAGTAATTGTACAAAAGAATGCCATATTGATACATCTTTTACACTAATCATTCACCTTTCACTATTTACTACTTGATAGGTAATATTATTATAAATGTGCTGCCCTTTCCAATTTCACTTTTAACAAATATTTCGCCATTATGTAGCTTAACTATCTTCTTAGTAATTGTTAATCCTAATCCACTTCCACCTTTGATCTCAGACTTATTATCAATTACTTGACTAAATCTATCAAATATAGCTTCAAGATTTTCTTCCGCTATTCCTTCACCAGTGTCTTTTACACTTATTGAAACATTATTACCTATATCCTCCAACGAAACAATTATGTTACCTCCTTCAGGTGTATGTTTTATAGCATTACTTACTAAGTTAACTATACATCTTTCAATTTCATAATTATCACACAAAATAATTCTTTCTTCCATGTATGGGTCTATTATTAAATCTATACCTTTTGATTTAGCATAATCCACCAAAGTTAATGCAGCATCTTCTACAACAGATACAATATCATTCTCTTTAAGATTTAAGTTATATTTTCCACTATCAATCTTAGACGTATCTATTAAATCATTAATAATTTTAAGTAATCTATTGATATTCCTTTTCGTTACTTCCATATAGTGATTTAACCTATCTCGATTTATTCCTTCTTCAGAATTATTTAAATTCACTATCAACTGTTCAGTAGATGATAAAACATTTAATGGAGTTCTAAGTTCATGAGATAAATTTACAAAATAATTGTTCTTTCTCTTTTCAGAGTCTATTAATTTATTATATAATTCACTACTCCTATTGATTTCATCAGAAAGATCTTTTGTTCTTTGATGAACTAACAAATCTAGTCTCTTAAGCTTATTTCGTTCATTGATAAAGATTAAAATAATTATCACTATATAAATTAATAAGGCTAGGTTACTTCTCCAAAATGGAGGCTTGATTGTAAATTCAATAGTTTCTTCATCACTAAAAGAACCATTAGTACTTTTAGCTTTAAATAATAACTTATAGTCACCAGGAGAAAGATTACTTAAGGTTATCTCATTACTTTCCATAGGTATCCATTCATCCATATCTGACTTTAGATTTTTGTAATAGTATTTAATGCTATTAGTATTTTTATAATCAGGAAGAAACATTCTAATACTTATTGTATTATCTGTATGAGTAAACTTTTGGTTATGTATATCTTGTATTTCTTTACCATTAAGTTTAAAGACATCAAATTGTAGCTTAGGTAGATAACCTTCGTTTATTACTTCATCAGGGTAAAATGCATTTAGTCCTCCTACACCACCAAAATAGAACTTACCATTTTTAGATTTAAAATAAGCATTTCCATTAAACTCATTACTTTGAAGTCCATCAGTTATGTCTAATGTAACAAAAGTATCATTTTTCACATCATATTTTGATATTCCTGAATTAGTGCTCATCCACGGATTACCATCATCATCTATTAGTACACCATATATATAGTTGTTGGGTAAACCATCTTCTGTAGTATAAGTCTTAAACTTCTCTTCATCTTTATCAAACTTATTTAATCCTATTCTTGTTCCAATCCATAGGTTCCCCTCTTCATCTTCTGCTATACTTCTAATAACATCATCACTTAATGCTTCATCGTCATTTTCATCACTATAAAAAATCTTTACTTCTTCTGTTTTTGGATCAATTTTTATAAAGCCACCATTGTAGAAAGTTCCAATCCAGTATATTCCATCTTTATCTTCATATATAACACTGCAATAAGTATCTCTTACTCCCTTACTCTTTAACCAAGTATCGATATTTTTAATACTTCCATCCTGAGGATTGTATATATTGTATCCATTTGTAGTCCCAAGCCATACATATCCCTTAGAATCTATCAGTATGCTTTTAATAAACTTATCAGATAAACCATCTTCTACATCTACTACATTAACTTCCTTTTTATCTATATCAATAATATTTAATCCATTATTAGTACCAATATAGATATAGTTGTCATATCCACTTATTATGTTTATGGAATCATTAGAGAATCCTTTCATAGTAGATGTATTTACATGATAAACATCATTTGTATTTTGATTTATTACATTCACACCTTTAGAGTTAGTTCCAACCCACAAATATCCATTTTTATCTTCATAAATACCATGAATAACATTTTCACTTAGTGTATTATCTCCAAGACGGTCATCCTTTGTATAAGTATCCATTTTAATACTTGGATCAAATATACTTATACCAGCATATGTTCCAACCCATATTAGCCCCCCTCTATCTTGATATGCAGTAAATGTCTCATCATTTATTAAGCTTCTTTCATTGGAAAAGTTTTTATAATAAGTTATAAAATTATCTTTTTCCTTAGAATATTTAGCTAGTCCTTCACCTGTACAAATCCATAAATCACCCATGTTATCTTTAAGAAAGTTTCGTACGTAATTATTAGGTAATGATGTTTTGTCATTTGGATCATATCTATATTCTTTGATAGTTCTATTAACTACATCAATTTTTTTTAATCCATCATTATATGTACCTACCCATACTAATCCATTTTCATCACAAAAGATTCTTCGAACACTTTTATTAGTACAGTTCTCAAACTTATCATCATATATAAAATCTTCAACACTTTCTCCTGTGGAGGTAAGCTTGTCTAACCCCTTTTCTGTACCTACCCAGATATAACCATCTTTATCTTCTGCAAGTGAGAAAACAACCTCATTTTTAAGATTCTTTTCTGCGTTAGTAAAAGATTCAAAACTATCTGTTTCTTCATTATATATATCTATCCCACTATAATTTGCAATTAATATCCTACCATCTTTAGTTAATAAAATATCATTAACATTATTATTAGATATGTTTCCTTTATCTTCTCCTTGAACATATTGAGTTATAGTTTCATTTTCAACGTCAATTTTATTAACACCACCATAGGCTGATGCCCATATAAAACCTTGCTTATCTTCTATTATTTTACTTATATAATTACTAGTTAATCCCTTAGTAGATTTTCTCTCTTTTCTATAAACCTTAAAATTATAACCATTATATCTATTTAAACCGTCATTAGTAGCAAACCACATATACCCCCTACTGTCTTGTAGAATCGACTCTACAGTTGCTTGAGATAATCCATCCTTAATAGATATATTCTTGAAAAGTATATCCCTTTCATTAGATGCTGATACAATTGTACCGTTTAAAAAAATTGTTAAAAATAGAATTAAAGATAATATACTTTTCAATTTACTTTTACGCACTGCAATCCCTCCTAGTAGTTATATCTCTTTAGTTTGATTATACACAAAAAAACATGTTTTTGTCTATTTTGGCAATATATATTCTAATTTTTTAATGTTTTTTGTTGTTTTATGTATTATTTTGTTTTGAATTTTCAATGCATCTATTTTTATTAAAGATTAAAAAAAGCCATAGATTATACTATGACTTTTAAAATTACTATTTAAAGTAAACCTTATTTAATTCTTTCTTTAATGCTTCTCTTAATTCATTTATTTCTTCTTCATAATTATCAGAGCTATTTTTAGGGGTTCTATCGTTAACAAATCTACCGTAATTTTCAACTCCCCAAAAATCTGCTGTATCATCATCTAATACTTTGAAGGCATTCATGTAGCTATCCCAAGCTTCATTATTCATACCTTCTACACCATCTCCTATATAACCTCTTCCACCACCTAGGAATCCAGCATTCATAATAGTGTATATAGATTTTCCTTTAAGCATTCCTTCTAAGCCTTTATCTGTATCTTGATATGCAAACTTCTTAGCAAATACAGTTTCCATATACCCCTTAGTTATAGCATTAGGTGTATCATGCCAGTTTGGATAGCAAAATATTATGTAATCTGCCTTTGTAACATATTCTTGCTCTTTCTTAATTTCTGGAGTTGGTTCTCCTTTACCATCTTTAGCATAATAGAAGTTTTCTAATGATAATACTGGATTAAATTTCATATCATATAAGTCTCTTACTTCAACCTCTACATTCTTTTCCTCAAAATGCTTCATAGCTGTTATTGCAAGATCATAGTTAACACTATCTTTTCTTGGATCACCAATTACAAATAAAGCCTTCTTTTTCTTTGAATCTGTAAAACCTTTTGGTTTATATTCTTGTACTAAATTTTCTGGAACTATAGATGCTGATGTTGTTGCATCTGCAGATGCTGATGTCGTTGCATCAGAAGTAGCACCGTTTTCCTGCGTTTGAGGTTTTTGATTATCATTAGCTGTATCACTTCCACAACCAATTAATCCTATTGTTATTATTCCTGTAATTATAGCTGTTAATATCTTTCTTTTCATTTGTATATCCCCCTATTACTTAACTATAAAGCTTTTATTTCCTCTATTAATAATTTTAATTCATCTTTTAAGAGTTCATTTCTTCTTTTTACTACTGAACATTTCATAACAATCTTTTTATCCTTAAATGGTATTCTTTTTAAATAGCCATTAAAATTATATTCCGTTTTCCAATCTACACATACTGAGAAAGATGGTAGGTTTATCAGTATGTCTTCATAGGCTTTAGAATCATTTACTCTAATTATCTTTTTGTTTGTATCTAATCCAAGTTCCTTAACTTCATAATTTAAATTAAATAATCCTCTAAATAATTGCTGTTTTTTTACACAAAACAATCCATTTAAATCATCTACAGATATATACTCTCTATGGTTTAATAGGGATTTTTCATTTACATGAATATTTAATTCACCTTCAATAAGCTCTTCAAATTCTAAGTCTTCATTTTCAAGATACTTTAAAATGTGTTTCTCTTGATAGTGGCTATATTGTATAAAAGCTATATCTACGTCTCTATTAATTAGTTTGTCTATTGCATCATCAAAATTATCATCATATAAAATGAATTCATAGTTCTTATTCTTAAATATAGCGCATAAGTCTGTGAATTTTCTTCTAACTATACACGATCCAAATGAAGCTATCTTAATTTTATTGTCATTATGATCATATAAGAGTTTCTTTTCTATTAGTTCAAATTGATTTACTAAGGTCTTGGCATAATGATATATTTCCCTACCTTCTGTAGTTAGTTTAACTCCTTTATTTGTTCTCTCAAATATAATTCGTCCTAACTCATTTTCTAAAGAATTAATTTGTGCACTTAAATTAGGTTGAGAAATATATAAATTGGAAGCAGCTTTTGATATACTGCCTGTTTCTACTATTTCAACAACATAACGTAATTGATTATATTCCATGGATATCCTCTTTTTTTTGTTAATTTTTTATTTTATATTTTGCAAAACATCACTCATATACAATTTAAGATATTTGTAAACGAAAAACAAGTAGCTGGCTATCTGTATTTTTTATAGCCAGCTACAAAATATTTATCTCTTGAAAAGTGATAGGATATCTTCTTCATCTAAATTGCTAATATTTTCACCAAGTTCTATATCCTTACCTACCACTTTATCTATTAAATTTTTCTTTTCTTCCTGAAGAGATATAATCTTTTCTTCTATTGTTCCTTCTGAAATCATTTTTATTACTTCAACTACATTTTTTTGTCCTATTCTGTGTGCTCTATCAGTAGCTTGCTCCTCTACAGCTGGGTTCCACCATGGATCAAAATGGATAACTATATCTGCACTAGTTAGGTTTAATCCTGTACCTCCGGCTTTAAGAGAAATTAAAAATACTGATGTATCATCATTATTAAAGTCTTCTACAAGCTTGTTTCTTGTCTTCATTGGTGTTGAGCCATCTAGATAACAATAGGTTATTCCATTTTCTTTAAATGCCTTAGAAATATTATTAAGCACTGATGAAAATTGGGAGAATACGAGAATTTTATGACCTTCATCTATGCTTTGACTAACAGTTTCTAAAAGTGCATCTATCTTACCACTTCCCCCTTTGTAATCCTCCATAACAACTGAAGGGTCTAAACATATCTGTCTAAGTTTTGTAATATATGACAATATCTCAATTTTACTTTTTGCAAATTCATCATTTTCAACCTTCTTTTCAATTATATCTTGAATATACTTAACATAGGTTGAATAAACCTTAAGTTGTTCATCATCAAGAGGTACTATTAATTTGTTTTCAATTTTATCAGGAAGTTCCTTAATAACATCTCTCTTGTATCTTCTAAGTATAAAAGGCTTAATTAATCTGTTTAAATCTTTAATTAAGCATTCATCCTCCTCAAGCCTTCTATGATACCTTGTAGCAAACTTCTTTTCATCATAAAGATATCCAGGCATAATAAAATCAAAAATACTCCATAACTCCATAAGTGAGTTTTCAATTGGGGTACCAGTTAAAGCAAATCTGTTCTTTGATTTAATGCTTTTTACTGACTTAGCATTTTGAGATGATGAATTCTTTATATTTTGAGCTTCATCTAAAATACAATAGTCAAACTCTATTTCTTTATAAAGGTCAAGGTCTCTTTTTATTAGGTTATAGGTTGTAATTAAAACATCATATTTTTCTCTGTTTTTTAATATATATTCTCTCTCTTCCCTATTACTATGTAGTATTCCAACCTTCATATTAGGAGCAAACTTTTTAAATTCTTTATACCAGTTATAAACTAATGATGTTGGAGCTACTATTAAACTTAAAGCCTTTTCATTTGAAGAAAGGAAGGTAATAGTTTGAAGAGTCTTTCCAAGTCCCATCTCATCTCCAAGTATTCCGCCAAAACCTAAGTAATCAAGAGTCTTAAGCCATGAATAACCAATTCTTTGGTACTCTCTTAAATTAGCATTTATACATTCTGGAATAGGAAACTCTTTTCCCTTTAGCTTTCCTAGGGTAGTTTTTAGGGATTTTAATCCTCTTCTGCCCTTTACATATGTTATTTCATTGTCTTGTAGATAATCCTCAACATACATACCCTTATTCTTATTAAACTCTATTGTGTTTTCACTAATTTCTTTATCTTCATTTAAAGAATCTAATAGTTTAAGAAGCTTGTTAAGTTCTATTTCTTCTAAGTCCAAAAACTCTCCACTTGAAAGTTTATAAAACTTTTTGCTATCTCTAAAGGCCCTTAAAATATTTGTGGTTTCATCTTCCTTTATATCATCTAACTTAAATTTAAATTCAAAATAATCATATTTTCCTTTTCTAACTTCTCCTTTAAAAGAATTAGAAGAAAGGTTCTTTATACCAGTAAACCTATCTGAGTAAAATATTTCGCCATATTCATGAAGCTCTAGGATATCTTCTTTGAAAAATTTAAATATGTACTCATCATCCTTAAAGAATCTAAAAGTTTCATTAACTTCCTCAAAACCTAATTCTCTAAGTTTTCTTACTAACTTTTCCTCCTTAGTACTATCCCTATATATAACCTTATCCTTTAGATTATGAAAATAGTTAAATTCATATTTATCATAACAAACCTTTAAGGTAAGAAATATATCATCACTTTTATCAAAATAGAACTTAAAAGATACTGGTGCTATAACCACCTTATTACTTAAGGATTTAGATAATTCAATATCATCACTAACCTTTTGCATAGAAGGTATTAAGTCTCTTAGCACCCTTTCTTCTTCATCCATTGTAAAGAATACGGAGTTTCCATGATTAAAAGCTTCTAAATAAGGAGTTATTGATTCAATTTGATCATAGGATGGAAGGTATATTGTAGTATTAAACATAAATACATCATTTGAATCATTTAAAGATTCTGGAATACCACGAGGAGCCTCAAGCTTAATTAAATTTCCCAAATCCTTTAAATTCATAGGAAGAGGAATATTTTCCTCTAAAATTTCTGTTTCTATAATTCTAGAATAGAATCCGTTTCCTAAATATACTCTAAAATCTTTAATTATAGTCATAAATTCTCTTAAAAGAGCTTTAGGTATAGTAATTTGTTTTCCTGACACAAGCTTTTCATTAACCTTTCTAAAAGAATTAGATGACAAATCAATTTCCTTTAATAACTCAATGAAGCTTATTAATCTTTTAGTAGATGAAGTAAGTCTTTGCTCCTTTATGTTAAAGATATAATCCTTGCCATAAGGTATAGATATTCTATTATAAAGAGCTACTAAAAAGGCATCTATATCCTTTAATGTATAAAGCTTGTTAGACTTCATTCCTTCAAGACCTATTTTAAATTCTGCTCCTAGCTTTCCTGTCCATTGTATTTTATTAAGTATAACCTCTATCTTTATCTTATCCTTTTTTTTCTCTTCACCAAGTAGTAAATCTAATATAGAACTTTCTGTTTTCCTTACAATATTCTCTTTAGCATCTGTTAATCCAAGCTCATCCTTTATGCTTGGATCTTCATCTAAGGAGTTAATGAACTTATAGAAAGTAGCCACTAGATGTTTGCAACAATATCCCCTCTTACTATTCTTCTTCTCAAAGGTATTACAGCTACAATGCGAAAATATTACTTCATTGTTTTTTTTATCTATATCCAACTTGCAAGAATACTGACTATATAAATCTTCAGAAATAACTGAACTAATAAGAACTATTTTATCCTTATCACCTTCATAATTTAAATCTGAAATCAAATCATTTTTTAATACTCGTTCCCCATCTTTTTCATTTTTACCACAGGTACTTCTATTAAAGCCCTCTATTAAATCTTGTTTTAACATTTAATCACCACATTCTCTTTAGATTAATCTAATTATATAATAACAGAACTTAAGTTCCTATGTCTAACTTCTATAGATTTTAATTCTAATAGCAAAACACTCCCAATTTCATAAAATGTTATAAAACAAACAGTTAATAAAATTTTATTAACTCTCTAAAAGTTAATAAAATATCATTAACCCCAACGCGATTTATAAAAGTAAATTAACTCTTGTTATTATTTTCTATGGAGGATTTATGTATAAGGCACTTATATTTGATATAAAGGATTCAAGAAAAATTCAAAATAGAGAAGAACTACAGAAAAATCTATTACAGTTAATAGATGATTGTAATACAATTTTTAAGGAATATATAGTAAGTCCTTTTTGTATTACCTGTGGTGATGAATGGGAAGGTCTATTAGTAAAGGATGCACCAGATTTAGATATTAAAAACTTTTTTAAAAAGAGGCTGCCCTCTAATATATCTTTTTATTTTGGAGTTGGAATTGGTGATATATCTATAAAGGATTTCTCTTTACCAACAAATTGTTTAGATGGTGAAGCTTTTATAAGAGCTAGAGCTGAATTAAATAAAGCTAAGAATAACAATATTTATTCCTAGCTTTTATATATCTAAATTAAATTGTAAATGAGAATACCTCCAATAAATGCAGTAACTAAACTTACTAAAGTTCCTACAATAAAGCATTCCACAAAGTAATCCTCTGAAAACTTCTTAAACCTTGCAATTGATTTTAAGGTTAAAATAACTGCAATTAAACCATACTGAGAGCAAACAACCGATATCATAATAAATAATCTTTCACAAATTCCTATTATAAAGCCACCATTTTTAGCTCCTTCATCATGTTGAGAACTATTTCTACCAATACTTTTTAATAAAAATTTAGAAAAATATCCTACTCCATAACTACAAAAGAGTATTATAAATACTATTGATAGAAAATTATTATAAGGGATAGCTTGGCTATAGAGCGAATGAATATATTGAAGAAAATCCTTAAAACTAATATTATTAAATGCAATGAATATTATATATAATGATAAAAAATGAAGAAACTGATCTAAAATAAATAATACTACATTTTCAATTTTAAAGGGCAGTTTCTCCATAACAATCTTATAACAAGACTTTCCGTAATCTATAATAAAATGAATAAAAAGTATGGCTATTGCATAAAAAAAGTAATTATACAATGTTATTGTAGAGGTATAAATAACTATCCATGTTAAAAGTATGAATATAATACCATGAATAAATGCATGTATAAGATTATATCTTGTTGAACTTGTATACCATTTATATTTAACATTGTTTGCCCCTTCTCTTCCTTTAACTATTTTATCACTTTGAAACACAAAATCCCCAAGTATATGGGATATTAATGACATTAAAAACAATGTAAAATACATAACTATACTCCCCTATAATTACCAAATAGTTTTTCTATAAGCTTTATATTTTTTTCTATTACAAAGAACTCAGCTGAATTTAACTTTTGAGATATATCAGATTTTGAGTTTGATACCCCATCTTCAACCATCTTTTTATATGATCCGGCCTCTCTGTAACTCTTAATAACCACCCACTGTTTAGGAGTTACTTTATTAATTAATATCTCCGTATTCTCAATTAAAGCATTAATAATATAGCCTATCTGTACTGTAGAATAATCCCCATCACTTACTAATGATATAGCAACTTCATCCTTTTCCATTATAGAATACTCATTTAAATAAACTCTATTTACCTTAGACTTAATTGTATCTCCAGATTTTTTAGCTATATTTATGGCATTTCTTGCATTTATAAAGGCTTCTCCATCCATATTAGAGCTATTATTATAAATCTCTGTACTAATACTACCAATACCTATACCTGAGTAGGTTTTAATGTGATAATTATTTAAAAATTCATTAACCTCAGTAATTATAGTGTAGCTTTTAGAAATATCTTTAAGTACAATTTGCCATTCATCCCCTAAGGTTATTGTTATAGGACTTAAAAGTTCCTTCTTATACTTATTGCTAAGGGTATTTAAATAATTTTTAATTATATTTTGAATTTGGATTCTATTATTAATTCCGCGAGAATTAACAATATCCATATTTATAACACTGCATATCATTTTCTTATCACCACTTCGTTTTTCTTAAATTATACCATATTTTAACACGTTTTATCTTAAATTTTAGTACTGTCTACAATGGAAATATTTTATCATCAGGATAGTATTTATACATCTTAAGAGTTTCCTTATTAACTAGAAGCAACCAATCTGCTTGCATTCCTCCATCAGGACTATTATAAACCACATAGAATTTATAATAATCATTTTTTATGTTTTCTGGTAGCTTTAAATCATCCTCTGTATATGTGTAGTCAACCTCTTTTGGAGTTTTACCTGTAACGTCATAAATTCTATACTTAATATCTTCTATAGATAAACCACTAAAATCATTATGGGTTAGGTTCTTTTCATCTCCTTTAACCTCTATTAGCTTAAATATACCATTTTCATATTTCATTACCTCTACAACATCCATAATTTTATCATTAGTTGATGCATCCCTTAAGGAAAACCTATTTAAAAGCTCATATACATTGTCACCATCTACATCCTTTAAAATACTACCATTGGACTCTTGAGTATAATTATCTTCCTTGTTAGTAGCTCCATACTTATCATAAAATCCATTTTCTATATAAAAGTTCTTTTTATCATCAGGAATCTTATATTTATAATAATTATAACTTTTGGTATCCATAACATAATAAGAATAATCACTTAAAAAGCCCTTATTATACTTTGGAACATCCTCATCTGCTACTACATATTCACCATCTTTATAATAAAAAAGAAGAGAATAGTGACTTGCCCCACCACCTTGTACATTTATTAAAATATCCTTTATCTTATCTCCAGTAGTGTCTTGTGCATCAGCTACTTCTATGCTCATAGGGTCTACTTCCTTAACATAGAGCGTTCTATTATTACTTCCATCTATTATCTGAATATAAGTCCTTTTGGAATTAAGATCATCATTCTCAAGTAGTTTTATAATATCTCCAACCCCATCGCCATCAATGTCTGTTGTAATACTATTTATCTCTTTGTATCCTTCAACACCTAAATTTTCATCTAAGTTAAATTTAATATTAATTTTGTTTACTTTAGTACCCTCACTAGTTTTATTGGTTCCACAAGCTACTAGAAATAATGCAAATATACAAAGCAAAGCATAAACGATTTTTTTCTTCATACTCGTTCTCCTAAATAATAATTATACAGTATTAATATTTAAGAAACTTCAAAATAATGATTCATAATAAAAAAGGTTGGGTGTATATTTATTTTACTTGTTCCGTCGCAAGCTCCAAGTCACATCAAAATAAATATCCCCCCCACCCGTACTAAAGGTAAGGAAATTATAAAATTACTATCCTTTATTTTATATTTTTTAATATGAAAAAGTAATAATACCTTTGATTTATAGCTAATTGAAATTTTATAATTGGTCTAGACAGTAAAAAAGAAACTGCAAAAGCAGTTTCTAATAAACTATTCTACTATTTCTCCAAGTAATGAGAATGGTTGAGCTCTATTTATGTGAACATTAACTAACTTACCAATCATAGAAGAATCTCCTGGGAAGTTTACAAGTCTACCATTTCTTGTTCTACCCATTAACTTAGTTTCATCATTTTTAGATGGTCCTTCAACTAGAACCTCAACAGTTCTACCTTCATAAACCTTATTTCCATTGATTACACCTTTATTAATAACATCAACTAATCTGTTAAATCTTTCGTGCTTAACATCATCTGGAACTTGATCTTCCATTCTGTCAGCTGGTGTATGGTTTCTTCTTGAGTAAATGAAAGTAAATGCTGAATCATATCCAACTTCCTCACAAAGAGTTAAAGTATCTAAGAAGTTTTCTTCTGTTTCTCCAGGGAATCCAACAATAATATCTGTTGTTATTGAGCACTCTGGAATTTCTTCCTTTATTTTCTTAATTAAGCTCATGTACTTTTCTCTATCATAGTGTCTGTTCATCTTCTTTAAGATTTCATCAGAACCACTTTGAACTGGAAGATGAATTTGTTCACATAACTTGTCACACTCTTTAATAGCCATAATAACATCTTCTGTTAAGTCCTTAGGATGAGATGTCATAAATCTAACTCTTTCAAGACCTTCAATTTCATTAATTCTTCTAAGAAGTTTTGCAAAATCTATTTCTTCTTCTAGTCCCTTACCATATGAGTTAACATTTTGTCCAAGAAGAGTGATTTCTTTATACCCTTGAGCTACAAGTTCCTTAATTTCCTTTTCAATTTCTTCTGGTTTTCTGCTTCTTTCTCTTCCTCTAACATAAGGAACTACACAGTAAGTACAGAAGTTGTTACATCCATACATAATAGTAACAAATGCTTTTATTGAACTTTCTCTATCTACAGGAATACCTTCAATAATTTCAGTTTCTTTGTCAAATATTTCTTTAACTTGAACCCCTTCTGTCTTTACTCTATTTAAGTATTCAGGGAACTTATAAGAGTTATGTGTACCGAAGATAATATCAACATATGGGAATTCTTTTAAAATTTTATCAGCCATTCCCTTTTGTTGCATCATGCACCCACAGATACCTATAACTAAATCAGGATTATTTTTCTTTAGTTTCTTAAGTAGCCCTAAATTTCCATAAACTTTATTTTCAGCGTTTTCTCTTACGCAACATGTATTAAATAAAATAATTGAAGCTTCTTCTTTAGCTTCAGTCTTTGTATATCCAATTCTCTTAAGCATTCCTGAAAGTTTTTCAGAGTCTTCTTCATTCATTTGACAGCCCCATGTTTCAATATAATACTTTAGATTTTTTACTTCTGACATAGTATTCTCCTTTATATCCAAATTTCTAATGTATTATAACAAATTTATTGCATAAAATAAAGGGTTGTTATTTTTTAATAATAGGAGATAGTAGCTTTAATTGTATTATTATTAATGTTTATGAAAAAAATCACTGTATATCAGAAGACTGATATACAGCGATTTAATTTTTAACTGATTTTATTTTCTTTCTTTAATACTACAAAACAAGCTCCTACTACAGATATAGCTAAAAGTGTAAGCCATAAACCTATATTTGCATTATCACCAGTAGCTACACTTTGTCCTTCTGATTGTTTTAAATTGTTAAATGCTTTTTGCAATTCTACTATTGCCTTTTCAACTTCTTCTGTTGTGGCATCTTTATTTTCAATAACAGCTTTTGCAGAATCTAAAGCATTTTTAAAATCACTCCAGCTTCCATCTGTATAACTTCCCTTTTCTAATTTAATAAGTTTATTATATAACTCTGTTAGTCTAGTTTTATCTACTTTTACTTCAAGCTTAGATAATGCATCTGCAAGATTATTATACGCTTCTTCTATTTCTTCTTTTGATGCATTAGTATTATCTAATACCAATTGAGCATTTTTAATAGCATTTTCTAATACTTCAAGGGAAGTTTCTGTATATTTAGAGATATCTAATCCTTCTATTTTATTTATCAAACCTTGTAAGTCATCTTTTGATATTCCTTCTTCTGGTGTGATTTCAACAAGTTTATCGTAAGCAACAGTTAACTCATTGAATGCATTATCAACTGCTTCTTCAGTAGCTAAATCATCCTTTAACACTTTTTTTGCCTTTTCTAATGCTTGGCTAAAGATACTCCAACTCTCGTTAGTATAATCACCCTCTTCTAAAGTCTTCACCTTATTATATAGTTCCTCTAATTTAGATTTATCCACTTCAACTGGTTTATCTTCTAATATTAAGCTAACCATTGCAACTGATAATTCTGTTTTCATAATTTCAACATCATTTGCATTTGGTTCTGCTGAATTTGCTAAAGCTTTTGCTTCTACAATTTTATCTTGAAGAGATTTCCAAGAATCTACTGTAAACCCTTGGTTTTCAATAGCTGAAGCTTCATCAATAAGTTTTCTTAAGCCTTCAACATCTGCTTTTACATCCACTGCATGTAATTTAATTTCAGAAGCTGTCCCATTATTATTTACTGCTTCTATTGCAACTAATCTTACATGTTTAGTTGTAACTTCATCAAACTCAATAATTTTTGCTTCAGAATTCCTTGCTAGGGTTCCTTCCTTAACCTTTGTATAGTTAACACCATCATCACTTACTTGAATCTCGTATTTAGTAATAGTTCCATTAAGTCCACTTTGGCGAGGAACATATGTCAAACCATTTACCTTAGTTGGTTCGTCCATTTCAAGGTCAATCCAATGAGGCATTGTAGTTACATTCCAGTCTGTATGCCACATAGTACCAGTGTTATCATCTAATACATTTTTAGGATCAGATCCATCTTTCTGGTAACTAGAAGCTTTAGCTTTAATTTTTGAATTATCAATATAATTAACATTTTTTATAGGCTTTGTTACCAATCCATTTAATGCAGATGATAATGATTTTTCATATCCATCTACTGTAGATTGTAATGAAGCTGGTAAGTCTTCTCTAATGCTATTCTTTACAAACAATAATACATTTACACTTTCTTCTGTATATGGAGATAAATCTTCTGGAATTAAAGATAAATATGCATTTACTCTTGAATAATCAGCTTTTTGAAATTCTAAATCCTTTAATATTGTATTAATTTCATTAGCTTTTTCGCTAATTTCTTGTGCTGTTGGATTATATTTAGTAAATATTTTCTTAGAGTCCTTTATTAATTCACTTAGTTTATGGTTTTTATTTTCTGTTAAATATTCACTAGCATTCCATACTGCATAATCTAATTCCATAGTGGAAGCATATTCTGCATTTTTAGCTAATCTTATATCATCTACATATCCTATAAATGATTTAGTTTTGCTTCCAATATATTTCATAGGTAACATATTTGTTGCAAGCAATGGTCTTCCTTCTACCTTTTCTCCATCACCTAAGGTATCCACTAAGCTTCCATTTACATATAAAGAAATTTGATTTAACTTATTTTTAAATTCTAACTCTACCCACTCATTTACAGGTAGTTCATAATTAAATGAATAGTCATAATTTTCTCTTGAGAAACCAACTTTCCCAGTATCCTTTTGAACTGCTTTTATGGAACCATATTCAGATTCAAATAAAATTTGTTCTTCTTTACTACTTGAAGTACGTTTAACCTTTACGCGTAAATCATTATTCAATCCTACTGTGTTTAACTTAGATTGAAGGTAACTTTCATTACCCTTTAACTCTAAAACGTTTTTGCCATCTTTTTCTTTAATTTCTGCATTACTTCCTAAAGTTAAATTATATTCATTAGATGATGAATCCTTTAAATCATCCATATTATATTGTGCAATATTTTCAGATTTTGTTTCTACATCATAATCAAAGTTTACTGTAGGATCTTCTCCAATTTCATTAATTTTTTCTTTTGCTTCATCTAATGATAAATCATTTTTACCCCATAGCTTTGCAGCAAATAATGGCATTGCTCCACCAATACGATCATAAACATCATATTCACTTACACCATTATTAAGATAGTCAGTCATATCATTCCATACAGCAAATGCCCCACCAATCATTTGGTCATCACCAGCAGGAATAGTAACACCACCAATGGAATTAATCGGTAGATTATACATAGTATTATCATTCAAATAATCATAATAATACCCTGCATTAGGAACAATATAGTAGTTACCATCATTACAGTTAATTAAATCAAATCCTTGTTCATACATTTCATCCATGTTAGCGTAACCAAAGTTCCATAGATTCATTTGTACGTTTTCACTTCTTACAGGCGTTGTCCCTCTACACTGAGATAAGCTTCCCCATATACGTGCAGTTCTTCCTGTATCTTGAACATACTCTAACATATCATCTGCAAATTTTCTATAGGATTCTTTATCTGCATTATATTCATCTGCTCCTACATGAATAATTGTTTGATCATCAAACACTGGGTCTTCACCCATCATGTATTCATCAAAAATACTCTTAACAAACTCTAAGCATTCATCATATTTTGTTTTTAAAGCAAGGTGGTCATTATCACGCCCCCATGTTCCATGACGTAAATCAGGACGTACTTTAGTTAGTGCAAGAGAGTGTGCAGGAGTATCTATTTCAGGAACAATATTAACCCCATACATTCTTGAAGTTTTAATGAATTCATTAAATTCATTCTTAGTATAAAACATATCTGTACTAGTTAAATCAGCTTTGTTTAACCCATTATTACCGCCCTTTTTTATATCAGACTCTAAGCGGAATGCGGAATAAGCTTCCATTGGATCTTTACCAGCTGAAGAGTAGTTTTCTAAAGGAATTAGGTTATCATTTAAGTGAACTTGGAAATCATTTAATTTATACCATGACATTTCCTTTACTACTTGTTCTAAATAATCCATAGTAAATGTCTTACGACCTACATCAAGAATAAATCCTCTTACTTTGTATAGTGGATAATCTCTTGTAATTCCTTTTGGAATTGTAGTATTATTATTTTGCTTTAAAATCTGTAATATTGTTCTTGTTGCCCAAAAAGAACCTGTTTCTGTTTCAGCTTCTACTGTAATATAATCTGAAATATCCATTAAATATCCTTCGTCTTGTAAACCTTTAGATTCATCATTAATTAAAGCAAAGAAGATATCTCCAGACTTTGGGGTTACTCCTGAAACTACCTTTAATGTTTTACCGCTCATTGCCTTATAATCTTCAGCAAAAGTTTCAGCCATTTCTTTAAGCTCTGAAGGAACGATAATTCTAGAAGAATCTGAAATTGTAAAGTTACCAGTGTTTCCTTTCCATTCACGAAGTTCAGGAATTACAACTGGAGAAGCATTATCCCCTTCTTCACTTGTATATTTACCTGGAACTTTTATAGCACATTCTTTGAACTTGTACTCTTTAGTCTCTTCATTAGTAACTTTAAAAGAGACATTTACAGTAACATCAGTTATAGGTTCATAAATAGTTAAATCTTCACCAATTACTTGTTCATAATCAGTACCATTATATTCAACAATAAACCCCTCTTCATTTGGTAAATTGGAAATATCTAGCTTTTTATCACCTTTATTAGGAGATTGAATATTGATAGCATTTACAATATCAGAGATGCTTTGTTTAGTATCTCCTCCATAAACCTCCATTTCATAAAGGGAAACAGAATTCCATGTAACAATTCCATCAGGATCATCTGTAGTATATTCATTAATATATAGTCTTATATATCTTGCATTATATACTTTATCTAGAAGGATTTTTTGATCCTTTTTAGATGGATTTTCAGTAAAACTTTTTACTGTTTTCCAGTCATTATCATTCATAGGATTACTTAATGTATCAGCTACTTGTATTTCATACTTTGTAGCATTTCTTCTTTCCCAAAATAAATTAATTGTTTTTATATTTTGTTTCTTACCAAGATCTAAATAAATCCAAGCTGGCTTTCCAGTGGCTGACCAACGAGATCCTTTTGATGTAGTATCACCATCGACAGCTTTATCTCCACTTAAAGAGCTTGTTTCAGAATCACTAACAAAAACTTCTTTTCCTAAAGCAATATTTTCTGATGGGTCTTGTTCATCAGGTACAGATGAATCTTTTAGCATTACTTTAAAATCACTACATGAAACATTAGGATAACCATTTTGCTCAGTTACTTCTAACTTTACATATCTTCCTTTTACAGATGTTTCTATTAAATTTTCAGATATTTTTGTAGCATTCCCTGCTTGTACAACTACTGGATCTCCCCAATTGTTAATATCATTAGATACATAAATATTATAGCTTGAGGCATAATTTTCATTACTTTCCCAAATCATTCTAAAATAATTTAATTCCTCTTCCTGACCTAAATCAACATATGCCCACTGAACTGGTTTACTTTCTGATGACCATCTAGATCCCTCATCCTCATCTGTTAAGTTGCTAGCAGGCATGGTACTGTACTCAGCACTTGCAATTACATTCTTGTTTAATGCCAAATTTACATTAGGTGAAGTTTTAGCTGAAACTGTCATTGCATTAAATGGAATTAAGTTCACTATCATAGCGGCACTAAGTAAACTATTAATGATACGCTTAAATTTCATACTTACCTTCCTTTCTTTTTAGTCTTGTCTAGCTTTTTGTTAATACAATACATTCTCAATCCCCCTATTTACATCACTCCTGTCTTCCATGTAAATAATCATAGATAAATTATTTACATATTTATACAGTTTCAGTTTATAGCCTGTTGTCTTATTCGTATTTGCACTAATTAGTTAAATTTGTGAACTTTTGGTTTTTTTGCGATTTAGAAACAAAAAAATAAGAACCCTAAATATTAGAGCTCTTATTACTTCAATATCCAATAATCAATATTATAAATATAACTGCCATTGCACAGATACCTATAAATACATCGTCTTTTTTCTTACTTTCTATTATTCTTACACCATATATTTTTTTACTTGGATAGAAAAATTGAACACCTTCTGTAGTGAAACAATCAAGAAATATATGTAACATATAATTTATACACCAAACTATAGCTATGTTTAAATTTATAATAGCAACCAGTGAAGTTGTTAAAACTAAAAATACAGCTGAATGTGTTAATGATTTTCTTTTAATGAGTATCTGAAATAAATCAGGTACAATTGAAGCAAGCAATCCAAAAAAAGCTATTGGAGCTTCAATTATAAGTGGTAAAGTAACAGCTACCCCTACAGCTATATGAGTTTTCTTTGTCATTTTACATACACTTCCTATTCATAGTTATAGATATAGCATTACCAAAAGTTCTATTTTTATGTAAATATCAAAGGTTGATTTTATAGCATATTAAAAGAGAGGCATATACCTCTCTTTTAAAAACCTAATATTCTACTTTGTATCTTATCAAATTCATCCTGTGTTATTATTCCTGAATCAAGTAACCCTTCTATCTTTAAAATTTCATCTACTGTAGACAGTTCATTACTAAAATCAATATCATCAGAAGAAGATTCTAAAGAATTGTTTTCTGAATTTATTGTACTCTCAAGAAATTGCATAAGTTCTTTTACAGTACCATAAATAGAGTTATATAAATTTGAATGTATATTTAGCTCACTAGCTACAATTTTTATTTCTTTATTCCCTTTGTTTTTATTTGAGGAATATAGTCTTAGCTTTAAGTTGTTTACAAAAGCATTAGTAGTTTGTCCATTTATATTTTCAATTGGAGGTTGTCCTAAACCACCTTTGTTAATAACAAAACCATCTTCAACTAATTCAAATCTTGTTATATCACCATATCTATATACCACTGCATCTTTAACACGTTTACCAAAACTATCTAAAACTTGGAACATCTTATTTTCTTCATCTATTTCTATGTATGTTCCAATCTTCTTATTTCCATTAAATTTATTTAAATCTTCTTGATTAAGAAGGTATTTTGAAATTGCATCTTCAATTTCCCTTACTCTTCTTTGTGATATATCTACACTATTGCTTAGATAATCATAACTTTTGTCATAACATTCTTTACAAATGAATCCGTTAAATATGGCAACTTTTGCCCCTAACTTATTACACACCATGCAAGATTCCTTTTTACCAAAAATACTCATGCCATCACCCTTTCTTTACAAATAATTATACTCTTATACACTTTTTTTAACAATAATAACCTTAAATATGTAAATTGCATATTATATATTACAACATTCTTAAATTATTTTAGTAAACCTCTTATTCTTTATTTGTAGAACAAATAAAAAGTTGGTGATAAAATGAAAAATATTAACTACTTTTTTCAAAATAAAAGAGCTAATTTTGGTGATGTTATAAGTGTAAATAGAGGGTTATATAGGCATTATGGTATATATATAAGCGATAATACAATAATTCATTATGCATCCTTTGGTGGCGATTTTGGTAGGAATGTATGCATACATGCAACAAGTTTAAGAAGATTCCTAAATGGTTCTAGGGGATATGAAGTTTGTGTTTTCCCTGATGGATTTAATTGTAAAGAGACTGTAAAAAGAGCTCTATCTAGAATTGGAGAAAGGCGTTATAACCTATTTGCAAATAACTGTGAACATTTTGTAACATGGTGTAAAACCGGAGTATCTTATTCAAAACAAATTTGAATAAATGGCTATATAAAAAACTCTGCTTGTCAGAGTTTTTAGTAATTTGAATTAACCTAAAGGTAAAAGTAAGTCAGATGAAAACATAAAAAGGAACTGCCCATATGGCCAGCTCCAATATTTGAATAAAGGGATTTTTGAATTTTAATTACTTAGTTGCTCCTTCAAGTGCCTTATTTACTGCTTCTAAAACACCCTTTGAAGAATTTGTAGCACCACTTACAGCTTCAACGCCTTCAGTTCCTTGCTTTTCAATAATTTCTGGAATCATATTATCCTTAACTCCATCAATTAATGTCTTTGTTTCGTTATGTTCAACTACTTCAACAGTAGAAATTTTACCTTTTTCAACATTAACTTCAACCTTAATTGTTCCTGAAGTTCCTTGAGCTTCACCAGTGTAAGTACCATCTGTATACTTTCCACCTCCACATCCTACAAGAACACTAGCTGTTAATACAGCTGTAGCTATTAATGAAACTAATCTCTTCTTCATACCTATTTCTCCTTACTATTTTACTAAAGCAGCAGCATTCTTACCTGCAACTCTTCCATATACAACAATATCAGCTAAAGCATTACCACCAAGTCTGTTACCACCGTGTACTCCACCAGTAACTTCTCCTGCAGCAAATAATCCTTTAATTACATTTCCATCTTTGTTTATAACTTCAGCATTTGTATTTATCTTAATTCCACCCATTGTATGGTGAACAGCTGGAGTTACAGGAATTGCATAAATCTTACCTTGGTTTAATTGTCTTGGTAAATCTTCTCTTCCGAATTCACTATCAACCTTTGAAGATACTGCATTGTTATATGCATCTACAGAAGCTTTCATAGTTGCCTTGTCTATTCCTAATTTTTCAGCTAACCCTTCAACAGAATCTGCTTCTGTAACAAGTCCCATGTTGAAGTATTCTTCTGTAGCCTTTAAGCTCTTTCTTAAGCCTTCATCAAAGAAAAGGTATGCAACCTTATCGTCTTGTTCTAATATAGCCTTAGAGACAACGTCTCTAGTTAATAACTCATTTACAAATCTCTTACCTGATTTGTTTAATAATATAGCACCGTTTCCTCTAACAGCTTCAGTAACCATTACTGCCTTATCAGGAACAACTGTTGGGTGAGTTTGAATTTCTGCCATATCAACAAAATCTGCATTAACTGCTTCTGCAAGTTTTATACCATCACCAGTAGCACCATTATGGTTAGTTGTAGCAAATCCTTTAAGGTCAGCTTTGTTTTCAACTACCATTTCTTGGTTTGCAGAGAATCCACCAGCAGCAATTACAACTGCCTTAGCTTTAATTGTATATTCCTTACCTTCTTTATCTGTAGCCTTAACACCTTCAACGTTTCCGTCTTTATCAAGGATTATTTCCTTAGCTTCATTCCATAATCTTAAGTCTACCTTTTCCTTATCAGCAGCTACTTTTAAAGTATCTACTAAGTGAGCACCTACAGCTGCTCCACCAGTTGGTCTATGAGTTCTATAGTTTGTTGAACCTGCCATCTTACCAACATCTGAAAGGTCAGCTCCAATATCAGTTAACCATTTAACTGCATCTTTAGCTTCATTTGCTAGCTTTTCTACTAATTCAGGATTGTTTTTATCATATCCACCCTTCATAGTATCTTTAATCATTTGCTCTACGCTATCTTCAATTTCTTTAGCTTTTTGTTGGTCAGTTTCAGCAGCATTTAATCCACCTGTAGCTCTGTTAGTGTTACCACCTACCATAGGCATCTTTTCTAAAAGAACTACCTTATTTACGCCTTCTTGTTTTGCTTGAACAGCTGCAGATAACCCTGCTCCACCTGCTCCAATTACAACAATATCAGCTGTTTCACTTTTACTTCCACATCCTATCATTCCGAATGTTGGAATTGCTATAAGCGCACTTAACACTAATGCAAGCACCTTTTTCTTCATAAGTTTATCCCCCTTATAACTAAATTGTTTTCTTTCAACAATTAAAAGTATAAGGGGGATATTTCTTTACATCAATAATTTGGTCTTATTGTTTATTTTGTTCATTTTGTTCATGAATTTAATAACATATAATAATTAGTGGGTCTTCCTATTTTTCCATATTCACAAATCTTATCAACCTTGTTTTCTTCATGTAACTTCTCTAAATATCTTCTTACTGTAACTCTTGAAAGTCCTATTCTATCAGAAATTTCTTCAGAGGTTAATTTTTCATTTGGATTTTCATATAGAAAATTAATGATACTTTCATAGGTTTTAATATTTATACCCTTAGGCATAGATGATTCACTACACTTTGTTGTTTTGCTAAGCATAAAATTATCTATATGCTCCTGATCTAATTCATCCATAGTGTAGAGCTCCTTCTTTATTACCTTATACTTTTCTAAGGCTTCCTTAAGTCTATCAAATCTAAAGGGCTTAATTAAATAATCCATAGCTCCATACTTAAAAGCATCTCTTACTGCCTCTTTACTTCTATCTGCAGTAATTAAAATTGCATCTACAGTAATGTTCTCATTTCTTGTCCACTTTAGAAAATCTATACCATTTCCATCAGGTAAGAAGATATCAATTAAAACTAAATCTATTTGATCTTTCAATTCTACAATAACCTTTTTAGCTTCTTCTATTCTTCCACATTCTTTTACAAGCTTAATTCCTGATATCTTATTTAAAAATTGAATATTGATAGACCTAACCATAGGGTCATCTTCAACAATCATAACTTTTATCATCTGTAAATCCTCCATTAAATCACTATATCCCATATGGTTTCATTTTCATCTGAAATTAAATTTATAGTTCCACCATTTGATTCTACAATTTCTTTTATATTATAAAGCCCCATTCCTCTAAAGTCTCCCTTTGTAGAATATCCTCTAGTAAATAACTTTTCTTTTCCTTCTTCATCTATCATTGCTCCATTATTCTTAACAATAATTTGTATATTTTTGTCTTGATATATACCAACAAAAATATATCCTTCATCCCCTTTAGATACTTCCTCAATGGAGTTTTGTATTAAGTTACCAATAATTATTAGTAATTCATTTAATGAAAGCCCTCTAGGTATATCCTTAAAGTTACTTTTTTCATCCACTTCAAATTTAATTTTTGCTTCATCTGCTCTATTATATTTTGCAAAAATAAGCCCTTGAATAGAAACTTCTTTAATATTCCTTAATGAATCAGTAATTAAGCCTCTCTTTGAAGTGGTGTTAAATATGTATTCAATAGCCTTATCATTTTCCCCTAATTGAATAAGACCTGCTATTGTATGTAATTTATTCATGAATTCATGATTTTGAGCTCTTAAGTTCCAAAATAGCTCCTTAACCCCTGTTAGTTCTTCTGCCATATTTGTAACTATAGTCATATCTTGAATACTGGCTATTCCACCTTCTACATTTCCTGAATCACCAAAAATTGTATAGAAATTAGCCATAATAATATTATCGTCAATTCTAATTTCTTTGTTAAAAACTCTAGACCTTCTATACATAGTTTCCATTAGGTTATCTAGAATTACACTAGGGACATGAGCCATAGAATTAATTTTTAGGATTTCCTGTGCCCTTGTATTCATTAATCTAACATCGCCAGTTATATTTATAGCAATAAGTCCATCATGAACATTATTAATTATAGACTCTCTTTCAAAAAGAAGTAGTGCAATTTGATTTGGTTCAAGACCAAATATAGCTTTTTTTATATTTCTTGCTAGTATTCTAGCTCCTAAAATAGATACTATTAAAGTAAAGAAAAGCATAGGTAATATTTTATTTGTATACTTGTTCATTTCGTATAGCATATCCCCTGCTAAAATGCCAACAGACACTGCCCCTACTTGTTCACCCTCATAATATACAGGGACAAATGAGCGTATAGAAGGTCCTAGACTTCCAGTTTCCTTTGACACATAGGATTCACCATATTCAAGTACCCTATACTTGTCGTTCTGGCCAAATTTAAGTCCTATATTTGCAGGGATAGGATGTGAATATCTTATACCATCCATATCCATAACTACAATAAATAAAACTTTTGTTTTTAACCTTAAGTTTTCAATAAAATTCTGAACTTTCATCGTACTTATTTCCTTCTTGGCTAAGGTTTCTTGTACTAATGGTACCGATGAAACAACCCTACCTGTATCTAGGAGCCTTGCTGCAGTATCTTCTTCAATTCTTCCCTTTATCATTTCATAAGAAAAGAAAGATATAATTAATATAGTTCCACTAATTAAAAATATAATTAACAAAGTAAATTTATTTTCTAGTTTCATAGAAACCCCTTTTCTTTAGTAAATTAAATAAGATCCTTTGCCCATATCCATGAGCAAAAGTCACCAATTTCTTTAAATCCAACGCTGCTATATAATTTTTTTGCATGAAAGTTATTATGATCTACCCTTATATAAATATCTTTAATATTTGCTCCTTTTGCCATATCTAGAAGCTTAATTAATAAATCTTTACCATAGCCTTCATGTCTATATCCATTAACTATTCCAAAGTTAACAATAAGATTTATATCTCTATTATAAATTATTTGCCCATATCCAATTATTTTGTTTTTAACCTTTATAAAAACACATAAGTCCTTTAAATAGTATTCTTGTTTTATATCATACTTTATATCATCTACTGTAAGAGGGGTTCTATTATCTTCATTAAAAATTTCATTTTGCAACTTACACCTAAGTTCATCATCTTTTCCTACTTCACATAAGGCAAATGTTGCATTACTTACCCTTCTTTTAGGGTTAAAATCTTTTAGATTAAGCTTCATAAGGTTAGTAACCCTAATTTTATTCATTTTCATAGTATTAATTAAATATCTTGTATATGCATCTTCATACCCCTCATATATTACCAAGCTACTTTTAAATATTAAAAGAACCTTTTCATTAAAAAAATGTATATATTCTTCCTTTAAATACATGTCAGATATCTTTGTTGATTGAGATGTTGAAACATCAGTCCACATATACCCAATATATTTATCCTTATATTTTATAAGCTTTACATACTTTTTTACAAAATATTTTACTATAAAGGATTGATTATCATAATATTTATAAAAATTCAATCTATAAGGGGTTTTATTTCTAGCCTCATATAATAATTTCTTAAATTCCTCTGTGTTTTTACTACTTAGTTTCTCAATTACCATCATAAACACAATACCTCATAAAACATAGTGAAAAGAACTCCCTTATATAATATGGGAGTTCTTTTAATTTATTACCTAATTTTAAACGTCTTTAATACTTAAGCTAATTCTCTTCTTTTCTGCATCAACAGCTAAAATCATAGCTTTAACTTCTTCTCCAACCTTTAATACTTGTGAAGGGTGTTCAACTCTATCATGGCTTATTTTAGATATATGAACTAATCCATCAACACCAGGTTCTAATTCAACAAAAGCACCAAAGTCATTTAATCTAACTACCTTACCTAAAACAACAGTTCCTTCTGGATAGTTTTCATTAACCTTTGCCCATGGTTCTTCAGTTAATTGTTTTATACTTAATGATAGCTTGTTAGTTTCTTTATCAAGATCTATAATCTTAACCATAACCTTAGAATCTTTAGTTAATACATCTTCAGGCTTTCTTACATGATTCCATGAAATTTCAGAAAGGTGAATAAGACCATCTATTCCATTGATTTCAGCAAAAGCACCAAACTTTGTAAATCTCTTTATTTCTGCCTCTACTACATCTCCAAGATGTAATGTTGACCAAGCTTTTTCTTCCTTTTCAGCCTTTTCTTTTTCTAATATAACTCTTCTTGATGCTACTATTTTAGAAGGATTTTCTTTAGTGAATTCTATTAACTTAACCTCTAAAGTTTGCCCTTTTAACTCTTCCTTGTTATTTACAAATTTAATATCAATTTGTGAAGCTGGGATAAATATTCTAACTCCGTTTAAATGAGCTACTAATCCCTTTTCCATTACAGTGTCTATTTTAACTTCGAAAATTGCTTCTTCATTATATAACTTTTCTAGTTTTTCCATGGCTTCTTTCTTTTCAAATTCTAATCTTGAAAGAACAACGTAATTATCCTCATTCTTAAGTTTAATTACCTTAGCCTTTATACTGTCTCCAACTTTTAGTTCTTCTGCAAACTTTGAAGGATCTTGAAGACAAGTTAATTCCTTAAATGGAATAACTCCATCTGACTTATATCCTACAAGAGAAACTAATATTTCATCTCTTGTTTTTGAAAGGATTTCTCCTTCTACTTCGTCACCAATTTTGAACCTTCTGTCAAGTTCATTCATTAATTGTAGTTGATCATCCATTTTGTTTAGTTCATCTTGCATAGTATTAATAACCTCCCTAATTATCCAATCTGGTGTTGATGCACCAGCGGTAATCCCTATTGTTTTAAAGTTTTTATTATTTATATATTCTTCTGGTAATTCAGAAGCATTTTCTATATGTATGGTATTTTCACAATTTCTCTTAGCAATTTGGTAAAGCTTTGTTGTGTTAGAACTATTTTTTCCTCCAATTACAATCATAGCATCAACATCTTTAGATAATTCATCAGCATTCTTCTGATTTACTTCTGTAGCATTACAAATTGTATTGAATGCAAGTACTTCTTTTGTGTTTGAAGATAAATTATTTAAAGTTTTCTTCCAATTTTCTTCTTTTTCTGTTGTTTGAGAAACTGCACAAACCTTATTTGGCACATTTTCTGGTAAAGTACCATCTTTAGTAATTAATGCCTTATTATCGCACCACCCATTTATACCTATAACTTCAGGGTGCTTTTCATCTCCTAATATAACTATGTTGTATCCTTCATTTGAATACTTTTCAACCTTCTTATGAATGTTTGTCACATAAGGACAAGTAGCATTCTTTACAATAAGTCCTCTATCTTCTAGTTTTGCAATAACATCCTTAGATACTCCGTGAGATCTAATTACTACTACATCACCTTCATCTAACTTATCAATTTCTTCTAAATTCACTGAAAAGATATTATTATTTTCAAGATACTGAACCACATCATTATTATGTATTAGTGGCCCTAAAGTATATATTTTTTTATTAAATTCTTTTTGTATTTTTAAGGATTCATCAACTGCTCTTTTTACTCCAAAGCAGAACCCTGCGCTCTTTGCAACTTTTATTTCTCTCATTTCCTATACTCCTAAGTATATGTTTCTCACTTACTTAATATTATTACTAATTACAGAATTAATCTTTTCCGTAACTTCCATTATATTAAGTCCAGTTGTATCTACTTCAATGGCATCATCAGCCTTTCTTAGTGGATCAACTTCTCTATGAGAATCCTTATAATCTCTTTCTATTATATCTTTTAAAATAACTTCATATTGGCAGTCTATATTTCTTTCTTTAAGTTCCTTAAATCTTCTATTTGCTCTCTCCTCTGGAGTTGCAGTTAAGAAGAATTTAAAAGGTGCTTCAATTAAAACTACTGTTCCAATATCTCTTCCATCCATAATTACATTGAACTTTTTAGACATCTCTCTTTGAAGTTCAACTAATTTCGCTCTAACTTCTGGAATAGAAGCATAATCTGAAACGATTCCACTAATTTCAGGTAGAGTTATTTCATTTTGGATATTAACACCATTTAACACTAAATCATCATTAACAAACTCCATGTCCATCCCTTCAATTAATGCACATATATCATTAACTTTATCAGGAGTTAATCCATTTTCATTAGATTTTAATGCAACTGCTCTGTACATTGCTCCTGTATTTATATACATTAAATCAAATTCCTTAGCTACTAATTTAGCTATTGTACTTTTACCTGCTCCTGCCGGTCCATCTATTGCAACTGATATTCTCACAGCTATTTCTTCCTTTCATTTTAAACGCTTATACTTTAAATTATATATTTTTTTACCTTTTCAGACAAGTCAAATATTTGAACCTGCTAGAAACCCTGTAGCTAAAGCAATTTGAACGTTATATCCACCAGTAAATGCATCAACATCCATTACTTCTCCTGCAAAGGCTACATTCTCAATAATTTTAGATTTCATAGTAGATGGATCTATTTCCTTAATACTAACTCCACCTGAGGTTACTATTGCTTGATCTATTGGTCTTAATCCTGATATTGTCATTGTTAAATTTTTAAGTAGGTGAACTAGGTTTCTTCTTTCACCCTTTGTAATTTCATTTACCTTCTTATTTTCATCAATTCCAGAAAGCCTAACAATTATAGGAATCATTTTTTGAGGTAATAATGCATCTAAAGAATTTTTAAAAGCCTTATTTAACACACCTTGGAAGTCCTTTTGTACTCTTTTATCAAGAGCTGCTTCATCTAATGCTGGTTTTAAATCAATAGTTAAGGTGTATTTATGATTTCCTCTAATAAATCTACTTCCACTTAATATTAATGGTCCTGTTACACCAAAGTGAGTAAATAGCATTTCCCCTTGGTTTTCATATACAACTTTTTTATCTCTTTTAATCTTCACATTAACATTTCTTAAGGAAAGACCCATAAGCTCTTTTACCCAATCCTCTTCTACATCCATAGGAACTAAGGAAGGTTTTAAATCTACAATTTTATGTCCCATCTTCTCAGCAAATACTTGCCCTTCTCCTCTAGAGCCAGTAGCTGGATAAGAAGCTCCTCCAGTTGCTATAATAAAATAATCTCCTTCTATTTTTTTGCTTCCATTAACAACAACAGCTTTAACCTTCTTTCCATTCATTATTACATCTGTAACCTTATGTTCAAGAAGAATTTTAACGTTAGCTTTCTTCAGTCCATTTGATAAGCCTTTTATAATATCAGAAGATTTATCTGACTGAGGGAATACTCTTCCCCCTCTTTCAACCTTTAATTTTATACCTTCTTCTTCAAAGAATTTCATTGTATCTTCATTTGTGTATGTATAAAGTGCACTATATAAAAATTGAGGATTACCAGGAATAAAATCAAAAAACTCCGAAATATCCTTTGCGTTTGTTACATTACAACGCCCTTTTCCTGTTATATATAATTTTTTCCCTAATCTATTATTTCCATCTAATAAAATTACTTCATGTTCTTTACCTGCAGTCATAGCTGCCATCATTCCAGCTGGGCCAGCTCCAATTACAATTACTTTCTTCATCATTAAAGCCCTCCTTTACATCTTATAATATAACTAGTTTATCCTTTTAAATCAACTAGATTTAATTTTAAACCCTAAAAAGAGGAGTGGATATTTATTTTGCTTGTTCTAGATATAAAAAAACAAGTCACTTTAAAATAAATATCCACTTCTTTATACTTAAGGTGTAAAATTATAGCTTTATTCTCTTATCAATCTTCATGCTACTTCTGTACTCGAAAAAGCCTTGTATGGTATCACATACAAGACTCAATTCACTATATTGTGATTAATTTTAACAAAAGATTAACTTAAAAATATTTAAAATTTCCTTAATAAAATTTGAATAATTGATATTTTCGAGAATATATTTGCTATAAAGTCATAAAAGGAGGTATAAAAAATGGATGGGTATAACCCTAAAAACAGAAAAAAAATAGCAGTTGCATTATCTGCTATAATTCTTACAAGTCAAGCAATTCCAGTAAATGCACTTACAAATGACAAATTAGAAAATAATAAATATACTTACACAACACCTACTAGTCTAATTTCTACAAAAGATACTGAGGCACCTGGAGTATTTCAAATTTCAAAAAACGATTGGGATGGATCACCAAACTATACTATTACAATGAATATGTGGTATGGAGTAAATGGTGATATTTGGAGGCTTTACGAAAATGGTGTTCTAATTGCTGAAGTTCCATTAATAAACAATACTCCAGCAGCCCAAACGGCTCAATATACTTTTACTGACAAGCCAAATAAAACTTACGTTTATACAGCAGAGCTTGTTAATTCAGCTGGTGTCACTCAAGCTAGAGAGTCTGTAACACATGTTGTTACTAAGAATGAAAAACCTATAGATGTTCCTTTACCAGAATCAGCTTCAGGTTTACCTGCAGTTGGATATACAGTTTTAAATGAGGACGAAGATACATTTGAATGGGCTGTATTTATTGCAAATCCAAATCCATCATATATTTGGAATGGTAGAGATTTTTCTGCTTGGGGACTATCATTTGAAACAGATAACGAAATAACATCTGTTTCTAATTGTGCTTCTTACACTCAAGAGAATGGAAAGGTAACTATTAATCTAAAGCAAGATGAAAGATTATTAGGTTCTAAAACAACTAGAGTATTTGTTGTTCAAGGTAATAAAAAAGATTCAAAAGCTCCAAGTGCCTTTACTCCAAATATATTCAGAGGAAATATAACTTATCCAGAATATGAAGGTTTGCCTTCTTCATGGAGTAAAAATAAACCAGACTTAAATATAAAAGATCTTATAGAAAATGAATCTGAATACTATAGTACAACTGTTAAAGGTAACACAGGCAATAAACTTATGTATACAAATCCAGCTCATCCAACTCAAATTCAATTAGGGTTACCTAACTCAATGCCTGTTCCAATAAATGGTGTTAATGGATTAAAGATATGGATTCCTTCAGAATATTTAGCAATGGGTATTGCTACAGGGACAGAACTATTTGGCTTAAATCCAAACTTTATGATTGGTCTTTCAATTAAGGAAAACTTTACTTGTGGTCTTGCTCCAATAGAATCTGGTTATAATGAAAATATTGTTACTGTAGACGGTAAACAATGGTCATGGCCAATTCAAAAGAAACATCCAGATGGACCTTTCCAACAAGAAAAAGGTAATTTTAATGAAGTTAAGAAACAATATCCTGATTATTTACCATCAACTGCAGAGCATGAAGATTATGTAACATTAAAAACTGGAGATATTGATGATCCATCTTATGTTCATGCAGCTATGACTTCATATATTAGTTTAACAATGACACGCGAATTCTTATATGCTATTCCTAATAATAAGTTTGATGAATTTATTAAGGATGCAAAAGATCCTTGGGCTGAATTTGTCTTAGTTGATAATGCTTATAATAGGGGCGTTTATGGATTATTACAAAGAAATTTATTTACAACTCATAGAGAACAAGCTATTAATACTAATGACATAAACGCAGAGTTCCAATTATCAGGATTTGCGAATCACATTGAAAATATAAGTAATGTTATAAATGAAATGGATAAGGAAACTTCAAATATTTATGATGCAAAAATAACTTGGAGCGAAATGGAAAATTATTTTGATGAGTTTAGAAAGTTCTATGGTAATGGTACACCGTCAGATTCTGAATGGAATGATATGAAATCTGATGTTAAGCGAGCTTTTGATATCTTATCTGAGCATTGGGGAGATGGAACTATATCTTATAGGTATGACTTCTTAACTTTATTGAGAGTAGCTGAACAATATCTTCCTGAAGATAAACATCCAAACCCAACAGGACCATCTTGGATAGAACAAATTGTTTCAGCAAACAACCAAGCTGCTTCTGCTCCTTCTAAATAGAAATAAAGGGTTACATCTAACAATTCAGATGTAACCCTTATCATATTTTTTTACACTATTTAAGTGGTGTATAGAATATTTGTGTCGCATATAACTTTCCATTTCTAAAAGTAACACCTATTCCTATATCTGTGTATCCACTATTTAAAATATTTTTTCTATGCCCTTCTGAATTCATCCAACTATTTGTTATAGAAGCTCCACTTATGTTCGAAGCTTGTCCACCAGTCATAGTGTAGATGTTTTCACCAATCCTTGAATATTTCCATCCATCTCTCTTTGCAATATCTTGTATATATCCATTCTTTGGAGAATTATGATCAAAATAGTTTAAGTTTAACATTTCTAAAGACTTGCTTCTAGCATACTTGTTCGCTGTTGAATTTCTTTTTAATGCTGGTAATCCTTGTTTTTGTCTTTCTGCATTTGTAGCATTAAAAATTTCATCTTCTACCCTTGCTAAATAATCTCCTTCACTTGGAGTTGGTGTTTCAACCTTATTATTTGTTTCAGTTTTATTAGTTGAAGGTTTAGTTACATTAGTAGAAGGTTTTTTAGTTGTATTATTTGAAGCCTTAGGTGTATTTACATTGTTTGTGTTACTTGAATCTTTTACAACAGATTTATTTTCAGTATTTGTTTTATTAGCATTTGCATCTTCCTTTTGTTCATTACTCTCCTTATTAACAGTAGGTTCATCAACTACTTCTTTATTCTCTTCTTCTTGAGGAACAGAAGCCATTTCTACCTCCTTGGAAGTATCGCTGTCTTCCTTCTTTGACATAGTACATCCAGTAAGAACGCTTGTACAAATCATTCCTGTAACTAATAGAGTTATCAATCTTTTTCTTCCCATCTAATCACTCCTTTTGTTTTTTAGAGGTCATGTATAAGATAACATGGAAAATGAATGGTAATCCATAGTTTATGAATGGTACTAATTGTAATATATCACCTAATGAGTAATACCTTCCTTAGTTGCTATTGATAAAAATTCCTCTTCAGTTAATATTTCTATATTTTGTCCATTATCTATTAAATATTCTGCCTTCTTTAGCTTTGTAGATTTATACATATCATCCAAGTATTTTCTACATTTTATTCCTGTAATTAAAACATCTGTCTTTTTAGTCACACTAGTTCCTATAATGCCTCCTAATTTCATCACTATCTTAGAGGCTTCATTTCTTCTCATAGAATCTAACGGACCAGTAAACACTACAGTTTTGTCAAAAAAGTAATCTGTATTTTCATTTAGAGATAGACTTAAAGCTTCTTTCTTTGTAACATTGTTCTTATGTTTTATAAGAGATGTACAGGGCTCATATCCCCTATCATAAATAGAACCAATATTTAAACCACCATTAATATGTAAAGAAAGTAAATCCTTTATTCCATAATTTTCACTTATATGAATTAATATTTTAGCACAAGCTGTTGCATCCTCTCCTGCATGATGATGTTCAAATTTATGACCAACATATTCTGCAAGTGTATTTAATTTATGATTTCTTACATCCTTTATCTTATTTTTGGATAGTAAAACGGTACATATATAATGTAAATTAGGATACTCAAATCCATAATAATTAAGCAAGCTTCTAAGTACACTTAAATCAAAGGAAGCATTATGAGCTACAACTAATTCTTCATCAAAATAATGTTTAATTTTAGGCCATAACTCTCCAAAAGTCATTTCATTTTCTACATCCTGAGGGTATATACCATGAATCCATATATTGTGAGCATTAAATCTCATCTCTGGAGGCCTTATTAAGTGGTATTCTGTACTTACAATTTTGTTATCTTGAACCTTTGTAATTCCAATTGCACAAGCACTATTTCTACTTTCATTTGCTGTTTCAAAATCTATTGCTACGAAATTCATTGTAATCATCCTTCTTTTCTTATCTAAAGATAAAATACCACTTACTAGACAATTATACAATGGTATATTTTTTATTTATATAACTTTCCTTATATATTTTAATAAAATCCTATATGTGTATGTAGTTATTTATTTAATACTTGAATTTATTTCCCATGTATTTTTAAAAATCTTTTGAAAAAAAAGGTTGTGCTAGTTAAACTAATACAACCTTTTTTCCATTGAAATATCACATCTTGAGCATACTTCACTAGAGTTATATTTAAAACCTGACTTTTCATAAAGAGGAATAGCCTTATTTAAAAGTGAGTTTGTTTGTAGAGTCATAACTTTATAACCTAACTCCCTTCCAATATTTAAAGCATCATCCATTAGTTTCTTTCCTATACCTTTTCCTTGGTAATCTTCAAGTAAATACATTTTTCTTAGTTCACACTCATTATCATTTATATGATATACACCAACTGAACCTATAATTTTATCATCATCTAATACAACTTCAAACCATCCTGAATTATTTAAATAATATTTTTCTATATCACTTACATCAAAGTCTGCCCCATTAAGTTCAAGGCTTAATCCATATTTTGATAAAGCATCTTTAATAACATTTAAAACCTCTTTCTCATCGCCCTTTTGGGCTAACCTATATGTAATCATGTTTCCCCTAATACCTTTTATAAAATTTCTTTTAATTCCTTTAGTGAATGTATTTCATATGTTAAGCTTAAACCAGACTTATTTTCTAGGTGGTTTGGATTATACCAACATGTATCAATTCCAGCATTTACTCCACCTTGCATATCTGAAGTTAAACTATCACCAATCATAAGAACCTTAGATTTATCCTTGTGTTCAAGTTTATCTAATGCATAGTCAAATATTCTTGGATCTGGTTTTGATATCTTTATCTCATCAGATATTATAAGCTCTTGGAAATAATCCTTTAATGGAGTCTTACTAATTCTACTTTTTTGAACATCCTTAAGTCCATTAGTTACTAAAGCTAGTTTATATTTTTTGCTTAAATAATCTATTACCTCAACTGAATCATCAAAAAGGTATGCTCCTTCTCCTAGAAATTTAGCATACGTTTTACTAAAGCTTACAGCATCAAAATCTACTCCTATTTTCTTTGAGAATCTTTCAAATCTTTCTACACGTAATCTATCTGCTGTTATCTCTCCTCTTTCAAATTCTTCCCATATATGTTTATTTATTTGAGAATAAAGATTTAAGCTCTCTTTCTCATCTAAATTTAACTTATACTCCTTTAAAGTCTTTAAAAAAGCTTGCTTTTCTGCCATTTTAAAATCAAATAATGTTTCATCTGCATCAAATAATAATAATTCATATTTCATATATACTGCCACCCTTCCATTGTCACTAAAAAAAATTATAACAGATAATATAAATACATCCAACCTTCTCTTTTATCTAAATTTCAATTAATCCTTCTAAATATATCTTAGCTTCTCCAGATATATATACTCTATCTTCCTTTAGTACACAGTATAAGGTACCTCCCCTTTTAGAAATCTGTTTAGCTACAAAATCACTTTTATTTAATCTTTTAGCCCAATATGGAACTAATGTACAATGAGCAGAACCTGTAACAGGATCCTCATTTATTACACTATTAGGCACAAAAAATCTAGATACAAAATCACAATCTCTACCTTTAGCAGTAACCATTATTCCATCGTATCCTAACGACTTTAGTATATCAATATTGGGTTGTAAATATAAAACATCTTCTTCATCTCTTAAAACTAGCATTAAATCTCTAGCTTCGTAAGCATCTATAGGGATAACTCCTAGAGCTTCAAATATTCTATCATCAATTTCTTTTCTTTTTCCTTCTAAAAGTGGAAAATCCATAACAATTTTATTTTCCTTTCTATTGACCTTTAACTCTCCACTTAAAGTATTAAAAAGTATTTCATTCATATCTTTTTCATAATAATTGAAAATTACATATGCAGCTGCTAAAGTTCCATGACCACAAAGTTCAATTTCATATTCTGGAGTAAACCATCTTAATCTGTATCCATTCCCTTCTTTAACAAAGAATGCTGTTTCAGACAGATTATTTTCCATTGCAATGTTTTGTAGTATTAAATCACTAGGCCAAGCTTCTAACGGACAAACTCCTGCTGGATTACCTTTAAACACTTCATTTGTAAAAGCATCTACTATATAAATCTTATTTTTCATTATTACTATCCCTTTCTATACTCTGCTCTTGCACTTTTTAATTTATCTTTGTATCATGTACACGCAATAAAATTAATAAAGTATATATTAGCTAGAAAGAGAGTAACTGCAATACAACTACTCTCTTTACTTTTAAAAACCAACTTTTTTGTACACTTCATCTGTAATTTCTATATCATCTATATCTATTTTGTTTGGATTTGTAGTTAAAGGATATTCCTTAATCCAAATATTATCATCTACAACCATCCCTGGAGTTATAGCTTCACCAGGATTTTCATCATAAACCTCTTCAATATTTTCATCTTTTGTTAATATAACTAACCTTCTACAAGGTTCATCATCTTCACCATAAATATTAAAAAAGGAGTTATACTTATCAAATCCCTTAATAGAAACAACTATTTTTATATTCAAATCCAATTTTTTTGCTACATCTATAAGCTTTACCATCTTCCCACCCCGTCTACATAAAACTAGATTTATAATAACATAATTTTACTTAAATAAAAAGAAGCTAACCAAGGCTAGCTTCTATATAAATTCACCTAACTATCTATAAATGTTTTTAATTCATTATTAAATTTATCTTTTTCATCATAGAATAATCCATGTCCACTCTTTTTAAACTTGATTAGTTTAGAGTTTTTAATAGCTCTATTCTGCTGTTCACTTAATTCTGGCAACACAACTTGATCATGAACTCCTTGAAGAATCAATGTAGGAATGTGAATACTATTTAAATCTTCAAACAGGCATTCATTTATCCATGTTTGAGCAATCTCTGCTGTTGCCCATCCTGCAGCTTGTATCCCAAGACTGAAAAACCAATTAGAAAAAGGATTACTTATTTTCCTATAGAAAAATATTTTACCAAAGTCATCTAACATCTTAGGCCTATCTGTGTATGTCCAATTAATTATATTATCTACTACTTCTTTTTTTATTCCATAAGGAAAGTCCTTTCTTTTTATCAAGCTAGGAGCTGCTGCAGCACAAAGAACTAATTTTGCCACATTAAATCCTTTATGCCTTGCCATATATCTAATGGCAATTGCCCCACCTGTAGAATGTCCAACTAAACAAATGTCTTTTAGGCATAGCTTTTCAACTACTTCCTTTACATCATCTGCTAATGTATTATAGTCATATCCCTTTGGTGGTTTATCAGATCTTCCAAAACCTCTTTGATCAATTCCAATACAACGATATCCTTCTTTTATGAAATAGTCATATTGATATTCAAAAAGCTCATGACTTCCAGGCCATCCATGTAAAAACACTATTGTTTTATTACTGCTTTTATTAAGGTCCTCAACATAAAGCTTTGTACCATCCTTAGACTTTACGTAATAACTCATTATACTGCTCCACAAAAAATAATCTTATTTTATATTACTCTATATATGAAAAAGTGATAGTAAATTAAAAGAAAATACTAATAATTCTAATTATTTCTAAATAAGATTAATCATAAATAAGTACTTTCACAACTTTATCAGTATAAACTATAATACTACATTTATCTGTTTTAATCTTTATATAATCTGGATCTTTAGATTGTAAATAAGCCATTAATGTTGACATAGTTTCACTTTTTATAATGTAATAGTTTCCACTATTCATTGATTCATCTGTTGTAAATTTAATTTCTTCACCATTAATTAATGTTAATTCTACTTTCATGTCATTACCCTCTTTGCATTATCTATATTTGATTAGTTATTAATTTCTACAAAAAAATTAAAACTCCTTTAAAAACATTTATTCATTTAATATTATTAATTGAATTTTATGTAACAAAGGATAAATTATATAGATAAATCTTAATTTATCCTCTATTAAGATATAGAATAGAGCACCCTAAACTCCCTCCACCTTTCGTTATCTCTGAATAGTCTATATTATCAACATTATATCCATTTTTTATCAATACAGATGAAACATTTTTATTGCTACTTATTAACTTCTTATCACCTAAATATACATAATTAGTTCCTAAATCATCTGCATCATCTTTACTTATTTCTATCAAATTAGGTATATAGCCTTCAATAGTTTTTCTATCAAAGACATATGGAGATATAACCCCACTTCCTTTATCCAATGTATTAAATACACAATCTAAATGTATTTTACTATTATCAAAATAAATAGGTATTACCTTTATATCTATATTCATTTTATTTAATACATTTTCTAATTCCCTACATGCATCAATTGTAGTTCTGGTGCTAATCCCAATAAATAGAACACCTTCATAATGAATTATATCTCCACCTTCAATATTGTTTTTCATGCAGTAATATTTTAAATTATTATTCTTTATATACTTCTTTAGATAATTAATCTCATCTTCTCTTTCTTTAAGCTTCATTTTACATACAAACATTATATCTTTTATAACAAAGCCTATATCTTGAGTAAAAACCTGATGCCGTAAATTTTTATTTATATCAATGAAGTTTATTTTTATTCCATAATCGCTTAAAGTATTTATAAAATTATTATACTGACTAAACATTAGTTCATTATCTATATTATTATAATAAGGACTATTTTTCTTAGTTATTTTAAAATTTGTAGGATAACAAAGAAGACAAGATTTTAATTTATCACATTGGTTACTTTGAAATATCTTCATACAATTTACTCCTAACTTATTTTCATATAAGTAGTTTAGTCAAATATGAAAGTAATTATGTGGCACTATAGGTAGATAAAATAGGTTGTATATATTAGAGTATTGGTTAAATTAATTGTGATTAAGAATTAAGGAGGATCTTAAAATGTCTAAATTTACAAAAGTTGTTGAAATGGATATTGAACATTCAAAACTACATATAAAGGGGGAAAAAGGTGAACCTAAATCCCACAAAAACAACAAATAATCATTATTTACTTAATTGTACAAAACTTTCTACTTAAATATTTAAGAGGGATGTAAGAATTAAAATCAATTCTTACATCCCTCTATATTTTCTATTTTATATAATTTATAAATGCAATAATTATTGTTAAAGCAATGAAAGCAAGTAATAATACCACTCCCAAAGCACCTATTGTTAATGCAATATATATGTTCCATATAACTGGGACAAACATTATTATACTAAATGCCACTGGAATAAGTGCTATAAACTTATTTACCCCTTTCTTTAACAAAACAAAAGTAACTAAAGAAAATACAGTTGGCCAAAGAAATAGATAACTTGCTCCCTTAAGGACGAACATTGTAATTACCAAAAATATAAGGTTAAATCCTATAGCTCCTACTATTATACTTTCTCTGTTTTTCAAAGCTTTTCTAATTACTATGGTAGATAATATTGCACTTAATATTAAGAAAGTTCCAAGAATAATATCATCTCCTGGTACTTTAGGCATATACGTTAGCTTAAATGATACCCCAGATACCAATGATATTAAATATGATACTAAAATTCCACCTAATAAATTCATTATTCCTAATAGAAGCCATATTCCTGTAGAAATAATTATATTTTTTAATGAAATTTTAAATTTTCTAAATACAATTATCGTAGCTATTATCGTAATTATCATAAAGATAAGAGCAATAGTAGATGAGTAATTAATAAATATGTTAGGTAATAATGTAAAGAATATTGAATCCTCATTTGATTTTAGGGCTCCTTCTTCACCATATTTTGCATTATATACAAACTCTTCAACTACAGGTAGTATTTGTTCGCCATAGTGTTGAAGGCTTGTATCACTTACGTTTTCATAATTATCTCTTGGAGTATGATAATAATCTAGACTATTTAAAACTGCAAAATTAATACCTTGTAGTCCCATCTTTTTAAATTCACTAAAGTCTGAACCATTTGGCATTTTACTATACACATCTGCTGCTAAAGAATAGGATACAGGTAAATTAGCTTTCTTATAAAGCTCTATTACCTTTTTATTATTTGAGCTTGTCTCAAACATTAATGCAGGACCTTTAATTCCTCTAGCTTCTATGTTTACAACATATTCTACATTTTCATATAATGAGAAGTTATTATTCATTTCTTGTTTTGCTCCAAGAAGTCCCATCTCTTCTCCATCTGTTATTAAGATCTTTATTCCATTCTCAAGAGGCTTGTCTTGTTCTTTTATAACTCTAAGTATTTCTAAAATTGTAGAAACACCATAACCAGCATCTGCTGCCCCTAAAGAACCTGCTTCTTCACCATCTCTTTTTTTAGGTGATGAGTCATAGTGAGATGCTAATAAAATATATTTTCCATCTTCTCCGTTCTTCCCATCTATTTTTGTATAGATATTATTTATATCTACTATTTTTCCATTTCTATCTTCTACATTCTCATAGGTAAAAATATCTGTATCTAAACCTAAATTATTTAATTCCTGAATTATATAAGTTCTAACTTCTGCTAAAGAATCTTTATCATAAATTGAATGTGGTTCTTTTGCAATTTCTTTTATATGTTCTTTAGCCTTCTCTGCTGAAAATCCATTGTTAGTAGCATTTTTGCTTTTAGGAGTATAAAGACTAACTCCACCTAGAATACTAGCTATTAAGCACGTTATTAATACTATTATCCATGTTTTTTTCTTCATTTTATGTCACCTCTTATAAGCAATTTATTTTTTATGAATATTAGATTATCATAAAATATTTTGATAGTCAAATATTTTTTAAATCTAAATATAAACATAAAAAAGAAACCCTATAAATATAGGATTTCTTTTTTTAAAAGTATTTCTTCAAAACTTTATTATGTTTAATATCCTTACTAAAAGCTTGAATTTTTTGATTTTTTATACTCTGTTATACATTTACCTAATCTAACACTTTTTATTAGTTATATTAAATTATTATCACATAAACTATAATAAAATCATGAATCCATGGTTAAAAATATCATGTTCATAATTATTTACTTTATACTTTCAATTAACTAATTTCTTAAGCTTCCTTTCTGAATTCTCATATCTATTATAGGTATTTTCATTTATATTTATATCCCATCAAGCACAAAAAGTATCAATTACCATAATAGTTTATCTGAAAACAGATGTAAACTTATTTATTTCCCTAAAGCAACCTCATTCAAATTATTCCCGCTTAAAACAAGTATATCATTTTCTAAAATCTCGGTAGATCCCTTTGGTACAATGACTTGGCCATTTCTTTTAATCATTACTATTAATATTTCATCTGGAATTTCTGCATCCATAATAGTTTTGTTTATCCACTTACTACTTTTAGGTACGTTATACTCTAAAAGCATTGTTGATTTTTCTTCCTGATAGTCATTAAATGTTTTTAAAACTGTTGTATTATTATCAACAAGGTCTAATTTTTGTGCTACCTTTGGTAAAAGAGTACCTTGAACAGACACTGAAATTAGCGCTATGAAAAATATTATATGGAAAATATCATTTTCTATAGGTACACCAGAAGTAATTGCGAATATAGCAAAAACTATTGATGCAGCGCCTCTTAACCCAACCCAAGAAATAAGTATTTGCTCTTTAAAAGGAGTTTTAAATCCTCTAAGAATCAAATGCGTAGCTATTGGTCTTGCAATAAAAATCATAAATATAGAAATGATGATTGAAACTCCAATAACCTGAGGTAATCTAGATGGGAAAGATAATAATCCCAACATAAAAAATAACATTATTTGCATTATCCATGATATTCCGTCAAAGAAAGTAACCAAACTCTTTTTATGAGGAATCTTACTATTACCAAGTATTATTCCAGAAATATAAACACTTAAGTAGCCGTTTCCTCCTATAAATTCACTTAATGAATAGGCTAAAATAGCTATTGCAATAATAAAGATGCTATAAAAACCTTCAAGTTCAAAGTTAGCCCTTCTTATTATATAAACTGTAGCTTTAGCAAGAACAGCTCCAAGGAGTATTCCAAATATAATTTGCTTTAATATCATAGGAACTATCCCCCAACTTAAGCCACTAGACATTATCATTACAATACTAAGTGTCATCATATATGCAATTGGGTCATTACTTCCACTTTCTACTTCTAATAATGATGCAATTTCACTTTTTAAATTTAATTTCTGTGATCTTAAAATAGTAAAGACTGAAGCGGCATCTGTAGATCCAACAATTGAACCTATAAGTAGTCCTTCTAAAAGACTTGTATTTAGAATAAAATAACAAAACACTCCTGTTAGTAATGATGTTATTATTACCCCAAAGGTAGACATGAGTATTGATTGTTTAGCTACTGGTTTAGCCATTTTCCAGTTAGTACCGAATCCCCCGTAGAACATAATAAAAACTAGTGCAATAGAACACAGCGTACTAGTTAAATCATAGTTATCAAAATATATTCCTACTATTCCATCAGAACCAAACAGCATTCCAAGAACTATGAATATAAGAAGCATAGGAACTCCAAATTTGTATAACATCTTACTGGATGTTATGCAGATTAGTAATACTAATCCACTTATAATCATTAATTCAACCATATTACCTCCTTTTGATATTTATTTTCATTTACATTATATATGAATAATCTCTTATTTTATATATACTTTAAAGTATGTTTACAAAATTCATATAAATATAAAGAATCTTTGTAAGATACACATCTAAAATAATTTTTTTTAATTTAAATAGTGAAATTGATTCACTCTTTGTAACGTTAAATATAAAACTTATTTTTTACATTTACATTTATTTGGTCTTTTACAAGTATCTTTTCCATTAGTTTCATCTTTCTCTTCTACACAATCTGACTTTCTACTTGTATCATGACATTCTACTCCTTTAGGATTTGTAAATACAGCCAGTTCTTCAGATGTAGTATGACGCATGTTATGATTTACTAGGAATGAATATCCAACTATTGCACGAATGTATCCTTCACCATAATCTCCATATCTTTCTGATGTTTCTATGCACTCAGCAGATAAACAAAGTTCTAATTTAATATTACTTTTTACTGCTCTACAATCATTTGGAACACTAACTCGTCCATATAGATTTATTGAATATTAATGATTATGAAGAGGATATAAAAAAATTAAAAACAGTAGTATCTTCTTTAAATGATTCACTAAATTCATTAAAGGAAGAAAATTCTAAGCTTAAATCACGACTAGATGATTTAAGTATAGAACCAATCATTGATAAATAAGTTATGAAGGAGAAATTGCTTTGAGATTTCTCCTTTTTTAATGTCTAATAATTAAGTGTTAACGATTAATTAAATTTTTATTAAATAGATACTAGTATTATGTAAATAATTCTGTTATCCTATAAAATTGTGAATAAAAAGTTTTAAAGGGGGATGTACATGACACAAGATATGACAACTGGGAATCCAGTAAAACTGATTTTATTTTTCTCAATACCTTTACTTATAGGGAATATATTCCAACAATTTTATAGCATGGTAGATACAATTATCGTTGGTAGATTTGTAGGAGTTGAAGCTCTTGCAGCTGTTGGATCTACAGGGGCTATGGTTTTCTTAGTAAATGGATTTGTTATAGGCTTAACTGCAGGTTTTGCCATTCTAATATCTCAAAGATTTGGAGCAAAAGACCAATTAGGTATGAAAAAAGCAACAGGAAGTGCAATAACTCTTTCTGTAATATCAGTACTTATAATAACTATAATTAGTATTTTATCTGCTAATCCAGTCCTTAGATTAATGAATACACCAGATAATATAATGGTGGATGCTTCAAAATATATAATAATAATGTATGCTGGTACATTTGCAACTTTTATCTATAATATGTTAGCAAGTATATTAAGAGCTTTAGGAGACAGTAAAACTCCACTTTATTTCTTAATTATTTCTTCAATATTAAATATTGTTTTAGATTTAGTATTTATAATTAACTTTAATATGGGTGTAGCAGGTGCTGCATATGCTACAGTTATTTCGCAAGGTGTATCTGGAGTTCTTTGCTTAATTTATACTTATAAAAAGCATACAATATTAAAGTTAAAGAAAAGCGATTTTATAGTAACAAAAGATTACTATATAACTCACTTAAAGATTGGTGTTCCAATGGCTCTTCAATTCTCTGTTACTGCCCTTGGAATAATGATAGTTCAAGGTGCATTAAATGTATTTGGTTCTACAGTTATAGCTTCATATACAGCTGCATCTAAGGCACTTCAATTAGTAATGCAACCTGCTGTTACATTTGGAGTTACTATGGCTACTTACTGTGGACAAAACCTAGGAGCTAGAAATTTTAAAAGAATACAAGAAGGAGTAAAGAAATGTACAACTATCTCTATAATAACTAGTATTATAGCAGGTATTGTATTAGTTCTATTTGGTAAATACTTCGTATTGATGTTCTTAGATAGCCCTGACCAAACTGTTATAGGATATGCAACTCAGTGCTTAAACATAGCTGCAATATTCTTTATACCACTTGGGCTAATATTTATATATAGAAATGCTCTTCAAGGTATTGGTGATTCATTTATTCCTATGATGGCAGGTGTTTATGAATTAGCAGCAAGAGCTTTAGTTGCATTTACTTTACCAAAATTTATAGGGTACCTTGGAATTTGTTTAGCTGATCCAGTTGCTTGGATATTTGCTTGTGTTCCTTTAGCTTATACATACTTTAAAAGAATTAAAAATCTTTTAAATGAAAAAGAAAATGAAGAAGCACTAGAGGTAGCTTAAAGTTAATAAGAATAGAAAGTGAATATTTATATATTCTTATATTTATATATTTTTATATTTATGCTACCATACTTTTGCAAGTATAATAAAAGAAGCCATTCTCATTAGATTGGCTTTTTTTCATTATAAGTTCTATCTTCTATTTCCTTTGCCACCACCTGGCATTCCCATATCGCCTCCATTACTACTTCCTACATTTGTAACTGATCCAGAAATAGTAAAATTCTGAACTTTAGAATTACCAATGTACAAATCATATCTTTCACCATCTTTAAATTTTGATGAGCTTACTATAATTGAAGAATATTGTTTAGTTGGTGTGTACTTCACTATTTTCTTATCTGCATTTTTTACGTAAATAGGGGCACTATTTGATTTATTTTTATCTGATTTTGCACCACTTCCATTAATATTAATGCTATCTCCAAGTTCTAATAAAGCTCCAAAATCTCTAGTTTTACCCTCTCGATATGAAAAGTAGTTGTATATACATCTAATACTTCTTCAAAAACGCCTTCATAATTTAAGTCTTCTGGTACAATAATTTTAAGTTGCATATTCTTAGTTTTTGACATTGCAAAATTAGTTAAAAATAAAACTATCATTACTCCACATAGAATTAAAGAAAATGCACCAGCTAAACTAAATGCTCTAGCTACATTGTTTCCTACAAGCAGAATAATAATAGAAATTATAACTGGTAGCATAATTAGTGTGATTGGAAAACTTGGTAAGTAACCTTCCTTTTTATTAGTTTTTATATTAACTAAGCTAATCACTAATTCTAAAGTTATTAATGATAAAATTACATTTGCAAAAAAAGCACTGCAAACATAAGATATATAAACCTTAGGCTTTATGTCATTGTTTTTCAATGAATACTCTATTTAATCTATTACTTGTTGGTTTACATAATCACTAAATGTTGGTTTTATTCCCTCTTCCAAGAATCTATTTGCTTCTTTTAAAGTTAAGACTACTCTACGTTTATTAACAATTCCGTTTATTTTCTTCTAAGCTTTGAGTGTATTATATTAACTGAAGCTTAAACAAAACTTAAGAAATAAAATAGAGAAACCTATTTAGATTTCTCTTGATTTATATTTCATTAAAACTTCCATAAAACCACTATCTTCATTAATTCCTTCTTCTATTGGTTCAAATAAAGCTTTCTTATAAAACCTATAGGCTTTCTTATTATCTTTATATACTGATAGGGTTAAATCACTATATTCTTTTTTTACATAATCCAATAACATTTTCCCTACTCCCCTACCTTGACTTGTAGGATCCACAAATAAAGCTCCAATATAACTATCATCAACAATACTTATAAATCCCTTTATTGAATTGTTTTCTTCATATACAAAAGTTTTTGAATTTGGCAGATATTCTTTTTTTACAGTATTATAGTTACATCTCCAATAAAATTCAGAAATAAATGGATGTCCAACTATCGTAGCTCTAAACCAAATACTCATAACAACATCTATATCTTCATCTTTAAATTTTCTTATATACATTTTGTCCTCTCTCTCATGTTATTTTACATATTTTAAATTATTTTTTTCCTTTTATTACAAATTATCAATATAATTTAATTTTATCATCATAATCTAAAGTTATAAACATATTTTTTCTTTAGTATATAATATATGTTGTATAGAGTTTATTGACCTAAAAAAACTCCAACAATATCTTGATCTTGCTGAAGTTTCTATGTTTATATTTAATTTATTTCTAACTCTTCCCTGATCATATCATTTTCAGAGTAGTACATAGATTCATCTAGCACTCCCTCTTTCTTTGCCACTATTAAAGTACATATACAATCACCAATAGTATTTACTGTTGTTCTACACATATCAAGTATTCTGTCTATTCCCATTATTAATCCAATACCTTCAACAGGTAATCCTACACTATTTAATACCATTGAAAGCATAACAAGCCCAACTCCAGGCACTGCTGCTGTTCCTATAGAAGCTAGAGTTGCTGTAAAAATAACAGTTAAAATACCTCCAAGGCCAAGATCAACTCCATATAATTGCGCTATAAATATTGTTGCAGCTCCTTGCATTATAGCTGTTCCGTCCATATTAATAGTTGCACCTAACGGAATTGTAAATGATGAAACCTTGCTATCAACACCTAATTCATTCATAGTCTTCATAGTAACTGGTAATGCAGCTCCACTTGATGCTGTTGAGAATGTTATAGCTCCAACTTTAGGGAACTTCTTTACAAATGGCATAATACTTAAATTAGTAAATATCTTCAAAATTCCTGTGTAAACAACTGAGGCATGAATAAGTAATCCTAATAAAACAACTGCCATATATTTTAGAAGTGATGCAAATGCCTCAACTCCTGTAGTAGCAAAGGTTGTAGCTATGAGACCAAATACTCCAAAAGGTGCAAAGTACATAACTAAATTAACCATTTTTAAGAAAATTTCATTTAGATTTTCCATAAAATTTTTAACGAGCTTTACTTTTTCACCTAAGATACTAATAGTTAATCCAAATATTATTGAAAAACTTATAACTTGAAGCATATTCCCTTCAGCCATTGCTTTTATTGGATTAGTAGGAATCATATCAATTAACACATCTGCAAAAGAGGAACTTTGTGCAATTGTAGGTTGCTCTGATACAAGACTAGACATATCTAATCCTACACCAGGATTAATTAAGTAAGCAAGTCCAATTGATATTGAAATAGCTATAGCAGTAGTAGATAAATAAAAAATAAGAGTTCTAGCTCCTATTCTCCCTAAACTTTTTATATTACTTAAAGATGCTACTCCACAGGTAATTGATGCAAAAACTAGTGGAACTACAAGCATCTTAATTGCACTTATAAAACCTTGTCCTAATACTTTAAATACTCCACCAATAATTATGGTATCCTTTAAACTTCCTTCAGGTAAAGATCTAACTAAAACACCTACAGCTAGACCAACACCCATGGCTATAAAAATTTTTGATGTTAAACTTAACTTTTTTTTCATAAATTTCCTCCTTTTTATTTTTTAAACTGACAACTTATCAACAATATATAAGTAGTGTATCACATTTCCCAATATTATGAAATATACTTTTTGTATTTATTCAGTTTTCAGAATATTTTCTTTTATATTAATTTATACAAAAAAAGAATGCCATAAATATGACATTCTTAAATTACTATTTTATTATGCTATATACATACTTTTTAAAATCATCAAAAGTTCCGCTTACTATTGAGGCACCTTTAAGTATTCTATTTCCAAAGAAGTTATATTCACAACTTCCATAGTTAAATGCAGCGCTACTTACTATTAAGTTTGACTCATTAACTCTATAAGTTGCCCTCTTTTCTAATATATTAACACAGAAGTCTAGAAGATTCTTATAGTCTTTAATGTGTCCTGATTCTACCATAGAAATTACGAAATTAAATAAATAGAAACCTCCAATTAATTGTATCATCTTATCATTTGGAGTATAGAAAACTTTCCCTGAATTATAGAAGAACTTTAATTCTCCATAAGTTGCAGCTTTATATTCACTATTAATTTCTAACCCTTCTAAGTTATGCATTCTAAGTGCAGTTTCAATACTTTCCCATGAGTTAGCATTTACTACAACATTATCTTTTATAACTTGCTTAAATTTTTCAAAAGACTCTTCAGAATCCTTACTTGAACTTAATTCCTTACCATCAAACATTACTTTATATTGTCCATTTTCATATATTAATTCAACTTTATTACTCACAATGATTTCCACCTTTTTTCATTTAATAATAATTATTATAACATATTAATTATATTTTATAAATCATGTTTTATAATTTTTATTCTATTTTGTTCCAATATACCTATTGCAAAAGAAAGTGGTAGTGAAAATCTCTTCTTACCACAACTACCTGGGTTCAAGAATATGACACCATTAACCTCCTCATAAAAATACTTATGAGAATGCCCAAATACAACTAAATCTACACCATCTAAGTTTTTAGTAAGATCCTTAATATCATGTACTACATATATTTTAAATCCATCTATTTCTACTACTTCAGATATATTTAACTCCTTTGCCCAATCATCTTTATCATTATTACCTCTTACAAAAGTAATATTACCTATATCCTTTAAAGCTATATAGGTTTCTTCATTTGATATATCTCCAGCATGAATTATATAATTACACTTTTTAATTTCTTCTATTACTTCTTCTCTAAGTAAATTATGAGTATCTGATATAAATCCTATTCTTATCCCTTCCATAGTTTTCTCCTTTGTTAAAAATATTAAAGGGGCTGTATCAAAATAAATTTGATACAATCCGATAAAAAGAAAGAAGAGAATTCATGAATTTGAATTCTCTTCTTTTCGTATAATATTAATATGA
>NZ_JAHAIF010000090.1 GCF_018372875.1 Clostridium sp. | reverse complement strand
GAACTTCGAGAGCATATCAAAAAACATTGGCATACAATTAAAACTAAACTACTAGAAACTAAGTATAATCCATCACCTGTAAGAAGGGTGGAAATACCGAAACCGGATGGTGTAGTTAGATTATTAGGAATACCAACTGTACAAGATAGACTAATTCAACAAGCAATTGCTCAAGTACTATCTAAAATATATGAACCATCATTTTCAGAGAACAGCTTTGGATTCAGACCTCGTAGAGGAGCAAAGGATGCGATAATGAAATCAAAACAATATATAAATGAGGGAAATAGATGGGTAATAGACATGGACTTGGAGAAATTCTTTGATAAAGTTAATCATGATATTCTTATGAATAAGCTTGAAAAGAAGATAACAGATAAAAGATTATTATCATTAATAAGGAAATACTTAAAGAGTGGAATTCTTATTAATGGTGTTTCTATAGCAAGTGAGGAAGGTACTCCACAAGGAGGACCGCTAAGTCCGCTTCTAGCAAACATAATGCTAGATGAATTGGATAAAGAACTTGAAAATAGGGGACACAAATTCTGTAGATATGCAGATGATAATAACGTATATGTTAAAAGCCAAAGAGCAGGTCTTAGAGTAATGAAATCTATGACAAGACTTATAGAGAATAAGTTGAAGCTTAAAGTTAATAAGAATAAAAGTGCAGTAGACCTTGTATTTAAAAGAAAGTTCCTAGGATTTTCATTCTATTTTGCGAAAAGCGGAGCTGAGATAAGAATTCATGAGAAATCAATTAAAAGATTTAAGGATAAGGTCAGAGTCTATACTAATAGAAATACTGGTATTAGTATTGAGTATAGAATGAAGAAGTTAAATCAAATAATGAGAGGATGGATTAATTATTATGGTATAGCTAACGCTAAATCGAAACTAGCAGAACTAGATAAGTGGATTAGAAGAAGATTAAGAGCTTGCATATGGAAACAATGGAAGAAAATTAGTACCAAGGTAAGAAACCTAACAAAGTTAGGAATTAGTAAGTATGAAGCACGGAAATATGCAAATACTTAAATAACAAATATCTAGAATCACTAGGATTTATTAGTCTAATAAGAACATATCAAATGATACATTAAATTCTAATGAACCGCCGTATACCGAACGGTACGTACTGGTGGTGTGAGAGGTCGGTAGATAAAATAATTATCTACCTCCTACTCGATTAATTAGAAGAAGTGAGTATAAAAAGTGGAGTGATTAAAGAAACTTTATGTTTGTAGAACAAAATAATTAGAAGTGTTATAATTAGAAAGAAATGGGACAGACTTAAATAAGAATAATATATTAAATAATATAAAAGTTGATGTTTTATGGAGGATTTAGGATGAAGAAGGATTTTAGTGAATTTAAAGAATTTATAAAAAATAAAAATGTTGCAGTAGTAGGAATAGGTGTTTCTAATATCCCTTTAATTAAGTTCTTAGTTAAACTTGGTGCTGTTGTATCAGCTTTTGATATTAAAGATGAAAAAGCTCTAGGGGATATAGCTGGTGAGTTTAAAGAATTGGGCGTTAAATTAATACTCGGAGAAGGGTATCTAGATAAACTAACAGGATTTGATGTAGTATTTAAGACGCCATCAATGAGAGTTGATAGTGAAGCTTTAGTTAAAGCTAAAGGTGAGGGTGCGTATATAACATCTGAAATGGAGGAATTTGTTAGATACTGTAAGGGTAAAGTATATGGGGTAACAGGTAGCGATGGAAAAACAACAACAACTACTATAATATCTAAGTTACTAATAGAGGAGGGGTATAAAACTTGGGTTGGAGGAAATATTGGTACACCATTATTTGCTCAAATTGAAGAGATTGATGAAAAAGATATGGTTGTGCTAGAGTTATCTAGTTTTCAACTTATGACAATGAACTCTCCTATAGATGTGGCGGTTTGTACTAACTTAGCTCCAAATCACTTGGATATGCATAAAGATATGCAAGAGTATATAGATTCAAAGAAAAATATATTTTTATATCAAGAAGAAAATGAAGTGTTAGTAGTAAATAGAGAAAATGAAATAACATATGGTTTTGAAAAAGAGGCAAAAGGAGAGGTAAGAGAATTTAGCTCTAAGAGAGTATTGCAAAATGGCTCTTACTACAAAGATGGAAGTTTATATCTTGATGGTAAAGAGGTATGCAAGAAGGATGATATAGTTATAAAAGGAATGCATAATGTAGAAAACTATCTAGCTGCATTTCTAGCAACTAAAGATGATGTTTCTATAAGTACAATGAAAGCAGTTGCTGAAAAATTTACAGGAGTAGAGCATAGATGTGAGTTAGTTAGAGAGTTAGATGGAGTTAAGTATTATAATGATTCAATTGCTTCAAGTCCAACAAGAACTTTGGCGGGATTAAAGGCTTTTGATAAAAAGGTAATATTAATAGTGGGTGGATATGATAAGCATATCCCGTTTGAGCCATTAGCTTATGAAGGATATCCGTTTATAAAGGAATTGATAGTTTTAGGTGCCACTAAAGATAAAATTAAAGCTGCATTTGATAAGTTAGCATTGGAAAATGATATAAAAGTTAGTATGAATTTTGTAAGCAATTTAGAAGAGGCAGTAAGTAAGGCAAGGGAATTAGCAGAAGAAGGAGATGTGGTAACATTATCACCTGCTTGTGCATCCTTTGATATGTTCCCTAACTTTGCAGTAAGAGGCAATGTATTTAAAGAAATAGTTATGAATATGAAATAGGAAAAGGAAGCTTGTTAAATAAGCTTCCTTTTAATTAATTTTAAATATATATGCATTATTTACATTTAACCTACTTTGTACAAAGAAACCTTTTTCTGAAGGATAATATTCATTAATACTTTGATCTATCATTGGGGATAAGGATACTTGATTGTTAGAATCATCAATATGTAATGAGTAAAGATAATTATTTTTATCAAGATTAATGAAATATAGAGTGTTCTTAAATGTTTTTAAATCTTCTCCATTTATAAGTGCTATTCTAGTAGCTCTTAAAGTTTCAGGATCTATTTTGTATAAGTTGTTATTATCATCAGAGTTGATGGCAACTATGTAGTTGTTATGAGTAGCAAAGCTATTAACTGCAAATGCAGCAACCTGTCCGTCTTCAGTGCCATCTAAATTTATTTTGTATAATTTAGAAGAATCGTTTTTGTTTTCGTATAAAATATAATTTCCATTAAGCAGATATTTACCAACAGCGTTGTTTATAATTATCTTAGAAGTTTTATTGATTGTATCATAGGAATATAATTTGTTATCAGTTTTGTTTATGTATAACAGATTGTTTCCGGTTAATAATAAGTTGCTGACATTATGTGAATTTAATTTTTTATATCTACCATCAATTAGATTTATTGAAGATAATGAATTGTTTTTAGAAGCATCTGCAAAATAAATAATATCACCATGTATTGTTAAGGTATGTGTTGAATAGTTAAAGAACTTAACAATATCATTTGAATTGATTATTGATTTCGAAATAGGATCATTAATAATGGATATTTTATTATTGTCATCCCAGTTCGGAAATATTAATGAGTTTGTGGAAGAAATAAATTGTGTTGGATATAGAGTATCTGGAGATATTAAGAATGGAGATGATTTGTTGGTGGGGGTAGAGCTATCAGTTTTTATAATATTAGAAGTCTGAGAATTGGAATTGCTTTTATCATTATTGCACCCAACAAAAATGAATGTTGTCGATATTAGTAGTAAAAATAATATTTTTTTCATGTGTAAAACCTCCCGAAGAATCTTCTCTTATATCATTATACTAGAATAAAATGTAATAGTAGTAAATGTTGTTAAATATTTGCGTGTAAATTATAAAAAGATTTATTATACTTACCCAGGTGTATCTTTAGTAGATATTTAAAGTAAAAGTTAGAAAAATTCAGATATTAATATATATTTTAAAGTAATAAGAAATAATTATGATAATTAATTATAAAAGAAATGCTACTATAATATCCGTCGCACAGATGAGTTGTGCCAAGTCAAAGAAGTTTGAAATACACTTAAAAAAAGTGTTGACAACAAATTTGATAGATGATATTATAGTATGGCAGTCAAGTGAGATTGCAGCTGATCTTTGAAAATTGAACAGAATATAAAGTTAAAAACCAGCAATTCTTTTTACGAGTAAACTTGAGAAATCAAGTTATCAGATTAAACTTTTTATTGAGAG
>NZ_JAHAIF010000089.1 GCF_018372875.1 Clostridium sp. | reverse complement strand
TCCGTTTTTGTCTGATCCATTTTCCACTTCAATAACTAAAGCAGAACTAGCTAAAACCTTAGTAATTGCCATAATAAATTCCTCCTTTCAAAGTATTCACAAATGATATATGCAGAAGTTAAAAAAGTAATATTACATTTTCATATTAAAGAAATATATACTCAACCTTATTTATATAATTGTGAATGTGCAGAAGGGGTGAACTAAGTGATCTTTGAAAATTGAATAGTGTGGTGTTTACAAAATATGTTATAATTAACTGGTAATTTTAAAGTGATGTAAAATAACATATTATATAGAATTTAAGTTAGATAAATATTTATATTTGGAGTTGATAGTGTGAAAAAGAATAAAATTGGAATAGGTTCACTTTCTTTATTATTATTTATTATTGGATGTTTATTTAGTTTTACATTTAATGATATATGTATAGGGGATAGCATCTTGACTTATATTGGTCTAAAAGCATGGTCTAATGGAAATAGTGGAACTCATTATACAATATTTTATTCTATATTATTTTTTATTCCATCATTAATTTTGGGGTATAAATTTAAGGAAAACTTTGGATCGAAAATAGGGAAAATACTATCTACTATTATGGTAATAATGATAATAGTAAATTCGTTATTTTTCACTGCCATTTTATAAGCCGTAATTTGTATAAAGTGCGAAGTAAATTATCTTTGAAAATCTAACAATAAGATATTTACAAAATATGTTATAATAAATTCGTAATTGTATTAAATTGCGAGTTAGTTACTTATAAACTGGTCTATAGATGGGGATTTATGGAGGGAAAATGAATAAAGTATATTTAGATGTAACAAAAAGAGAAAATTGTCCAGCTATATGTATAGGTATAAAAGATATGGAAGTTATTACATCAGGTAGTACTGTTTATCATATGGATTCAAATGATAAAAATGAAATTTATCAACAATATGCTGATGAGTATGATATACATTTTATTTTTGATGATGATATTATTAAATTATCATTTTATACAGTTCCTCAAGTAGATGTTTTCGCAACAGATAGCGAAGGTGGTTTAATTGGAACTGTTGGCTCATTTACAGATTTACAACGTGATTTACCAATATGCTATATCAATAAATATAAAGAGTGTTTTCTAATTGCAAATAGCGGAAAAGAGTTTTTAGAAACAACTAAAAGTTGGAAAAGTAATATTAAACCGTACAATGAAGTTATATTTTATGAATCTAAATTAGAAGCTGAAAAAGAATTGAGATTTATTAATATTTAAGTTCTGAAAATAGCGGATTTAAATTTATGTTTTCTTATAAATTCCAGTTTGTAAATTTGCTATTGAAGATATAAAGAGAAGAAAACTAAAAATACTGTATTATTCAAAAATGAATTTGCAGTATTTTTTTGTTTGCAATTCTAAGAAAGTACAAGCTATGCAGAAGGGGTGAACTAAGTGATCTTTGAAAATTGAATGATGAGGTATTTACAAAATATGTTATAATTTATTTAAAGTTATATAGATAAATAAAGAGGAAAGGAGAGAATTATGAATAAAAGAGGTGTAGGCGCAATTTTTTGTTTGATTGCTAGTATTTTATTTTCTGCAAGATATATAGCTGCTGCTATTTTTATGTCAGGTGTCTTGTCATGGGATGCAGGTTTATTTCAGGCAGGACTTGAATATGTAGGAACCCCATTATTATATCTAAGTATTTTAAGTTTAATTGTAGGAGTAGGATATTTAGTTTGGGAAGAAAGGGGAAATAATAAAGAATAGTTTATAGATCAGGCAATATTGAGTAAAATATATAATATATTAAAATACCGTATTATTCAAAAGAATATGCGGTATTTTTGAGGTTGCAATATATATTATATTAATAATTAAAGTGTACAGATTCATGACTTCTTATAAGTTTTTCTTTTAGCTCCTGTGCAAAATCTATAGAGTTTTCAAAGTAATTAGATACTCCAAAATTATAGTTATAAGGACCTTTCTTGTAATTTATTATTACATTATCATTTCTTATTAAAACTTCACTTATTTCATTAAAATCAATAATTATTTCCGAAAAAGATTTTCCTACATAATTGTTACTTGATGTACGAACAGCTATCTTCATTATGCCTCTAAATTCTATTGAATTATCTAATATAATGGCTTCTAAAGATTTACCTTCATTTATTAATTTATCTATTTCAGGTTTTAATAACTTTTTAGTTAATGGACTCATTCTTTTTGGAACTAAAAGTTCAAATAAGATAAGTAATAAAAAAATAGTAGACATAAACAAAACTAAAAGATATAGATTTTTATCATTACCAGTTTTGTTTTTTAAATTTAATAATACAAAAATAATAATAATTAATAACAATGGAATAAATACAAAGTCCATTAACGAAGGTTTTTTAGTTTTTTTATAAAGATTTTCATTAAATTTATACACAAAACCACCCCTAACATACAAAATATAACATATATTAAAAAAAGAGTAAAATAACATTGCAATTATAGATATGAATTATAATAATTTTTTTTGTATAAGTAAATAATATAGTTGAGGTGATTTTATGAAAAAGAAAGTTTTAACTTGTGTGTCAATAATATTATTATGCTTAGCAATATCAAGCTCAAAAGCAAAGGCAGATGAAGAAATTTATCCAATTAATAATACTTATAAACCAGGTATATATATCTTGAATAAAAGTGACAAAAATTCTTACAATTTAACTTATGAATTTGTAAATAAGGGACAAAAATCTGCTATTATTATTTTAGATGAGAATTATGATATTACCTATAAAAATGTTAATTGTAATAGAAGATGCAATGGTGGTACTATAACTAATAAAAATACAATAATAGTAGTGGGTGGAGAGATTGCTTTTTATTTTGAAAAAAAATAATTAATATAAAAATACCGTATTATTCAAATTGAACTGCCCCCTGTCTAATTGACAGGGGGCAGTTCAATTACAACACCTAATTTTGTTGATATTATGGCATTTAGTTTGTTTATAGAAGAGGTAAGGATGGTTATTTTTGATGCAATAAATAATCATAAATAAATATCCATCCCATCTTTTTTGTGTGTGCAGTTAAGTAAAGGAAAAATAATGGATAAAACATTAAAGGAATTAAATCTAGAAGATGATTTCTTATTTGCTAAGGTAATGAGCGATAAGGAGATTTGTAAGGAATTTTTAGAGAAACTTCTTGAAGTAGAAATAACTAAGATTGAAATGCCTGAAAACCAAAAAACAATAGATTTACTATTAGAGAGCAAGGGCATTCGCTTAGATATTTATGTGAAAGATGAAAAAGATACAGTATATAATGTAGAAATGCAGCGTGGAAAACATAGAAATATTCCTAAAAGACTTAGATACTATCAAGGAAATATTGATCTTGATTTAATAAGCAAGGGCGATGATTATAATAAACTTGCAAAGAGTTATATAATTTTTATTTGTACCTTTGATTTATTTAATGCAGGAAGACACAAATATTCTTTTGAAACTGTATGTAAAGAAGATAACAATATAAAGCTTAAGGACGATAC
>NZ_JAHAIF010000009.1 GCF_018372875.1 Clostridium sp. | reverse complement strand
AATGGATATTTATGTATATTGGGAGATGCTTTTGCATCTCCTTTTATTTTTATCTAGTTTTTATTACTATCTCTGCCTACTAAAATTATACTCTAACGACTTTAAAAGGTGTTTAGCTATAATTAGCAAACACCTTTCTCTTTACTTTCTCCACTGGCTGAAAGAATATTTAATTCATCTTCCTCTAAAGATATAGTTAAATTTATAAAGGCTATATTAAATACCTCTCTAATATTTTCAACTGGGCATATTTCAATTCCTCCTATTTCAAGAAGACCTTCACTCCAATTTTCTTTTGGTATAATAACTTTACTTGCTCCAGCTTTCTTTGCCCCTATTATCTTAGCTCTAACTCCACCTATTGGTTTTACTCCCCCTAATAATCCTACTTCACCTGTCATAGCTACTTTATTATCCACTTTCATACCTTTTATTGCACTATAAATTGCAGTTGCAATAGCTATACCGGCTGAAGGACCATCAACTAAGGATCCTCCTGGAATATTAACATGTATATCATATTTCTTACAATCAATATCAAATATATTACTTAATATTGTTAGAACATTTTCTACAGAAGAAATAATCATACTTTTTCTTGTAACTTTTTTATTATTACTAGATACACTCTCCTCTTCAACCACTCCAGATACTTTTAAGTTTCCAACACCATCCTTAACCCTCTTAGCAGATGCTTCTATAGTCATGACAGTTCCTATATTAGCACCATAAACAGCCAATCCATTTACTTTTCCAACGGAAGGTTCCTCAAATACCTTTTCTTCTATTCTCTTTGTATACTGACAATTTTCTATTATCCATTCAATATCATTACTAGTTATGTAATCTCTATTTTCATTTAAAGCAACCCCCGAACATAACTGTATTAGATTTATAACCTCTCTACCGTTACTACAGAATTCCCCTATTAATTCTTCACACTTTTTATCTAGCTTTAACCCTGCTTTTCTTGATGCATCTACTCCAATTTTTATTATCTCATCTGAATCTAATGCCCTAAAGAATATTTCTACACACCTTGACCTTATTGCAGGAAGAATATCTTCTGGACTTTTAGTTGTTGCACCAATTAATCTAAAATCTGCAGGCAAACCATTTTCAAAAACCTCCTTAATATATTTAGGCATATTAGGATCTTCTGAACTATAATAGGAACTATCTAAAAAAACCTTTCTATCCTCAAGAACTTTTAATAACTTATTTAGTTCTATAGGATGAAGTTCTCCTATTTCATCTATAAACAGTACGCCTCCATGAGCCTTTGTAACAGCTCCAGGCTTAGGCTGTGGTATTCCAGCTACTCCTAAAGAGCCTGCCCCCTGATATATGGGGTCATGTACAGAACCTATTAATGGATCTGCAATCCCTCTTTCATCAAACCTAATTGTTGTTGCATCTATTTCAACAAACTTAGATTCTTTCTTAAAAGGAGAGCTACTGTTTTTTTTAGCTTCTTCTAGAACCAATCTAGCAGCTGCTGTCTTACCAACTCCTGGAGGGCCATATATTATTACATGTTGTGGATTAGGACCGCATAAAGCCGCTTTTAACGCTTTTATTCCTTTATCTTGACCAACTACCTCTTGAAAACTACTAGGCCTACTTTTTTCTGTTAATGGTACTGTCAATGTAACTCCCCTCATTTTGTATAACTTCTCTAATTCCTTAGTACTTTCTTTATCTATAACTACCTTTCTTGCTCTCATGCTCTTATTATTAGATATAATAAGATATATCATTAGCCCCATTAAAACGATCTGTAATAAAATTAAAATTTCTGCCATTGCTCTACCTCCAAGTCATTAATTATATCCGTTTATAATTATTAACTCTTCCTAAGTCTGCTATACATAAAAAAATTAATTGATAATTTTTATAAAGCAAAAAAACTTTAGTAACATTAAACTGTTGAAGGTATTAACAAATTAATTGCCAGTATAATTAGGTGGGGTGGATATTTATTTTGCTTGTTCCGTCGCTGCGCTCCAAGTTATATCAAAACAAATATCCACCCCACTCATACTAAAGGCAAGGAAATTATAAAATTCTTATCCTTGATTTTATATTTTTTAATATGAAATTTTAATAATACCTTTTATTTATAGCAAATTAAAATTTTATACTTTCATAGACAGTAAAAAAAAGGCTGTAAAAACAGCCTTTTTTATTAAGCTGTTTCTACACCTTTTTTCTTTTTAATCTTCTTAGCTTTTAATTGAGGTCTAACCTCACCTTCTGGAAGCATTTGAATCTCTGGTCTTTCCTTCTTATTAATTGTAGGTTCAGTAATAACAACCTTGTTTATTCTTTCATCAGAAGGAATTTCAAACATAATCTCTGTCATTACATCTTCAATTATAGATCTTAAACCTCTTGCTCCTGTCTTTCTTTCTATAGCCTTTTCTGCAATTGCTTCAAGTGCTTTATCTGTAAACTCTAATTCTACATTATCAATTTCAAATAACTTCATGTATTGTTTTACTAAAGCATTTTTAGGCTTACTTAAAATATTAACAAGTGCTTCTTTATCAAGAGATTGAAGAGTTACTACAAGTGGTAATCTTCCTACAAATTCAGGAATCAAACCAAACTTTAATAAATCTTCTGGTTCTATTGATTTTAATAGACTTCCAATATCTTTTTCAGCCTTAGATTGGATATCAGCTCCAAATCCAATAGAACTCTTTCTTGTTCTTTTTTCAATTATCTTATCTAATCCATCAAAAGCTCCACCACAAATAAATAATATATTTCCAGTGTTAATTTGAATAAACTCTTGATGTGGATGTTTACGACCCCCTTGAGGTGGTACAGATGCAACTGTTCCTTCTAATATCTTAAGAAGCGCTTGTTGAACACCTTCACCAGAAACATCTCTTGTAATAGATGGATTTTCAGATTTTCTTGCTATCTTATCTATTTCATCTATATAAATGATTCCTTTTTCTGCTCTTTCAACATCATAATCTGCATTTTGGATTAATCTTAATAGAATATTTTCTACATCTTCTCCAACATATCCAGCCTCTGTTAATGTTGTGGCATCAGCTATAGCAAATGGAACATTTAAGAATTTTGCTAATGTTTGAGCTAAGAATGTTTTACCTGATCCTGTTGGTCCTAGTAAAAGTATATTACTCTTTTGTAATTCAACATCATCATTGCTCTCATTAGAATTTATTCTTTTATAATGATTATAAACAGCAACTGCTAAAGATTTCTTTGCACTTTCTTGACCAATTACATAAGAATCTAGATATTCTTTGATTTCTTGTGGCTTAGGAAGTGTTTTAGTATCAAACTCTACAGTATCTTCAAACTCATCTGCTATGATTTCTGAGCATAACTCAATACACTCGTCACAAATATATACACCAGGTCCAGCTATTAATCTTTTTACTTGGTCTTGATTCTTTCCGCAAAAAGAACACTTCAGCTGTTTCTTGTCATCAAATTTAGCCATAAATTCACCTCACTTAGACAATAGGTTTTTATTTATCTTTCCCTAATTCGTTCTTTGTTATTACTTTATCAACAATTCCATATTCTACAGCTTCTTCACCGTCTAAGAAATAATCTCTTTCCACATCAGCTGATAATTTTTCTAATGGTTGATTAGTATTTTCACTTAAAATCTTATTTAATCTCTCTTTAATCTTTAACATTCTGTTTGCATGAATGCCAATATCTGTTGCTTGACCTTGGAAGCCTCCAAGTGGTTGATGAATCATAACCTCAGCATTTGGTAGTGCATATCTCTTTCCTTTTGCACCACTAGATAGTAAGAATGCACCCATTGAAGCTGCCATACCTACACATATAGTTGACACATCTGCCTTAATATAATTCATAGTATCATAAATAGCCATACCAGCTGTAACTGATCCACCTGGACTATTTATATATAAGAATATATCCTTATCTGGATCTTCACTTTCTAAGAATAATAATTGAGCTACAATTAGGTTAGCAGATTCATCTGTTACCTCACCGCTTAGCATGATTATTCTATCTTTTAATAATCTTGAGAAAATATCATAAGATCTTTCTCCTCTGCCTGTTTGTTCTACTACCATTGGAACTAATGCCATAATACTACCTCCTAATTAACATACCCAATCTTGTATAATTAAAATATTAATTAAATTATACTTGATTTGTCTTTAATTGTTAATATTAATTTGAAATAATTGCCAGAAATACTTTCTGGCAATTATCTCTTGTATATATTAAGCTGTTTTGCAATTGTCTTTTAATAATTGAATTGTTTTACCCATAACTATATCATTTTCTAACATAGCTTTTTGTGAATTCATTAATAATTCAACCATTTTTTCTGTTTCTCCAGCTGAGTACATCTTTGCAACTTCAGTAGCTTTTTCCTTTAGTTCTTCTTCTGTTGCTACTATGTTTTCAGCCTTAGCAATTGCTTCAAGAACTAGATCAGCTTTAACCTTTCTTTCAGCATTTGCTCTCATGTAATCTCTCATCTTTTCTACAGTGTTTCCTGTAAACTCCATGTATTGATCTAGAGTTAAACCTTGATATTGTAATCTAGATTCTAAATCTTTAATCATATGATCTATTTCTTTTTCTACCATAACCTCTGGTAAATCAATTGTAGCTGTTTCTATAGCAGCATTTATAACTGCATCTTCATATTCTCTTTCAGCTCTATTATCATTGTTTTCTTGAATCTTCTTAGTTATGTCTTCCTTTAATTCAGCTATTGTATCAAATTCAGAAACATCTTTTGCAAATTCATCATCTAAAGTTGGAAGTTCTTTTGCTTTAATTTCTTTAACTGTTACTTCAAAAGTAGCGTCCTTATCGTTTAATTCTTCGTTTCCGTATGCTTCTGGGAACTTAACTTTAACTTCTCTAGTTTCTCCAACAGCAGCACCAACTAATTGTTCTTCAAAGTTATCTATGAATGAACCCGAACCAATTTCTAAAGGATAATCCTTTCCTTCTCCACCTTCAAATGCAACTCCATCAGTGAATCCTTTGAAATCTATAACAGCTATATCTCCATTTTCAACTGTACCTTCTGCCTTAACTTCAACTCTAGCGTTCTTTTCTTGCATTGACTTTAATTGAGCTTCAACTTCTTCTTCTTTTACTTCATAAGAATTCTTAGCAACTTCTAATCCCTTGTATTCTCCAAGAACAACTTCTGGATATACAGTTACTTGTGCAGTATATACAAGGTCTTTTCCTTCCCCAACTTCTACAACATTTATTTGTGGGTAATCAACTGGTCTTAAGTTGTTTTCCTCTATAGTCTTTGGATAAGTTTCGTCTATAACAAAGTTAATAGCATCATCAAAAAGTACTTCTATTCCATAGTACTTCTTAACCATAGCCATTGGAACCTTACCTTTTCTAAATCCTTGTACATTGAAGTGCATCTTATTCTTATTATATGCTTTCTTTAGTGCTTCGTTAAACTTTTCTGCTTCAACCCTTACTTCTAACTTAACTACATTGTTTTCTATTTTTTCCATTTTAGCTTCCATCTCTTTTATTATTCCTCCTAAAATAGTTATTTACCTATTGATAGACTAGGATATTATATCACATATTCCTAATTATTATCAAATTATTTGTTTCTTTTACACTAATCTGTAAATATTCACTCTTTATTGAGAAATTACTCCAGCAGTGTTAATATACTTTGTATTTCCATCAATTGTTACTGTTATGCCTTTTTCAGGTACAACTTCTCCAATTTGAATATCCATTCCTTTTGTTTTCCATAAAGTTTTATCTGTATTGTTAGTCAAATCCTTAATCCATATATATTTATGAGTTGCTGCCGCTCCAAAATACGGTAGCTGAGATATGTAAATAATGGTATTTTCATCTATGAAACTTGGTATAGAGTGCCAAATATATCCCTCATAAGCTGCTAACATTTTGTCTTTAGAAAATGTTTGCTTAGATGTTGAAATATACTCTTTTTTCGTTACATCTTTTAGGCTACCATCTACATTTAAAAGATATAAATTTTGATTAGGGTCCATTACAATCATTTGTTGTTGTGAAGGACTTAATGAAAAAGTATACCCTTCTATAGGTTCTAATGCTACAAACTTCTTAACGCCTTCAATTTCTACGTATTCTGCTTTAGCAACAGTACCTTCTTTTATATTAAAATCAATATATGTTCTTTCTGGTTCCTTTTCAACATCTTGCGGTTTCTCTTCTTCTATTGGTTCCTCATCCAATACCTCTTCATCTTGCTCTACAGACTTTCCTGTATCAACCCAAGCTTGTATCTTTGCTTTAACTTGTGTGAAATCTATGTTAGGTAACTGAAATTTAACAAACGCTACCACTACAACTAGAAATATCAAAATAATCCCTATTGTTATTCTACGTTTTCTTCTTTTCATTTTTTTCTCGTAATCTCTACTAAATATGCTTGGTTTTGCCAAGTTTCATACCTCCTTCATATAATTCATAAAAACAATACAAAGTTCCCCCCATTTTTGCTTTTTATTCTATTTAATATTATACATTATATTAATTATTTTTGGTATTTTTTAAATATTAATTTTTTCTTAGTAATTATGAATTAATGCCTATTACAGCCCTTTGAACATCCGCTACAGCTAGAACACCCACCAGACTTCTTACTACAACAACCACCGCATACTTTAGACCTAACAACATTTTCACTATAATCTTCATAATCTCGGGTATCTTTTAATAAATCCTCATACTTTCTTGCCCTTACGATCATAGAGTTAGAATTTATCTCATTAAAATTATCCTTATCAAAAGAGCCATATACTTCAATATCTACAAATCCAATATTCTTTAATATATTAATTAAATCTTCTTTCCAAATAGGAGAAACAATTTCAGTATCACTAAATATTTTATCTTTATTACCACTAATTATAAATTTATCATAATTAATAATTTGCAATACTATATATCCATTTACTCCTAATTGCTCGTATATTTTCTTCGATAACTCTCTTATAACTCTAATTTCTCTTAACTCCTTTGCCACCTGACATAAAAAACATATTTCTTTAAAACTTTTTCCCTTTTTATAAAAGTTATTCAAAAAAGCATCACTATTTTTTTCTATAAAGCACTCATACTTTGAAATTTTTTCCTTCAACTCTTCATTTTCATCTACTCCAACAATTAATAATTTATCTTTATAGTTAAGCTTCTCCTTAACAAATTCTACTTGACCATCATCTATCTTAAAAATACTATTAAACTCTTTTATTATGTCCATTTGCTCACCTTCATTTATACACAATATTTTTATTATCTATAATAGTAGTATATTTTATCCATATATTTCAATGCTTTTTTTAAATTAATTAAAATAGCATATATTTGTCGAAAACTTTTATAAAAAATTAGAAAAAATTTGATTTTTTTCTATTGATTTTATCTATTTTTAATTTATAATTTAAGTATAAGTATTTTAAAACTCAGCCCATACTGCTCTACTAATATTTTTATTAGTAAGAGTTTTTATAAACCCCACATATATGTTCATTTATTCCCTTTCTTAAATGAACATACCCTTTAACCTGTACTTATTGTAAGTGCAGGTTTTTTGTATTTCTCCTATATCTTAAATAAAAATAAGAAATTGCCACAGGGCAATTTCTTATTCACAATAATATATGTTTACTTTTTATTAGTTATTTTAATTAAATAGGTACATATTTTCTCGGATTTTGATGTTTATTATTTACCCTCACCTCAAAGTGCAAATGAGGTCCTGTACTATTACCTGTAGAACCAACTAAAGCAATAACCTGCCCCCTGCTAACTTTTTGGTTTTTAACCACATTTAGTTTAGAACAATGCGCATATAAAGTTCTATATCCACCGCCATGGTCTATAATAACTACTTGTCCATACCCACCTTGCCATCCAGAATACACAACAGTTCCACTCTTTGAAGCCTTAATAGGTGTACCAGATGGAGATGCTAAGTCTATACCTGTATGAAAACCACTCTGTCCGCTAATTGGATGAGTTCTAGGACCATATTCACTAGTAACACGTCCGCCAGTTGGTCTTAAAAAGGTTTCTCCTTGAGAATTACCACTATTTTCACTATCAAGTCCATTAAATAAATCATCCAATTTATTCTGTAAATCTTGATTAAAATCTGTCAAATCACCTATTTTCTCCTGTAATTCTCTTTCCTTATCTGATAGAGAATTAATCATGCTTTGCTTTTTGCTCTCTATTCCTTTTAAATCATTCACTTGAGCTAAATACTTATTTTGTTCATCTACGAATTCTTTTTGAGCATCAACCAATTCTTGCTGTTTATTTTTTATTTCTACTTTTTCCTCATCTAACTCAACAATCTTTTCTTCTAATAACTTCTTTTCATTATTCAATGATTCTTTAATGCTATTTACTTCACCAATAAGCTTTTTATCAGTATCAAGTATCTTTTTCATATTATATATATTACCTATAAAGCTTGAAAGACCATCACTACTTACTAAAAAGGCTAACATTTGACTAATCACATCATTTTTGTAATAATTTCTTATTCTTAGTCCAAGCATTTCTTCTCTTTCTTCTGCTTCATTTTCCTTTTTAGCTATAAGTTCCTCTTTTTTAACTATTTCCTCTTCAACCTCATTTATTTTAGCTTGTACATCGTCTATTTCAACTTGTAATGAATCTATCTTACTTTGGAACTCATTTACCTTCTTGCTAGATTTCTCTAGCTCCTTATTTTTCGCTTCCATCTCTTCCGTAATCTTATCTAATTCTTTATTTACATTATTAACTTGATTTTGTATTTTGTCCTTTTCATTTTGTAAATTGTCTATGGCTTGATTATTATTATTAATTTGGTCTTTTATATCAGATGAATTAGTTGCATAAACAATTGGACTCTCAAAAATAAAACAAGATAACGAAATAATAGCTACTATCTTTATTAAATTTTTCTTCATTACTCCTCCCCCTTTTTAACTTATAAACTAAAGTTTTCTACATCTTCTGCCTTCCATTCCTTACCGTTATAAAGCATTTTAGTGAAAAACAATTTATTGCTTTCCTCTTTATTTAATCCAAGAAAACTCTTACTTACTGTATAATCTACACTTACTACAATAGTTGCACTATATACTCCATTTTCATACCTATATTGGTTTTTATCCTCAACTATCCTTATATCATTTATGTTATATTTATTTTTTAAAATGAAATACTTCTTTTCTAACACATCGTAAATTTTATTAATAGCATTTTCTGTTCCACCCTTTATAACACTCTTATCTTCATTATTAAGAGCTAAAAAAACACTCCTATAAAATTCATCAACCACAGTATTTATTTCTGACTTTAGAGTTTCATTTTCCATACTTAAATTAAGTGTTAAATTAGGGATATCTTTAACTTGAACTTCTTCACCTTTAACTCTCCCCCAAGGAAACTCTTTTTCAATATGTAATTTAACCTCTCCTGTAGTAGGAAATGGTCCTATATTTTTTGCATCTTTTACTAATATTCCAGTTGATTGTCCATTAGCAAATACTTCTGCATCATAAAATGCTGATGATATATTAAGCATTACAGCATCAAACTCCATATCTATCTCTTCATCTTTCATAAGAACTATTTCTTTAGATGCTTCTATATATCCAAATCCACTTTCTAAAATTCCTTTTACTGTATAAACACCTGGTATTAACTTATCTATTTTACTTCCTGTATTTATATAATTTTTATCATCTACAGTAAATCTACTATTCTTAAATTCACTATCAATTTTTAAACTATATGGTTTAATATCTATATAATACTTTGTTCCAAACACTCTATTCTCTTCAACAAGTTTTAAATCTTCTGTCTCTCCTACTGTCTTCAATTTATTTATTATTGAATCCACTCTAGAGCTATCTTTTGAATAATAATTAATAAGCGGTTGAAGATCCTTCTTACTTACTCTTTTACTGTTGAACTTAACAATTGAAGAAAGTTTGCTTGGATTTTCATTTTTTAACGCTATTTCTAGTTTACTTAACAAATGCTCTTTAGAAGTATTTATTCTACCAATACCAAATCCTAAAAACATAAGTATTACTAATACTAAAATAGTTAAAATCTTGCCCCTCTTCTTAATAAACTCAAAGATAGTATCTTTCTTGATGCTCTTAATATCTTTAATTAAATCAGAAAAATAATTTTTCAAATCCTCTTTCATATAATACCTCTCGATAAATTATTCTAAGATATCAATAATCCACTTTCCACATTCAATACACTTATAAACTCTAATAACAAAAAGATCAAGTTCATCTTGTTTTATATTCTTTGCAAACATATCAACTTCTTCCTTTGTTATGAACTCATCCTCTTTATTAATAAAACCATGTACTTGGATAAAATAGTTATCCTTACTCTTCTCACAGCAATCATTTTGAGTTGCACAAGTTACCTTCTCATAAGTTAATTCACTTTGCATATCTCTTAATATATCTACAATATCTAAATATTCATTTATATCATCTAAAAAATCCTCTTCATAAAAACTTAACTCATTTACTTTAAATAATTCTTTCATATTATTTCTCCTTTCGTTTTCTTCTTTTAGTATACCTATAAATATTACAAATTTCTATCCTTTTAATCACAGAATCTTTACCCTTTACTTGACAATCACTTATTTTCCAATAAATCTATCATAAAGAAAAAAGACTAGTTTCCCAGCCTTTTAGTTTATCTTAAATATTGTTGCATCTATTTCTTTCAACTTATATTGATTTAAATATTTATTTACTATATCATCTACATCCTTTAAGTAATATTCTCTATCACTTACATTTGGTAGAACTTCAGCATCTTTTGTTATACAAAAATAAACTGTATCCTCTACAAAATTAGAAGATATTTTATTGAAATCTCCCTCAGACAAAAATTCACCAACATATAAATATGCAACTTCTAACTTTGTTTTCTTATGAAGTAATGAATACATTTCAGATTTCCCACTAACCTTAAATGGATTTTTAATCACTTCAAATTTTGCTTCATAATACTTAATTATTGCCTCTTTCATATTATCAAAGTTTCTAGCTATTAATTTTTCATACTGCTCTTTTACTCTTCTGTTATACTTCATTATTAATTCAAGAAGCTCACCATAATTTATCTCTTCCGTATATTCATTTTTAATCTCATTCTCTTGTATCTCTTTAGCCTCTACCTTTTCTTGAATCTTAGCTAAATTAATTTTTTTCTTTGTAACACTTTCTTTTTCAATTACATCCATTTTAGATTTTGGCATTACCTTATTACCTTTTATTCCAATTACTTCTGATGTCTCAATTACTTTCGCAATTGTTTCTTTATTTTTGCTAGGGAACCAAGTACTAATAGCATCTAAGGATAACTCTCCTATACCCAAAACCATAGTTTCTATCTTTTTTTGCATACTATTTATCTCACCCTACCTCTTTCTGTATAATATATTTATATTTTACAACTTATACCAATTACTATCAAGAAGAATTACATATTTTGAATTTCTTTTCTTTCTCCTTTGAAATTATTTATCTTTTTACTTCTTTTCTCTAGTTCTTCTTCTATATCTTGAAGAGAAATTTCTAATTCAGCCATTAATACTAAAAGGTGATATATCAAATCACACATTTCATTTACTTGATTATCCTTATTATCTCCTAAGCTACTAATAACAACCTCTGTTGACTCTTCTCCAACCTTCTTTAATATTTTTTCTAAACCTTTATCAAATAAATATGCTGTATATGATCCATCTTCTCCCATATCTTTTCTAGTTAATATTGTTTTATATAACTCCTTTAAAATGCCCTCCATTTACTTTCCTCCTATAAACTTCTATAAAAGCAACTTCTCTCTCCTGTATGACACGCCGCTCCTACTTGTTCTACCAAAACTAGTAAAGTATCATTATCACAATCTATCTTTATCTCTTTAACATACTGTAAGTGTCCTGAAGTTGCTCCCTTATTCCATAGCTCATCCCTACTTCTACTATAAAACCATGTGGTATCACCTTCTAAAGTTTTTATTAAACTTTCCTCTGACATATAGGCAAGCATTAAAACTTCATTACTATTTATATCTTGAACAATTGTTGGTACTAAACCATTTCCTTTTTTAAAGTCTACTTCTTGTACCTTTTTTATTATCTGTTCCCTATTCATACACTTATACTCCTAGTATCTAACACTTATATTTCTATCCTTTAAATATCTCTTTACTTCTTCTACTGATAATTCTCCATAATGAAAAAGTGATGCCGCAAGAGCTGCATCTGCTGTTTCATCTTTAAAGACTTCGTAAAAATGTTCAAGTGATCCGCATCCCCCTGAAGCTATAACTGGCACATTGGTTATATTAGATACTGACTTAGTAAGTTCAATATCAAACCCTTTTTTAGTTCCATCAGCTTCCATAGAAGTTAATAATATTTCTCCAGCACCTAGTCTTGCTCCCTCTTCAATCCATCTTAATGCATCAATTCCTGTATCGATTCTGCCACCATTTATAACTACATTCCATCCTGTATTATCATCTCTTTTCTTTGCATCAACTGCTAGTACAATACACTGATTTCCAAAATAGTATGCTCCTTTTTTTATAAGTTGCTTATCTCTTACAGCAGCTGAGTTTAAACTCACTTTATCTGCACCAGCTCTTAGTATCTCCTTAATATCCTCTAAGTCTTTTAACCCTCCCCCAACTGTAAATGGAATAAATATTTTTTCAGCTACTCTCTCTACTACCCTTCTCATTATCCCCCTACCTTCATGAGTAGCTGTAATATCTAAAAACACTAGTTCATCTGCTCCTGCCTTATAGTAGTATTCAGCTAAATCTACAGGATTTCCAACATCTTTAAGTCCAACAAAGTTAACTCCCTTTACAACTCTTCCTTCTTTAACATCTAGACAAGGAATAATTCTCTTTGTATGCATATACTATTCCTCCCTTGTAACTTTTATAGCTTCTTCTAAAGAAAGAGTTTTAGCATATATAGCCTTTCCTGTTATTGCTCCATATACATCTATTTCTTTTAAAGCTTTTATGTTAGATATATCTCTTATTCCTCCTGAAGCTGTAATATCAATACTAACTTCTTTCTTTAACTCATTTAACATTTCAATATTAGGCCCCTCTAGAGTTCCATCCTTCGAAATATCAGTAACTATAATATTTTTAACCCCTAATTTTTCTAACCTCTTTGCAAATTCTATATAATGAATAGAACTTTCTTGAAGCCATCCTCTTCCACATGCATAACCCTCCTTGCAATCTATTCCTACTGCTATTTTTTCTCCATACTCTCTTAAAGCCTTCTTTAAAAGATTCTCATCTTCCATAGCGCTTGTACCTAAAATAACCCTTGAAACTCCATTATCTATAAGATACTTTATATCTTCAAAGTTTCTTATACCTCCACCTACTTCAATAGGAATAGACAGGCTTTGTGCTACCTTTATAATTACATTTGAATTAACCAATTCACCTTTTTTTGCTCCATCCAAATCTACTAAGTGCACCCATTGTGCTCCAAGGTCTTCAAATTTTTTCGAAGTATCATAAACATCTTCTGACACTATTTCTTTTTTATTATAGTCTCCTTGATATAACCTAACTGGCTTTCCATCTATAATATCTATTGCTGGTATTATTATCATCAGATCAACTCCTTAAAATTTCTTAAAATATTAAGACCTGCTTCTCCACTTTTTTCTGGATGGAACTGCGCTCCCATTACATTTTCCCTTCTAACCAATCCAGGTATTTTTAAACTGCCATAATATGAAACCCCTACTAGATCTTCATCATTATAATTTTGAGCATAGTATGAATGTACATAATATACAAAAGGAGCTTTCTCTGAGCTAGAAATCAATTCATCTTCCCTATTCTTCTCTAAGTTGTTCCATCCTATATGAGGTATCTTTACATTTGGATCCTCCATCTTTACAATCTTACCTTTTAATAAACCTAATCCTACTCTTTCTTCTCCTTCATATCCTTTTTCAAAAAGAACCTGCATACCTAAACATATTCCTAAAAGTGGTTTTCCCTTTCCCACTTCCTCTTTTAATATTTGGTCTAGATTCAATTTTGTTAAATTATCCATACAGTCTTTAAACGCTCCTACTCCAGGCAAAATCAAGCCACTAGCATCCCTTATATCTTTAACTTTAGAACTTACTTTGCACCTACACCCTATTTTATTTAAAGCATTATATACACTTTTTAGATTTCCCATTCCATAATCTATAATTACAACCATATTGCCTCCTAAAGAATTCCTTTTGTAGAAGGTAATCTACTACTGCCCTTTTCTATTTCTTTTGCTTCCTTTAACGCTCTTCCTAATGCCTTAAATATTCCTTCTACTTTATGGTGATCATTCTCTCCGTATATAACTCTTGCATGCAATGTTATTCCAGCATTAAAAGCAAAAGCTCTTAAAAATTCCTTAACCATCTCTGTTGAAAAGTTTCCTATACTTTCTCTTTTAAAATCACCTTCAAATACTAAAAAACTTCTTCCACTTATATCTAAAGACACTAGTGCTAAAGTTTCATCCATAGGTATAAAGAAAGTTCCATACCTCTTTATACCCACTTTTTCACCTAATGCTTCTTTAAAAGCTTGGCCTAAAATTATTCCAACATCCTCAACAGTATGGTGGTCACATACATCCAAATCACCATGGGCTATTACTTCTAAATCTATTCCACTATGAAAAGCCATTAAGTCCAACATATGATCAAAAAACCTTATTCCTGTTTTTATATTAGACTTTCCCTCACCATCTAAATTAATTTTTAACTGAATTTTAGTTTCATTAGTATTTCTATTTACACTACATTCCCTTTTAAGCATAGCTTACTCCCCCGTATCCAACTATTTCTCTTATTGCTTGAAGAAGTTTGTTATTCTCAAATTGGCAACCCACAGTAATTCTAAAGTTATTCTTCTCAAAACTTCTTATAAGAATTCCTCTGGATTTTAATCCATTAATTAACGCTTCCTTATACTCTGTTCTTCCATAGATATAATTGGCTTTTGAAGGATAGAATTCAATATATAAAGCTGAATTCTCTTGAATTTCTTTTAAAGATTTATAAAGCTTTTCTCTTTCAGATACAATTTCTTTAATATTTTTTTCAACATGCATTCTGTCCTTTAAAACAATACTTGCTACAACTTGAGATAAGGAATTAACGTTATATGGTACTTTATATTTATTTATTTTTTTGATATCTTCACAATTACCAATTAAAAAGCCTATTCTTGTTGCTGCTAACCCCCAAGCTTTTGAAAGCGTTCTTGTAACTAATAGATTCTTATATCTATTAATGTAAGGTATCATAGATTCTCCAAAGAATTCATAATACGCCTCATCTACTAATACTACTTTATCCTTAAATGCTTCTAGTATCTTAGTTATTTTAAATGCTTCAATTGCATGTCCTGTTGGATTGTTTGGATTAGAGAAAATTATCATATCTACATTTTCCTTTTTACCTAGCTTTATAAATTTATCTATATCAAAGCTTCCATCTTCTTTTGTGTTATATTTAACCATCTCACCCGAATGCATAGAAACATAGTAATCATACATTGAGAAATCAGGGTTAAGAGTTAACAACTTCTTTCCCTTTGCAATCTTTAATCCTATTACTAATCCAATCATTTCATCAGAACCATTTCCAACTACTATATTTTCTTTGTCAACGCCTGCATATCCCCCATATAATTCTTTTAGAAGTTCACTGCCATCTTCCGGATACCTATTTAAATCTAAATTACATATATCAGTTTTAATGTGTAACATCATTTTTTCATCTATTCCGAAGTAACTTTCATTAGCATTTAGTCTAATTTCTAAATTATCATGTAAATTTATATATGATTCTATTCCTTTCATATTACTTCACCCTCACCTTCACAGAGTTTGCATGTGCTGTAAGTCCTTCTTTGTTAGCTATATTAATAATCTTTTCTCCATATTTTTGTATTGCTTCTTCAGAATAATAAAGAAATGATGATTTTTTTATAAAACTCTCTACTGAAAGAGCCGAGTAAAATCTAGCTGTTCCATTAGTAGGTAATACGTGATTAGTACCTCCAAAATAATCTCCAACAGGCTCTGGTGTATTATTTCCTAGGAAAACAGACCCTGCATGTCTAACTTTTCCTAAAAGCTCCATAGGATTTTCGGCCATAAGCTCTAGATGTTCTGGTGCAAACCTATTTGAAACCTCTATGCATTCCTCTATTGAATTACAAATAATAGCTTTTCCATAATTCTTTAATGCCTCTTCTATTATTTCTTTTCTATCTAAATCTTTTATTTGAGCCTCTAATTCTTTCTCTACCTCTTCATATAGCTTCTTAGATGTAGTAACTAAAATAGATGATGCTAACCTATCGTGTTCAGCCTGAGACATTAAATCTGCTGCAATATATTTTGCATTAGCATTTTTATCTGCTATTACAAGTATTTCACTTGGTCCTGCTATCATATCTATATCAACCTTGCCAAATACTAATCTCTTTGCTGTTGCCACAAAAATATTGCCCGGCCCTACTATCTTATCTACCTTTGGTATACTTTCTGTTCCATTTGCTAAGGCAGCTATCCCCTGGGCTCCCCCTAATTTATAAATCTTACTTACTCCAGCAATTTTAGCCGCTACCCCTATATATGGATTTAATTTTCCTTCCTTATTAGGGGGTGTTATCATTATTATCTCTTTAACTCCTGCAACCTTTGCTGGTATTACATTCATAAGAACAGATGACGGGTAAGCAGCTGTTCCTCCTGGAACATATACTCCTACAGAATCTAAAGGTATGACTCTTTGACCTAGGAAAATACCATTGTCTTTATTTAAAATAAATCCTCTACTTTTTTGTGCATTATGATAATATTCTATATTTTCTTTCGCTTCTTCTAAGTTTTCTATAAAGTTTTTTTCAATCTTTATAAAACATTCATCTAATTCTTCTATACTTACTTCAAAGTCATCTAACACAACTCTATCAAATTTCTCTGTGTATGCTTTTAACGCTTTATCACCGTTTTTTCTTACATCTTCTATAATATTAGAAACGCTTCCTAAAACTTCTTCTTTTACTTCTTCTTCTCTATCTTTAAGCTCTTTTAAAAGAATATCCCAATTATCATTTTCAAGATCTATAAGTTTTAACATACTCTTGCCCCCTCTTTATTTATTGCTTATACTTTATAAAACTTGTTTTAACCTGTTGATAAAAGCCCCAATTTCTTCTCTCTTCATTTTAAAACTAGCTTTATTTACTATAACTCTTGCACTTATATCACATATCCTATCAAAAACAATTAATCCATTTTCTTTTAAAGTTGTTCCTGTTTCCATAATATCTACAATGGCATCGCATAACCCTAATATAGGTGCAAGTTCAACTGACCCATCAATTTTTATTATTTCTACATCCATCCCCCTTTTCTTAAAATATTCTCTAGCTACCCTGGGATATTTAGTTCCAATCTTTATATGACCAACCTTCTTAAAAACATCTTTTTCTGGTAATGATGCTACTATAAAGCCACATTTACCTATTCCTAGATCTAGTACTTCATAGTAATTATTATCACTTTCCATTAAAGTGTCTTTCCCAACTATCCCAATATCAGCTACCCCATGTTCAACATAGGTTATGGAATCTGCTGCTTTAACTAAAAAATATTTAATTTCCTCAATAGTATCATTGAAAACAAGTTTTCTTCCTTTGTTCTTAAGTTCTTCTGTTCCAAAGTTAGCTTTATCTAATAGCTTTACTATTTCTTTCTCTAGCCTTCCCTTTGTAAGTGCTATACTTATACTCATTGCTGCGTCCCCTCCTTTACTACCTTTATTCCTTCAATATCTTTAGAAGGTACAAGTTCTGCTACGTAATCTAAGTTTCTTAAAACTTGTCCTTGTTTTATAGCTACCACTATATCCTTAGGATTATAAATAATTCTATACTTTTCTTCTTTCCTATTGCTCTTCTCATCTTCTAATTGAACCAGCGGATCTAGATTTATAGAAAATCCTACAGCAGGCAAATCTCTTCCAAATGTTGATATAAGTTCATCATACCTTCCCCCTCTAAGAACGGTATCCCCAATTCCTTCTACATATCCTTTAAATATAATCCCAGTATAATAATTTAATCTTGGTACAATTCCTAAATCAAAAGTAAGTTTATCTCCATATCCTAGGTTGTCCAATATTTCATATATATTTCTTAAATACTTAATTTCATTTAATATTTCATTATTAATAGCGTACTTTTCTCCTATATCCAAAACCTCTACTCCTCCAAAAAGCCAAGGTAATTTCATGAAGAAATTCTTATAGTCATCTCCTACTTTCAACATATCCAGATACTCTTCTAATTCCTTCATACTTTTTTCATCAATAAGTTTTGCTAAAAAGCTTCTCTGTTCAAATTCTAAATTTAACCACTCTACTGCAGAATTAAAAAAGTTTATATTACCTACCTCTATCTTATAACCAGTTTCTTTTAAGACTTTTAAACTTTCTAATGCTGTAATAAGAATTTCAACATCTGAATCAATTCCATTTAATCCAATAAGTTCAACACCACAATCTGTATATTCATTCTTTTTTCCACCTAAACTTTCATGAACTCTAAATACATTGGAATTATATCTTAATCTAATTGGTGGATTAATCTCCTTAAATTTTGTAGCAACTACCCTTGCTATAGGTATTGTCATATCGGGTCTTAAAACTAAAATTCTCCCCTTATCATCGAAGAACTTATACATATCTTCTTCCTTTAAATTTGGGAATCCTCCATTAAAGGTTTGATAATATTCTATTGTAGGCGTTATAACCTCTTTATATCCCCACTTGTTTAGTATATTTTCAATTTCTAACCCAAGCTCTTTTTTTCTAATACATTCATCTAAAATAAGATCTCTTGTTCCTTCAGGAATAATATTTTTATTAACCATTTCCCCTCCATCCTCCTTTTTAATTTAACACATTAAAGCAATAAATCCTTAAAATCATAATATGCTTATGTTTCTATATTGTCAATATTTTCTATATATATTTCATAATTTCCTCAAGAATAAAAAAAGAAACCACAAAAGTGATTTCTTAAAGCCTATACTTATTATCTATTTGCTATTGGCTAGTTCCCCAATCTTATTTCCTGCTAATCTATATGTTGTCCATTCTTCCATTCCAATAGAACCAAAGCCTTTATAGAACTTTATTGAAGGTTCATTCCAATTTAAACAAACCCATTCCATTCTTTCACATGAATTTTCAACTGCTATCTTAGCCAGAACCTTAAATATTTCTTTACCATATCCTTTACCTCTATGCTCAGGTAATATAAATATATCTTCTAGATATAATCCTGCCTTTCCTATAAAAGTTGAAAAGTTAAAGAAATATAAAGCAAATCCTATTGGATCTCCATTTTCTTCAGCAATTAAAACCTTAGCTCTATTATCTTCAAATATACTTTTTCTTAAAACTTCCTCAGTTGCAACAACTTCATTACTCATTTTTTCATATTCAGCAATTCCTTTAATAAATGAAAGAATTAAAGCTGTGTCTTCTACTGTAGTTTCTCTCAACTTAAATTCATCATATTTAGTATCTATGTATTTCACAAATATCCCCCTCTTCTGCAAAAATATAACATATAAATTTTACCATATAAAAAGACTATTGCAAAACTTTAAGTTCCACAATAGTCAAATATAATTTACTTTAATTTTACAACTTCCATATTATCAATTGCATCATTAACTAGCTTTTCAATATCAAGCTTGCTTTCACTCTTTCTCATAGCTTCAACTTGAGGTTTTGTTTTAGGATGCTTTGGAACAAATATTGTACAACAATCCTCATATGGAAGAATTGAAGTTTCGTATGTATCTATGTCTCTAGCTATATCCATAATATCTTCCTTATCCATAGCTATAAGTGGTCTAAATACTGGTCTATCAGCACAATCTGTACTTACGATTAATCCCTCCATAGTTTGACTTGCAACTTGACCTATACTTTCTCCAGTAGCTACAGAATCTATTCCTAGTCTATCTGATAACTCACAAGCTATTCTCATCATAAATCTTCTCATAATAATTGTAAGCTCGTCTTCTCTACACTTTTCTATAATTTCCATTTGAACATCTGTAAATGGAACTATATATAAATTAACTTCTTCAGTATATCTAGCAAGAATTTTAGCAAGAGTTTTAACTTTATCCTTAGCTCTCTCAGAAGTATAAGGATGACTGTGATAATAAACACAGTTTAATGCCACCCCTCTTCTAGCCATTAGATACCCTGCAACTGGTGAATCTATACCTCCTGATAACATAAGCATAGTACTTCCATTTATTCCATAAGGAAGGCCACCTGCACCTTTAATCTTATCATTATTAGTCCATATATAAGCATGTTCTCTAATTTCAACATTTAATGCACATTCGGGATTCTTAACATCAACTGTTATTTCTCCATCCATATGGTGTAATACATATCCACCAACTTCTCTTGAAGTTTCCATAGAGTTTTGTGGGAACAACTTATTTGCTCTATTTGTTATTATCTTAAATGTTTTACATCCACTTTCTCTTACCTTCTTTAAAGCTTCTTCCTTAATTGCTGACATATCCCTATCAACCTTAGTTACTATACAAACCTCAGCAACACCAAAAACTCTTTTAATTCTAACTATAGCTTCATCTATTTCATCAACTTTTATGAAGTATCTATTTTGATCTGATATTATTTCAAAATTTAAACCTTCAAGTTTTATAGCTATATTATCTCTTAGCTTCTTCTCAAATTTATTTCTATTTAATCCTTTTAGAAATATCTCTGAGGCATACTTAACTAGTATTAATTTACTCATCTTCTAATCCTCCTTAAGAATACTAATCCCTTTTTTAGGGCATCAATAGTCTTATCTATTTCTTCTTTTGTATTTTCTGGCGAGAAAGAAAATCTTATTGCCCCCTCAACCTCTTTCTTAGTCAGATTCATAGCTTCCAAAACATGACTTCCTATAACTCCGCCCTTGGATTTAGAAGTACAAGCTGAACCTGTAGATACAAAGATATTAGCATCTTCTAATAAATGTAGCAATACTTCTCCTCTAATTCCTCTAAATGAAACATTTAAAATGTATGGAGAAAACTTATCATTCATTAGACTATTTATCCTGATATCATCTATTTCAGAAAGTCTTTTTATCATATATTCTTTTAATTCACTAACCTTTTCATAGTTTATATCCATATTCTTAATAATATCTTTAGCAGCAACTGTTAATCCCATTATTCCATGTATATTCTCAGTTCCAGCTCTTAGTCCTCTTTCTTGAGTTCCACCATGAATATGAGGTACTATGCTAATCCCTTTAGCTAAATAGCAGAATCCAACACCCTTAGGTCCATGAATTTTATGTGCACTAACTGTTAATGCATCTATTTTCATTTTCTTAACGTCTATAGGAAATTTACCATACCCTTGGACTCCATCTACATGGAACTTTGCTCTATTACTTATAGCCTTTATAGTTTCACCTATTTCTTTTAAATTCTGTATGCTTCCAACTTCATTGTTAACAAACATAACTGAAACTAAAACAGTATCTTTAGTAATAGCTTCCCTTAGTTCTTCAATATCAATTTCTCCAAATTCATTAACAGAAAGATATGTAACTCTTACTCCAGATTTCTCAAGAGTTTCAACAGTGTTTTTTATGGAACTATGTTCAAAAGGAGTTGTAATTAAATGTGTTCCTGGCTTTACTAACCCTTTAACTACAAAGTTGTTACCTTCACTTCCCCCTGAAGTGAAATATATTTCATCATTGCTACAATTTATTGTTTTTGCAATTACTTCTCTACATTCATCTAGTTTTTTTTCTGATTCCATACCTAGCTTGTGTGAAGATGATGGATTAGCATAATATTTTTTCATTCCATCACATATTGCTTCAATAACTTCTTCTTTTGGCTTAGTAGTAGCTGCATTATCTAAATAAATTTCCATACTTCTCACCTCTTCTACTAAATTTAGTATTATCTATATTTCTACAAGTAATACCTTAGTATAATATATAACTCCTTTTTACATCAAGTTTAAATTTACACATTGTAATTATTTGGTAACAGTTGTATAATTAATTTTAGATTCTTAATAATGAGGTGTTTTATATGAAAATGTATGAATATAAAGTTGAACATATTTCATTTGATTTAAAAACAACTTTTAGTGAAGAAGAAATAGAAAATAAAGTTTTAGAAAAACTAAATTCATTAGGTAGAGAAGGCTGGGAGCTTTGTGCTGCTGATAAAGATCACTTCTACTTAAAAAAAGAAATTTAGCCATTACATTTCCTATAAATATATAAATAAAAAAGAAGATATTTACCTACATGTAAAAATATCTTCTTTTTTTGTTTATTCCATTGCTATAAACTCTACTTTTTCTACCTGTTCTATTTTACTTATTCCATCCATTAACGAGGTAATGTCACCTTCTAAGTTACTTATATCTATAGTTAAGCTTATATATGCATACCCATTAAGAGGTATACCTTGATTAATAGTAAGTATATTTCCCCCTTGACCTGAAATGAAGTTTAATATTTTAGATAGAATTCCTCTACCATCAATTATCATTATATTGAATGTAGCTTTCCTCCCCTGAGGACTTTCAGAAAACTCATAAATATAATCCTTATATTTATAATATACACTTCTACTAATTCCAGCCATCTTAGTAGCTTCTGTTACTTCTTTAACTTTTCCATCTTTTATAAGCTTCTTAGCATTTAACACCTTTTCATATACCTCAGGTAAAACCCTCTTATGAATTACAAAATAATTTCCATCCACTATTTATCACCCTCTATTATTATTGCACCATTTTTGTCTATAGAAAGTTCATGAATAGCCCAATTTAAGGACCTTACCTCTAAAAACTTCTCCATATGGCTTTTAAACTTGTCATTTTTATCAGAAATCATTGCCATTATTGTTGGACCCGCCCCACTTAAATATGTTGCTAAAGCACCTAATCCATTTGATTCCTCTTTTACTTCATAAAAACCGTTTATTAACTTGCTCCTATAATTTTCATGAAAAACATCCCTACATGCATACTTTAATAAATCATGATTTCCGTTAGTTAATGCAGTTACCATTAGAGACGCTCTACTCACATTATATATGCCATCTTTTAAGGATATTTCCTTAGGTAAAACCACTCTAGCATCCTTAGTTGAAAGTCTAAAATCAGGTATTATAGGAACAAACTTAATATGTTCTTGAACCTTCACCATATCATAGTATACCCTACCACCTTCCATTATAGCAACTACCATTCCACCTAAAACAGCAGGTGCAACATTATCAGGATGTCCTTCTATTTCTACAGCCATTTGTAATATATCATCTTTAGAAAACTTGTTTCCCATTATTGCATTTGCACCAATAAGACCAGCAACTATACAACTAGAACTACTTCCCAAGCCTCTAGAAATAGGAATATCTTGCTTAATTGTGCTTATTTCTAAACCTTTTGGATTATATTTTCCTTTATTAAAGCAAAACATCATAGCTTCATAAACTATATTATTTTCATTACAAAATTCTTCTGGTACTCCATTAAACTTTAAACCACTCTCTATTTCTTCAAATCCAAATTCATTATATAATTCTACTGCAATTCCTATAGAATCAAATCCTGGTCCCATATTAGCGGATGTTGCAGGCACTCTTACCCTAATCATTCTTATCCCCTCTACTTCAAGAAAAATAATAAGGCATCTAACATTTCATCCTTATCCCAAACTTCATTATGAAGAATTTCTTTCTTATCTAAACCTTTTAGACTTCTAGGTATATCTACATTTGTTGCTTTATTTAATTCCTTTAAAACTCCAAAATCATCTACGTTACTTATATCTATACCTAATGCATTACAAATACTAACTGGGAATTTATAAGGACTAGCAGTTGAAGCAATTAAAACTTCTCTGTCATCGCCTGTTTCATTCTTATATTTTTCCCATACAGTCTTTCCTACAGCAGTATGAGTATCCATTAGATAATTTTCTTTTTCATATACATTCTTAATTGTGTTATGAACCTCTTCTTCTGTAGCAAAGTTTCCATAAAACTCTTTTAAGAATTCTCTAACTTTTGAAGACACTTCATATACTCCATTAGCCATAAGTCCGTCCATTAATGCTTTTATTTCTTCTCCATCTCTTCCACTACCTTCATATAGTAATCTTTCTAGATTTGAAGATACTAAAATATCCATTGAAGGAGATTGAGTTAAAATAAGCTCTCTTCTCTTATCATAAACACCAGTTTGAAAAAAGTCTGTTAAAACCTTATTTTCATTAGATGCACATATAAACTTATTTATTGGTAATCCCATTTGCTTCCCGTAGTAAGAAGCCAATATATTTCCAAAGTTTCCTGTAGGTACTACTACATTTATTTCCTCATCCTCTTTAATCTTACCTTGCTCTATTAGTTTAAAATATCCATAAAAATAATAAACAATTTGAGGAACTAATCTCCCTATATTTATAGAGTTAGCTGAAGATAAGATATATCCATTCTTTTTTAATTCTTCTTTTAACCTTTCATCTCCAAATATCTTTTTTACCCCAGTCTGTGCATTATCAAAGTTACCCTTTATTCCAAATACTTTTACATTATCCCCTTCTTGTGTTGCCATTTGTCTCTCCTGAATAGTACTTACACCATTTTTAGGATAATAAACAACCACCTTAAATCCATCTACACTACTAAAACCTTCTAAAGCAGCCTTACCAGTATCCCCTGAAGTAGCTGTTAATATCACTATTTCCTCATTTACTCCTAGAGACTTCTTTGCTCTTTTCATTATTTGTGGAAGAAATAGTAATGCTGCATCCTTAAAAGCACAAGTTGGTCCATGATAAAGTTCAAGATAACTCTTGTTTAACTCTGGTTTAAATCTATTATTGTAAGCCTCATCAATAGCTTCCCTTAACTCATTTTCATCTATATCTGTAAAGAATTCTTTTATTATTTTAAAAGCCAATTCTTCATAAGATAATCCCTTGTTCTTTTTTATAGTTTCATATAAATTAGGAAATGAATCTGGAACGAATAGCCCCCCGTCCTTTGCAATCCCTCTTATAATACATTCTGCAGATTTTACATCTCTTTCTAGCCCTCTTGTACTTTGAAATTTCATTTAATCACCCCAAATATTTTTCATTTTTTGTCACACATTCCTTTTATAGTATAATATCATGTAGCTATTTTGAATACAAGTGTATGTAAATGATACACAGAAAGTTTTTTCCAAATAATAACTAGCACAATGTCTATATAGAAATAAATGCTTATAATGACAAAAAAGAAGAATCCTTACGAAAGGACTCTTCTATAGAGAAAAGTATACAAAATAATTTTTTTGTATGTTTTAATTTAAAATTAATTTTTGATGTTATTCAAATTTATTCTTTAAATTATTAGATAATATACACTGTCTATGTCCATCTAATATATTATCTAAAGCCTCTTCTTTAACTCTATCAAATAGGTTGAAAATTCTTTTTGCTTTATTGCATTGATTATAAACTTTCCAATAACCACAAGCTAAACACTTTTTGTCAGAGCAAGTCATAAAATCTTTAACATCTTCTAATGGAAACCCCAAAAAAATTCCTAATTCATGTGGACAATTATATAGTTCATATCTTACTTGTAAAATTTCTAATGCTTCTTCTACAGAAAATTTATTTGGATACCCTAAAGACATAAGGAAGTTTTTATTTTTAGGAATATTTATAAATGTTTCTAATAATTCAAGATCATATATTAAAATTACTAAAGACTTTTCTGACTCTCTTAACTTTATAAACTTTATTCCTAAACTCTCTAAATAATCTTCGCCATATTCCTTCCACAATCCGTAAGTATTTTTATTATTACTCTTAGCTAAATTTAAAGTTATTGAAGGCTTTAATCTAGCAATTATTAGTGAAACAGTGTAAGAAATAAGCATTTCTATATATTCTTTACCATTTAAATTATTTAGTAATTTAAAAAAGTTGTTTAGTTTTTTAGTCATTATCTTCCTCCGTAAAAATTATAACTTTGCAATTTGTTTTCCATAATCAATACATTCAGTTTCAGTATCCCCTTCTGGAGCATAATTTATTATTGCTGGATCTTAATAAAAAGAGACTGCTTAAGCAATCTCTCTGTACAATTTTATTAACTTTTCCCATTTAAAGTCCTAATAATACTAACGCTCCCTTTATAGAAAAATTATGTTTTTCCACAAAGTCTTTTATTTCTTCCTTTTTTATCTTTAGAACTTCAATCTCTTCATTTTCCTCTAAGTTATCCTTACTTATTTCTCCTTCTACTATCATTTTCACAACAGCAGTAGTCTCATCTGTAATTCCAACAGATGAATAACTTGGTTTTAATATTAGTTCATAACTCTTGCACTTTAATCCTGTTTCCTCAAATAATTCTCTTCTAGCTGCTTCTTCAATTGTTTCACCTGGATCAACAATTCCAGCTGGTAATTCATATAAATAATCATCTATAACTGGTCTATATTGTTTTAAAATTATAACCTCTTCATTCTCAGTTATAGGAAGTATCATAACTCCATCACACTTCGAATGATCTTTTGTAAGGCAGATTAGATCTTCCTTTTTGCGTCTACTTACCATAAAATAATCTTTAATGTTTCCAACCTTATTAATTAGTTTAAGTTTATACATATTTAAATACTTTGTGTCTTCTAACTGTTCTATACTCTCTAATTTCATAACTAAAACACCTCTTCATTAATACATAACTTTTTAAATCTACACTTTTTACACTTATTTAAAGAATCACATTTTCTAAAGTACTCTTTATCCCTTGGTTGATTTAATTTTTTGTCTATTAAAAAGGCATCTATAACATTTAAATCTAGCTCTATTCTATTATTAATATTTACTAAATCCTCTTCATTAAATGTATAATCTGCACTTTCTCCTAGTAATAAGTATTCTACTCTTCCTTTAATTTTATCTAAGGAAACATTATACTTTTCCATTACATAAATCACATAAACTAGAAGCTGCTCTCTATCATGCTCTCCTATTTTTCCTGTCTTCCAATCTGTTATAACATAATACCCATCTTCATTAATATAAAGCATATCAATTAAAGCAAATACTTTTACACCATGTATAAATATATAATCAAAGTTGCCTTCATCTACTTCTAATAGTATAGACTTTTCCTTTAAAATATCTTTATAACTTTTTGAATTAAAAAATCCGTCTATACATAATTCTATTCTTCTTTTTACCTCGTTAACACTTTCCTCATCAAGTTTATCACCATAATAATACTCTTGAAGCATTTCTCCCCTAGGATAGTCATCCCATACTCCATCCCTATACTTTTCTAAACTTTCCTTTACTCCATGGTTTAAAACTTTCCTCATATACTCCTTTAAGTAATTAGGAGTTATATTTAAATTATGTTTATTTTTAATTGTTTTCTTTATAACATCATGAAGTTTATCTCCAAACATTAACCATATATTCGTTAACTTCTTTAATCTCCAAGCAACTTTTTGTTCATCTGTAGCATTATCTATCCACCCATTATGTGCCCCATAATATGTATAATAATACTCCCTATAACAGTTCTCCATTACCTTCATCTTAGATATACTCCAGGACTTTTCTGGATAGACCTTTATTGTGTATCCGCTTCCCAAAAACTTATCATCCTCTCTAATTCATAAAGCTTTCTATTATGCTTTGATCATTAATAAATAAACAAACCACAGTACCAATAAGAATTATTCCTACTACTATGGCTAATATTTTTGATATTGGATTTCCATAATTTAAATCATACCCAATTCCAACTCTCTTTTGTATCATAATAGCTGGATCTTGCTTATTATAATAAAACAATCCTATCTTATAGAATCTATCATCATCTCTATAAATTATTTCTCCCTCATCTTTAACCTTTATATTTTTTCCACCTTGACCAATATATATTAATATACCTACTCCTATAATGCCTATTAAGGATGTTAACACTCCAAATACACCTACAATTAATTTTATTTCTAATCCTTTTAATATAGCAATTTGCATAGCAAAAAACATTATTATTGTCTCAAGTCCCATTACATATAAAAATAGCCCTACATATCTTCTAAACTTATTTTGCTGTTCCAATGTTCCCTTAGCAGTTCCACTATTTATTATTTTCTTAGAACTTATAGTATACCTATGAAGAAATATAAACATTATTGTCATTCCTATTTGAGTTAATGGAAGAGACAATACCCCTAAGTACCCATTTAATGTACCTTTAACAGCAAAACCATCAGCAATACCTTTTCCATTGAAATGTGTTGCAAAAGTATCTGGTAAATCCTTATAAAATACTAATGTCAAAAGTAAAGTTATTAAAATAATTATTCCGTATATCCAATAATACTTTATTGATAAGGGTTCATTAGTTTTCATATCTTTATTTTTTATATTCATATCAACTACTAATATATTATTTCCAGAAGAATTAAAATCAAATTTTCTTTTTAATTCTTTCATTTCTTTCCATGAGAAATAATAAATAGTATAATTAGTTGCTAAAAATATTATAATTCCCAAACATAGCAAAAAAGCCTTATCATATATATAAATTATAGAAAATAAAATAGAGCATAAAATAATCATTGTAAATAAATATCTTTTTCTATACCTTTTCTTAATATAATTTATTTCCTCTAAGTTCTTATATTCTTCTGGAACTCTAATTCCATATATTATTCCGTTATTAGAAAACTTCTCAACAAAAAGCCCTTGAAAAAATAACAAACCTACTACTAAAATTAAAGTTAAATATTCTATAAATAAATCCATCAATATCACCACCCTAAGAATTAAACTTTTTAAATAATTCTTCTATGTTTTTCTTCGCTTCTTCTTCACTTATTCCTCTATTTATACATTGAGCTACCATTAACTCCATATCCTTTTCCATATTTCTTATAAACTTTCTATTACTATCATCTAAAGAAAAAGAAATCACTGCACCTTTTCTTCTATCCATTCTTACATATCCATCTTCCTTCAAAAGTGCATAGCTTTTATTTACTGTATGCATATTAACTCCAATTTCTTCTGCTAAAGCTCTAACTGAAGGAAGTTCATCTCCCTCTACTATTTCTCCTTTAGCTATTCCTTTAATTACTTCATTTCTTATTTGAAGATAAATAGGTTCTTCTGACTCTAAATCAATTCTTAGAAACATTTTTTCACCACCCTAATTTCTGTTATATTCATTGTATAACAGACCTTAATGCAATTCAATAATGATAATGCCTTTTATTGTCTTCACCTTAAATAAAATCCTACTTTTTCATTTTTTGTTAATAAATTAACAAAACTGTATTGCAAAATTTATATATCGTGCTAAAATTAAAATCGTCGGTATTCTTTTTAGGAAACTGAACATTAAATCTATACTTACTATTTGCCGAATTATATCCAAAAGGAATAAGAACGGGGGAATTAAAATGGAAAGATCGTATGTAAATAAAAAATTTGGAACTAGACAGTTAGTTATCATTGGTATGCTTTCAGGAATATCAATATTTATGGGACTTACAGGTTTTGGTATGATTCCAACACCTTGGATGAAAGTTACTATTCAACATTTACCTGTAATAATTGGTGGGATTGTTGAAGGACCTATTGTTGGTGGAATTGTTGGCTTAATATTTGGTATATTTTCTATGTATCTAAATATGACTCAACCAGTACTTTTGTCACCAATATTTATGAATCCAATAATAGCAATAATTCCAAGAGTTTTAATTGGTATTGTATCTTATTATGTTTTCAAAATAATAAAAGAAAGGTTTAATAAAGAAAAGTTAGGTCTAATTCTATCTGCTATAGCTGGTACAATTACCAATACAGCTGGTGTTTTAGGATTAACATATATACTTGCTATGGAACAGTTTGCAGCTTTAAAAGAAATTAGTTCAACAGCTGTTGCAGGTGCATTAGGAACTATTGCAGTATCTAACGGAATTCCAGAATGTATAGTAGCCGTTATGATTGTGGTACCTGTATGTTTAGCTTTATTTAAATTAAATAAAAGAAGATAATTTTATAATGGTTATAACAAGTAGTATAGATTTTATTAATTAACTTATGATTATTTTAAATATTAAATATAAAGTAAAAAGTTTGTGGATATTTACCCACAAACTTTTTTTAACATCTAGGAAATTATAACAATTTTCAAGTGGCAAACCCCTATGAATACAGAACTTTGAGTTATAAAAATATGTTAAGACATTGAAATTAAAATTATTTTTTCACCACATAAGACCAAAAGCACGTTTTGGAACCTGTGGTATGGTTGAAAAACATGCATTATATATATTATATCCAACTTTTGTACAAGTATAGTTTGTACTTTTTTCCTTCTTTGCCTCTCACTTCATAGTTTATATAAAACTACTTTACACACAATAATAGTGCAAAGCAAATAAAGCTTAGCAAAAAATATTATACCGTTAAAGGAGGAATTTGTATGTCAAACAATAACAACAGAGCTTTAGTTCCAGAAGCAAAACAAGGATTAAACAACTTCAAGAATGAAGTTGCAGGTGCAATGGGAGTTCCATTCACAGATTACAATGGAAACTTAACTTCAAAGCAATGCGGTAGCGTTGGTGGAGAAATGGTTAAGAGAATGGTTGAACAATACGAACAAGGGTTAAAATAATTAACCAAAAATAAAACTCAAAAAAGGATTACGGATTATCCGTAATCCTTTTTAACGTCTAGAAATTATAAAAATATAGTGCTACCACAGAGCACCAAAAGTAAGCTTGGAATCTGTGGTATGGCTGAAAAATATATTTTTTCTCTAAAACGTAGTGAGACTACTTTTTTATATTGTCCATTTTTGTTCAACTTCAGTTAATAAGTGTTCTATTGCATAATCTCTAACATTCATTTTTATCTCTTTTTCTAGAAGTTTTGAAATCAGCTCATCCTTTTCATCTTGGAACATTGCACTCTCTCTAATCTTTTCTATAAACTCATCTAAATCATAAATATACGCTTCCCCTTCATATACGCCAGCTATTAGACCTGAATCTTCCATATCCCTTTCTTGTGTCATATCAAAGTAAGAATACTTTCCAAAATGAGATATGGATAAAAGTCTTTCTAAATAAAGTGTGGTTATATAACCACGTGCATTTGAAAGTTCTACAAAACCAGTAACATCCCCTGTCTGAGAAACCACTATATAATTATTAAAAGGCGTTATGTAATCCATAATAAAAAACCTCCTTAAGAGAAGATAATAAGAATAGTAGTGATAAAAAGGACAAAAGAGATAAGGTTGGAACTCTACTTAAATAGAATTTTTTATATAATATTAACCTTTTTCTCTTATTTCTCTTTCTATCTTATACTTATTTTCTGCTTAAAAGAGGTTTTGTATACAAGCTATTTTTCCCTTGTATAAAGTGTTAATTCATTGTTTTGTCCGTCTACTACTACTGTTGATCCATAGTAAACATCACCTTTTATAATTCTTCTAGCTAAGTTATTTTCAAGGGTATTTTGGATATATCTCTTAAGTGGTCTTGCTCCATATATAGGATCATATCCTTCTTTTGCTAGAACACTTTTAGCTTCTTCTGTTACTTCTAACTTTATATTCTTATCTACAAGTCTTGCTCTCACTTCATCTAAGAATATATCAATTATCTTCTTAATTCCTTCTTCAGATAAAGGCTTAAACATAATAATATCATCAACTCTATTTAAGAATTCTGGCTTAAATTTATTTCTTAAAGAAGCCATAACTAAATTTTTAGCTTCACCAGTTACTTCTTCACCTTGATTTTCTAATAAATATTGAGAACCAATATTTGAAGTCATTATTATAATTGTATTTTTAAAATCTACAGTCTTACCTTTATTATCCGTTAACCTACCATCATCTAAGATTTGAAGGAAGATATTAAAGACATCTTCATGTGCCTTTTCAATTTCATCAAATAATATTACACTATATGGTTTTCTTCTAACAGCTTCTGTTAGTTGACCACCTTGTTCATATCCAACATATCCTGGAGGCGCTCCAACCAATCTAGATACAGCATGTTTCTCCATATATTCAGACATATCAATTCTTATCATAGCATCTTCGCTATCAAACATAGTTCTAGCTAAAGTTTTAGCTAATTCTGTTTTACCTACACCTGTTGGTCCTAAGAAAATAAATGAACCAATTGGCTTATTTACATCTTTTAGTCCTGCCCTTGCTCTTAATATAGCGTTAGATACTGCTTCAACTGCTGCATCTTGACCTATAACTCTTCTTTGTAATTCAGAGTCTAATCTTAATAACTTTTCTCTTTCTCCCTCAAGAAGATTGCTTACAGGAATTCCAGTCCATTTTGAAAGAACTTCAGAAATTTCTTCTTCTGTAACTTCTTCTTTTAATAATGCACCTTCATAGTTTTCCTTAACTTCATATTCTTTAGTCTTTATTTCTTCTTCTATCTTAGGAATAACAGAATATCTAATTTCGGCAACCTTGTTATAATCATATTCCCTTTCATATCTTTCAAGATCACCACGTGCTTCATCAAGTTTAGTCTTTAACTCTTTTAAAGATGTTATATGCTCTTTTTCTTTCTCGTATTTAGCTGTCATTTCATCATTCTTTTCTTTTAATTCAGCTAACTCCTTAGTTAAAGCTTCCAATCTCTTTCTAGAACCTTCATCTTTTTCTTTTTCTAGAGCTTCTTTTTCAATCTCTAATTGGAATACTTTTCTTCTTATAACATCTAACTCAGTTGGTAAAGAGTCAATTTCTGACCTTATCATAGAACCTGCTTCATCAATTAAGTCTATAGCCTTATCTGGTAAATATCTATCTTGAATATATCTATTAGATAGCTTCGCAGCTGCAACTATAGCTGAATCATGAATTCTAATTCCATGGTGAATTTCAAATTTTTCTTTTAATCCTCTTAATATTGAAATTGTATCATCTACTGATGGTTCATCAACGATAACAGGTTGGAATCTTCTTTCAAGAGCTTTATCTTTTTCAATGTATTGTCTATATTCATCAAAAGTTGTAGCACCAATACAATGAAGTTCACCTCTTGCTAGTAAAGGCTTAATTAAATTACCTGCATCCATTGCTCCATCTGTTTTACCAGCACCAACTATTGTATGAATCTCATCTATGAATAAAATTATTCTACCTTCACTATTTTGTACTTCCTTTAAAACAGCCTTTAATCTTTCTTCAAATTCTCCTCTATATTTTGCCCCAGCAATCAAAGAACCCATATCTAATGAGAAAATAATCTTATCCTTTAATCCTTCTGGAACATCTCCTCTTACTATTCTTTCAGCTAATCCTTCTACAATAGCAGTTTTACCTACACCAGGTTCACCAATCAACACTGGATTATTTTTAGTTCTTCTTGAAAGAATTCTAACTGTTCTTCTAATTTCTTCATCTCTTCCTATAACAGGATCTAATTTATGCTTTTTAGCTAAATCAACTAAATTTGTACCATATTTAGCTAGAGCATCATAAGTTCCTTCTGGATCATTAGTTTCAACTCTTTGACTTCCTCTCACTTCACTTAAAACTTGCATAAAGTTTTTTTCATTTATATTATAAGATTTTAATATATCTCCTACTTGTCCTGACTTTTCCTTATCTAGTATAGCTAACATTAGATGTTCAACACTTATATAAGAATCTTCAAACTTTTTAGCAAGTTCTTCTGCTTTTATTAAAACTTCTTCAACTTTTCTAGTTATATATACACCTGAATTATTAGCGCCCTCACCTAAAACTTTAGGCATAGTATCTAAAGTTCTATTTAATGTACTTTTTAGTCCTCTTACATCAACATTCATCTTTGTTAGAATATTAGGAATTAATCCATCATCTTGTTCCACAAGAGCAGCAAAAAGATGTATTACTTCTATTTGTTGATGATTATACTTAACAGCAATTAAATTAGCATCATTTAATGCTTGTTGAACTCTTATTGTCATTTTATCAACATTCATAAATCTTTCCTCCTTTAATCTCCTTTTAATATTCTTTTCTATATTCTTATAATAATACAAAAGTCAAAGAAAGTCAAAGTAATATTTTAATTTTTTTCATCTTTTTGATATAATTTTATTAATTACAATTTTTATGAGGTGAAGCTTATGAGGAAAGAGTATGTTACATATAACTCGGACCTGCCAATACAAATAACTTATGCAACAATTAAAGAATATCCCCTTCATTGGCATAACACTATTGAAATAGTGTATGTACTAAAAGGTAAAATAAATATTTCTATAGATACAGATAACTTTGAACTTTATGAAAATGAACTTGAAATAATAAATATTGATGAATCTCATAGACTTTATTCTGATGAAGACAATAAAATACTTCTATTTCATATAGACCAAAGCTTCTTTGAAAAATACTATAAGGATATTAAAAACATTTATTTTTATACCAATACATCTGATCTAGGAGCACAAGAAGGAGAAGAATACATTATATTTAGAACCCTACTTGCTAAATTACTTTGTGAGTCAGTTCAGAAAGTTGAAAATTACGATGAAGAGATAGAATCTATTTTAATAGACTTACTTTTCCATCTAATAAATAATTTTCATTACTTGATCTATGACCAAGAGGAGCTAAAAGATAACAAAGAGCAACTTGAAAGATATCATAGAATTTCAAAATATATTTTTAATAACTACAATAATAATATTACTCTCCAAGCTATTGCTAAAAAAGAATTTTTAAGCCCCCATTATCTTTCACATGAAATAAAAAATGTAACTGGATATAGCTTTACTGACCTTATAAACCTAACTAGAGTTGAAGAGTCAGTTAAGCTACTTTTAGATACAGATATGAGTATATATGAAATTTCTGAAGAGGTTGGATTTTCACATACTAGGTACTTTAATAAGCACTTTAAGAGCTATTATAATTGTACCCCCCTTCAATTTAGAAGAAAAAATAAGTTTGATGAAGCTACTTTAGAAAAAATGAAGGACATTACCCTTCTTCCACTTGAAGATTCTATTGATATTTTATCTACTTATTTAGAAAACTATGAAAGGTTTAATTATGATAATAAACTTTGGACAATTGATGTAGATATAAATAACAACATTGAAAAATATAGTGATAAATTTAGGGAAATTATTAGTCTTGGAGATATTTTTGATTTAATGATTGAAGATAATAAGGATATTCTTGAATCTCTTCAAAATGAAATTCATTTTGAATACGGAAGGATAGAATATTTTTTCCATAATAATATGGGAATATTTAAGAGTAGTGACTTTATAAATTGGAACAGAGTTAAAACTGTATTAGAGTTTATGGCATCAATTGAACTGAAGCCTCTTATAGTTATCGATAATTATGATTTTGAAATAGAAGACTACATTCATACTATAGAAAGCTTCTATTCTTATTTCTCAGAAATAGAATATTATTATTTATCTGATGTAAAATTTCAATTAAACTCAACTCTTTCTCTAGAGATAAAAAAAGAATTAAGAAAATATTTTAATAATAGTAAATTTAATTTATTAGAAGAAGAGTTTATTCCATTTAAAGAATTAAATCCCATTTATGATACAGCATATATGTTGCCTTATATAATCCATAGTAGTATATTTACTCATAAAGATTTAAGTTTTCTTAGAGCTTTTGATGTTATTGAAAAAGAAATTTACCTAAATAACGAAGTGTTTATAGGGGCATCGGGAATAATTAATGATATGGATATACGTAAACCTTCCTACTATGCATATTATCTACTAAGCAAATTAAGCGGAAATGTTGTAGCAAAAGAGGATGGATATATAGTAACTAAAGATAGAGATACATATAGTATTCTTTTATATACCTATAATGAAAACATAGATGATTTATTTAAGAACAGTTCAAAATTAAAGTCTAGCGAAAGAAAAATTTCTTTAAACTTATTTAATGTACCTAGCGATTCTAGAATAACCTTCTATGAAATAAATCAAAAAGTAGGTTCTTCATATGACTACTGGGTATCTATGGGTAAACCTGAACGACTAAACAAAGAAGAAATGGAGATACTTTCAAAAGCGTCTTTCCCAAAAATTGAATTTAAGTATGCTAAAAAGAGTCCTGTTTTAAATATAATAACTAAACTAAAAGGATATGGAGCAACACTTATTTTAATTAAACCAACTAAGAAATGAATATCCACATTTTATATTTTTTAATATGGAAATGTAATAATACCTTTGATTTATAGCTAATTGAAATTTTATACTTTCCTAGATAGTCAAAAAAGGGTATTCTTTCCGAATACCCCCTTTTTATTTATATACTTTTTTCCTTGCTCATTGCTAATGTAAAATATTTAATTGCATCTCTAACTTCGCCTAATTTATAGTACATATTAGCCATTTCTAAATATCTATCGCGTCTTTCTTTTTTAGTGCCAAACTTAAACAATGAATCTAATGCCAAATTCATATATCTTTCTGACTCTCTATATCTATTTTCTTTTTGTAAAACTTTTCCCTTTAAAGAATAAGCCTTTTCAATTAACCTAATATTGTCAGTCTCTATTGCTAAGTCTAACGCCTCATCTGACAAATCATATGCTTTTTCATACTCCTCATTACTAAGAAAAATATTTATGCACTCACTTAAAAATTCAACATACTTTTCTTTGTTATGCTTAGGAAATAGCTCAATTCCCTCTTCAATTTCTGATATAGCTTTTTTTCTATTACTTGCAGTAAAATATGCTTCACCATAATCTCCTTTTGAAGTTGCAACTAAGATAGGATTATCCTTTTGACATTGAAAAGCTTTTTCTATGTGTTCCTCTGCTTCACTATTACCTAACTTTATGCAACTCAAAGCATAAGCGTGGTATATTTTTCCTTTATTTATATCATCTTTTATACTATTAATATATTTTATTGCTTCACATAAGAATTTGTAAGCTTTTTCATAATTATTTAGCTTCCAATAACAAATCCCTTCATTGTATGCAATAAAAGCATATGTACTTTTTTCTTTAATTCCATTTTCAGAAATAATCTCTCTAAGTCTACCATAATAAGTTATTGCCTCAGTATACTCCCTATTTTGGAATAGATATTGTGCCATATCTCTAAAATAAGTTACTGTATTACTTTCTGTATTAGTTCTTTGATATAGGTCATAATATTGTGAAATTATTAGTTGAATTTTCTCCCACTTATTTTCCTCTAAATAATAGGAAAAAACTATATGTATTAATTCAAAGGCTAAGTCATAATATTCATACTCAATTGCATACTCTAGGTTATGTCTTATATTATCTTCAAATATCAAATCTTTTTTCGTAGATTTCTTTATTGAATTAAGATTGTTTAATATTTGTTCATATACATCTTGAATTAAATAATCATAATCCACCCCAATTTTATCCGCCACATACTTTATAATTTCACTATCTGCTTTCACCTTACCATTTTCAATACAGCTCATTTTAGAAATAGAAATTTTATCTCCACAAAGTTCTTTTAAAGTTATTCCCTTGTAAATCCTTGATCTTTTAATTTTTTCCCCAGTAGATAATATCTCCATTTTAATCACCCATTTAATATTAGTTTTGTAATATACCTAATTCTTTAAATATGTTAACCCCTTCATCAAGATATTTAGCCGCTTGAGTATCATTCTTATGGTCTATATAAAACTTCCCAACCATTATTGCTAACTCTCCAGCTCTTCTTAATTCACCTGCGTTTTTAGAAAGCTTATACGTATTAACTAAAACATCTTCTGCTTTACTAAGTTCATCTTTTATTGTATGAATTCTGTATTTTATTAAGTTGCATTCGATTATTCCATCTATATCCTCATCTTTTAATCTGTGATATATTTCTTCTAATTGTGTTTCACATTTATCTATTTCTTTTATCTTAAGATAATTTTTACATATATTAATTAATGTCTCTATTAAACTGTCATCATTATTTCTAGTTTTAATTTCTCTAGCCATTTCATAGTGCTTAAAGGATTCTTCAATGTTTTCAAAGTTATAAAATAATTTTCCTAAGTTATTTTCGATATCAGAAACACTCTTAAGATCATTTATTTCATGATATACCTCTAATGTTTTTGTAGAATACTTTATAGCATTGTTTAAATCGCCTCTTCTATTATATTCTTCTGATAAAAGTAGAAGTGTTTTTGCGTACTCTTTCTTATTATGAATTTGCTCAAATTTTTCTTTTGCTAAAAAGGCATAATCCATTGCTTTTCCTAAGTCTTCAATAATATAGTAGGTTCTTGACATGTTATAGTATATTTCTCCAAGTAAGAAATCGTTACCTATATTGTTATCTAAATACACCTTTTCTGCTTGCTTTAGATAACTATTAGCAGAGTGATATGCATTTAACTCTAAAGTAATTTTTCCTAACTTTAAAAATGTTTTAACAATCTCTTCATATTCATTGTTTTTTATAAAAATTACATTAGATGATAAAAAGAATTGCTGTGCAACTGCAAGTTCACCTTTTGAAATATAAATTTCTGCTCTTAAGAATAATATCCTAGCTTTTCTATACTCTAAATTATACCTTTCTGCATAATAAAGAGCATTTTCAATATATTTTTCCCCTGTAACATAGTCTCCACTTAAAATATAAGATTCTGCAACTTGCTCATAATATGTACATATTTTTTCAGCTTGGCTCTCTTCTGACTCCATTAAATACTCCACTGTAGTATTTAAGCTATTAGCTAAATACTCTAATAAGTCCATAGAAGGATTAGAACGACCAGACTCTACAAGACTTATTTGACCTGGAGTAATTCTATCTTTTGCTAAATCTTTTAAAGTCATATTCAATTCTTTTCTTCTTCTTTTAATCTTTTCCCCTAATGATAGAATTTCCATACTGCACTCTTCCTTTTTAGTAGTATTAATATCATGATATAAATAAATCTTTTTTACATAAATTATACCATAAATTTGCAAAAGAAAACAACATTTTGTAATTTTATTACGAATTTTTTCTTATTTTTTTTGCTACTTTTTTAATAAACACCAAAAATTTATATAAATATATTTATTTTTCCTCACTATATTTATCCTTTTATCAACATATATATTATCTTTAATTCATTCAAAATTTTGTCGAATATGTTTTAAATAACTTAAAGATTTTTATAAATAAAAAAGGTGGAGTATATATTTATTTTGATTGTTCCGTCACTACGCTCCAAGTCACAATAAAATAAATACTCACCCCACTGGTATTAATGGTAAGGAAACTATAAAATCATTATCCACAATTTTATATTTTTTAATATGAAGATGTAATAATGCCTTTCATTTATAGCTAATTAAAATTTTATACATTCCTAGACATTAAAGAAAGAGAAGTTATAAATCAACTTCTCTTTCTTAATATTATTAATTAATAAAATCTATTATATCCCCATAGGATTCTTCAGCAAAATTTAATAACTTATATCCTGCTTTTTTAATCTTTTTTTGAGTCTTTCTATCAAGTTGAGGCATTACTATCATTCCAATAGTTGCTCCAACAGCTAATCCAGCTACCATTCCACTAATATATCTTCCCATATTTACACACCTCTTTAATAAAATAATATTTCTCATAATATAGAGTGTGTACTTTAGTATATTTTAACCTATGCAATAATTCCCAATGCTTTTTTTGCTAATTTATCAGCAATGTCATTATACTTATCACCACTGTGCCCTTTTACCTTAACAAATCTTATATCAATCTTTTTCATATTATCTTGCATTTTTTCATGATAAGCTTGCGTTAATTCTTTATTTCTTTTCCAAGTACCTAAGGCCCAACATTCTACACCTTTATAGTCATATACTATAGTAACTTTTTTATATCCTTTATTTATAGCAAACTCTGTAGCTTTTAAAGAACCCAAAACTTCCCCTGCAACATTTCTTAACAAAGCAGAATCTTTGTCTTCTCCAACTCCACAATCTTCAAAAACTTCTTCTCCATTATCTATAGCTATCAATCCATAGGAATAGTTCTCTTTCTCTAAAGAGAAGCTACCATCTACATAAATAACAAGTCCTGCATTATCTAGATCTAAAGCAACTTCTTCCTTACTTTCATTCTTTACTGTTTTAGGCTTTCCTTCAGAATTTAAAGCTAAAAACTCTATTGCTTCCTTTTCAGTTTTAAAACTTTTATATACTGCTCCCTTACATCCTATTACTTCTTCCTTACATTCATCCCATGTTCTAACTATCATTGGAATTCCTGACTTACCTCTATATATTGAATAATATTTTGACATATTATTATTCCTTTCTATAACGTACTTAATTCTTCTACCACATTATAAAGCTTTTCTACATTCTTTGCACCAGTAAAGTTAGTAACGTATTCCAGACCATTTTTAAGTACTAAAACAAGCTCATCCTTCCCTGCCCAATTTTCTAGAATAACCTTTGTTGGAACATCTGTTGCTATTCTATTTAAAGCAAAAAATACAACTGCAATTTCATCTATCTTTCCTATAAAAGGTATTTTATCAGGTATTAAATCTGTAGGGAAAATAACATAAGCTAAAGATGCAGAAACAACTAACTTAGTTTTTATTGGTACCCTACTATCTTTAAGCATTCTGCAAATTAATGCAACAATATCAGGAACTACAAATATATAATCTGAAATCTTCTTTGCTCCATCAGGTAACTTTTCCTGAAGTTTATCTCTACCTAAAGTATAGTAATCAGTCACCTTATTTACAGGTTCTTCATCCTTTTCCTCATCTTCTGTAATTACTTCTGGTTCTTCTACTTTAATAATATTGCCCATTAAAGAGATATTTATATTCTCTACTTCTGCATGAAGTGCTTGTCCTTTTATGTAAAGTGCTTTTAAATCTATATCTACATACGGGATATCCTTAAGCAACTTTTTAATATCTATTATAACCCTATCTTTTGTTGCATCTATTCCACTTATCTTTAATTGTCCTAGTCCTATTTTTAACGCTAAACTTCTTATAGGCCTAAAGAACCCTAATTTCATAAGTTTTAACTTTGAAAACTTAGCAGTAACTATTGAATTTTCTACCTTTTCTATTGTTAACTGTCCTGAAAAATCAATAGAAACCCCTTTTTTAAAAGTTCCTTTTATATTAATAGCATTATCTATTGTTACTTCCTTTAATTCTAATCCATCAACCTTAACGAACTCATTAATTATACTAAGTATATCTGATCCCACTAATTGGGCTTGTACACCTGAAATTTTCATATAATATTTCCTCCAATATTACTAATCTTTCTATATTTTACCCTTTATTTAATCAGTTGTAAAATAACTTTCATTCTTTATTACATACCATAACTTACATTGGTAAATGTTATGATTTTAATTAGACATAATATTCAAAATATTTATAATAGTAGTATAAATACATTTTGGAGGTACCCAATGAATAAACAAAAGAAAAATTATATTATAATTCCAATAATAACTTCAATATTATCATTAGGTATACTACTCTTCTCATCAGTAAATTTTAATACAAAAAATAATAAGTCATATAATACTTTTAAATCTGATTTAGAATCAAACCAAGTATTAAAAGTTGCTTTAAGCAATAACCCCTATATGAGTATTTATTTAAAAGATGGGACAAGCTATAAAACTGATAATCCTAATAGTCCTACTTTAAAGGAAGAACTATTAAGTAAGAATATCTCTATAAATGAGAATAATAATATAAATGTTACAAAAACCTTTGCTGGTCTTTTATTGCTAGGCTCAATAATAACACTAGTTTTTATGAGTACAAATAAATCTAAAGGAATGTCCTCCGCTACATCAATAGAGTTAACAGACTTTAGTGAAGATAATAGCAAGGCTCTAAGCTTTAAAGATGTTGCTGGAAATGAGGAGGCAAAGGAAAGTTTAAAGGAAATAGTTGATTTTCTATCTAACCCTGAAAAATATAAAAGCTATGGTGCAAGAATGCCTAAAGGGGTAATTCTTTATGGTGACCCTGGTACAGGAAAAACTCTTCTTGCTAAGGCTGTTGCTGGTGAAGCTAAAGTACCTTTCTATGCCTTAAGTGGATCTGATTTCGTGCAAGTATATGTAGGTGTTGGTGCCGCTAGAATTAGAAATCTATTTAAAAAAGCAAGAAGTCACGGAAAAGCAGTAATCTTCATAGATGAAATAGATGCTATAGGTAAAAATAGAGATAGTGGTAAAGCTGCTGGTGGAAATGATGAAAGAGATCAAACCCTTAACGCCCTATTAACAGAAATGTCAGGCTTTGGTGAAAGTGAAGGTGTCATTGTAATGGCAGCTACAAATAGATTAGATATTTTAGACCAAGCTTTACTTAGACCTGGTAGATTTGATAGACATATAGAAGTAGCTCTTCCAGATGTTTCTGCAAGAGAAAAAATAATAAATCTTCATTTAAGCAATAAGCCTCATATTGATTTAAACATTAAAGATATTGCAAAGAAGACATCTTATTTTTCTGGTGCTAAGCTAGAAAATTTAATTAATGAAGCTGCAATACTTGCTGCTAAGGATAATTCTGAGTATATAACTGAAACTCATATAGATAAAGCATATTCAATAGTTCTAGCAGGACATGAAAAACTTGAGAGGTCACACTTAAAAGAATCTGACCTATTACTTACTTCTTATCACGAAGTTGGACATGCTTTAACATCATTATTAGTATTACCTGAAGATGAGGTTTCAAAGATATCTATAATCCCAACTACTAAAGGTGCTGGAGGATACACATTAACTATACCAGAAGATACCAATTATCAAAGAGCTGATTATTTAAAGAAAAAGATAATGGTTATGCTTGGTGGACGTGCAGCTGAAGAAATTATCTTTGGAAAAGAAAAAATAACAACTGGAGCTTCTAGTGATTTAACCAATGCTACTAACATTGCTATGGGAATGATTAGTGAATATGGAATGGGAGAAACCTTGGGCTTATTAAAACTCTCTTCCTTAGGATCAATGGCATCTGGATATAGCACAAAGGTTATAGAAGAGTGTAAGGATTTAATTAACTCTTTATATGATGATACCCTAAAGCTTCTGAATAATAATAAAGAATTATTAGAGCAATTCTCTATTGAACTTTTAGAAAAGGAAACCTTAAAGAAAGAAGAAATAGATATTTGGAAGAAGCTTTGCTGATGCAAAGCTTCTTTTCTTTTAGAAAACTTCTAATTCCATAAGCTTCTCTTTCTTATCAAAAGACTATTGCTTCTTTCTCGAATTATTTTAGCATATTTATATATTTATATATTGTAAAGTTCTTAAGTTCTTATATTTCTTGTCATAAAAGAATTTCTCTTAGAAAAATTCTTTTATAAGATATCTTATTTATAAAAATAATATTATTTTTATTATTAATATTGTTTTTATAATGTATAGTACTTATCCATCTTAATGTATTAATGACTATACCAAATAAAGAATAGAACTCTCATTCCTCCACCGCCGATTTATTTACTCCTTATCTTCTTACCTTTTTACCTTCTTTCTTCATAAAAATAAAAGGAACTGCTTTCGCAGCTTCTTTATTCACTAATTTTTAATTTCACTTCTCTTTCATCTTTAAAGATTACACTATATATTTCAAAACCTTCTTTAGCTTCATAAATACTTATATTATTATAAACATAGTCTCCCTCTTTATTTCCACCATTAACACTTATACCACCTTCAATTTCTCTCACTATAGAAAAGTCTTCTACAACTTTGCTTCTAAGTCTTACATAACTTCCATCAATGCTATCTACTTCTATTCCAAATGGATTTTCATCTATTGTTTTATTATTTATATCTACCTTTAATTTTACTTTTTCTTTTGGATGAACATAAATTTCATAAAACTTCATAATTAATTCTTTTTTATCAAAAGGAATTTCCCCATTGAACTCCATATAGCCATATTGAATATCACTATTCATAGATCCACTGCTTGTCACATACACCTTATTATCTTTATCAATTATTTTGCACTGTAAAAACATAAGGCTATCATAATAATTACTATTAAATTTAAGAACTGTTCTAGTTTTACTTGTTTCAAACTTTACAAAATTTATAGTTCCAACATCTAATTTTAATGGTTCTGCTTTGATCTCAAACTCCTTAATATCTACATTAAAAGCTTCATCTAACTTTACTGGCACTATAAATGTTGAAATAGGATCATAACTTGTTAAATCTCCACCTTCTCCTTTTTTGTATACCTTAAATTCAAATGTTATTTCATATGGAAACTCATTAAATGTAGTTTCAAAATAATTATCATTTATATTAAAAGTTCCTTGCACCACTGACACTTGATTTGATATAGGATAATCAGTTTTTACCATTATATCAACATCATACTTATCTATATCTTCAATTTCATAATTGACCCAAAGCCTTTTATAATCTCCTGATAAACTATTTAATTTAAATTTAATGCCATTCTTTTCTTCAGAATAATTAATACTTTGAACCAATCCAGACTCCACAGCATTTTCAAAACCATCATCACCACCATTGAATCTAACTAATTCCACTAACTTTTTAAATCCTGGTATTGAACTAAATGCTTCTGCTGCTGTAGCTGATATATTTACACTTGCAACGAAAATTATAAATAATGCAACCACACTTTTTCCTACATTGTATATACGTTTTTTTAATATTTCTTTCTTTCCTATACTCATAGCTTTTTTAACTCTAAAATTTAACTCTTCAGGAATTTCTATATTCTCATAATTTCTTTTTTCCTCTTCAAAAATACTCTTACTCATAACTACCCTCCTTAAATTCTTTTCTTAGAAAATTAAGTGCTTTATGAAGTCTATTCTTTACAGTTGGAACAGATATCTCTAAAATCTCACTTACTTCATTTATGGTGTAGCCATGAAAATATTTTAAAATAATCACAGTTTTTAAATCTTTAGGCAAGTTATCCACAGATTCTATTAATTCACTGTTATTATCTTCTATTAATTCAATATTTTTAATTTTTTCATCACAATAGACAATCCTTGAGCTTTTCCTTAAATAATCTAAAGCTGTATTAATAATATTCTATTAATCCACTTTTCTAATGCTTTCATATCCTTAAGTTTATTAATATTTTTATAAGCTTTAACTATAGAGTCTTGAAGGATATCTAATGATTCATCTTTATTTTTAACATATATAAAAGCAAGCCTATATAGTTTATCGCTATTCAACTCTGAAAAATTTTTTATTAAACTTCAAGATAACATTTACATTTACAAAATATTTATCTTTTTGGAACTTTTTATTATATTTGCTATAAAATATTAAATAACAATATTGTAATAATTTTCTTTATATGATATTATATTGATACTATTTATTAAAACTTAATAATGATTTATCAATCATTTTTGTTATTATTTAAGAATTAAATATTAAAGGGGGATTTATTATGAAAAAGAAATTACTTTGTGGAGTTTTAGCTTCTGCTATGGCTTTCTCAGTACTTGCAGGATGTGGAGGTAACTCTGAAGGCGGGGCTGATTCAGAGGTTATAAAAATAGGGGGAATAGGACCTTTATCTGGGCCAAACTCAACTTACGGTATCTCAGTTAAAGAGGGGGCAGATCTTTTAGCTGAAGAAATTAATGCAGCTGGAGGTATAAATGGCAAGAAAGTTGAATTCATCTTTGAGGATGATCAAAGTGATAATACTGTAGCTGCTTCAGCATTTAACAAATTAGTTGATAAAGATGGAGTTTGTGCAATTCTTGGAGGAGTTACATCTGGTACTACTTTAGCAATAGCACCTAATTCAACAAATAAAAAGATTCCTATGATTACACCTACTGGAACTGAACCAACAATAACTAATGTAGGTGGAGATTTTATGTTTAGAGGATGTTTTGTAGATTCATTCCAAGGTGAAATATTAGCTAAATACACTAAGGAGAATTTAGGAAAGACTACTGCTGCTGTTTTATACAATTCTTCTTCTGATTACTCAAAGGGAATTGCAAATGCATACAAAGAAACTTTAGAGAAAAACGGTGGACAAGTAGTAGAATTCTTATCTTATGGTAGTGACAAAGAAACAGATTTTAAGGCACAACTTACTAAAATAAAATCTGCTAATCCAGATGTTATTATATTACCAGATTACTACAATGTTGTTGGTTTAATAGCTAAACAAGCTAGAGATATGGGCATAACTTCTCAATTCTTAGGTGGAGACGGATGGGAATCTGAAGAATTAACTAAGATTGGTGGAACTGCTGTAGATGGTGCTATATACATTAACCACTACTATGCTGAGGATACTGAAGAAAATGTAAAGAACTTTGTTGATTCTTATACTAAGAAATATAACAAAACTCCAGACTGCTTTGCTGCTCTTTCTTATGATACAGCTAAAATTTTAGTTAAAGCTATAGAAAAAGCAAATAGTACAGATGGAACTGCAATAAGAGATGCTTTAGCTGGAATGGAAATTAACAGCGTAACTGGAAATATCAAATTTAATGAAGAAAGATCAGCTGTTAAGAGCGCAACTATTATAAAAATTAATGGAGACAAGAAGGAATTAAATGATAAAGTTAATCCTTAATATAATACTTAACTAAAGGAGGAGTTACTATGGAATTTTTACAACAATTGATTAATGGCTTAGCTTTAGGTAGCGTATATGCACTCCTAGCTTTAGGTTACACAATGGTATATGGAATAATTCAATTAATAAACTTTGCCCATGGTGAAATATACATGATAGGAGCCTTTGCAGGCTTCTATTGTGCTACTACACTAAATTTACCGCTAGTACCTACATTATTAGCTGCAATGGCTACATCTGCACTAGCTGGTATTATAATTGAGAAAGTAGCATATAAGCCACTAAGAAACTCACCAAGAATAACATTACTTATTACTGCAATAGGTGTTTCTTTGTTATTACAAAATAGCATGAGAGTTCTAGTTGGTGCTAATCCAAAACCATTTCCAGACCTAATTAAAGCTGGTTACTTAGAAATAGGTGCACTTCATATAGAATGGAAGACACTACTTATGTTCGCTGTATCTGCAATCCTTGTACTTCTCCTTCAATTTATTGTTTTTAAAACTAAGGTTGGAAAGGCAATGAGAGCAGCTTCCTTTGATATAGAGGCTGCATCTTTGATGGGAATAAACGTTAATAATACAATATCACTAACTTTTGCTATTGGTTCTGCTCTAGCTGGTATTGCTGGTGTTCTAGTAGCAATATCCTATCCTAGCATAACTCCTTATATGGGTGTTATGCCTGGTCTAAAAGCCTTTGTTGCAGCAGTACTTGGAGGAATAGGAAGTATACCTGGTGCTTTACTAGGAGGATTATCTATTGGCTTATTAGAAACACTTTCAAAGGCATATATATCTACTACTTTTTCAGATGCAATAGTTTTTGGTATCCTAATTGTTATTTTATTAATTAAACCTTCTGGGTTACTTGGTAAGATAACAAGAGAGAAAGTGTAGGTGATATAAATGAAAAAATTATTAGAAAAAAGATCTTTATTAATATTTAGTGCAATATTACTTGTTTACGTCATCCTATTTACCTTATTAAAAACAGGAGTAATAGGTGCTTACTATGAAGGAATTATTCTTTTAACGTTTATAAATATAATTTTAGCTGTATCACTTAATTTAATTGTAGGCTTTACTGGTCAACTTTGTTTAGGACATGCTGGTTTTATGGCCATAGGTGCTTATATTTCTGCAATTATAAGTACTAAAGCTAACTTACCTTTCTTCTTATCAATTATAGTTGGTGCAATAGTATCTGCTTTCTTTGCTGCTTTGATTGGTTTTCCAACTTTAAAGCTTACAGGAGACTATTTTGCAATTACTACATTAGCCTTCTGTGAAATCATTAGGGTAATAATTATGAATATTGATTATGTAGGTGGTGCTCGTGGATTTACAGGAATCCCTACTAAGACAACTATTTCAATAAGCTTTTGGGTTATGGCACTTACAGTAGTTATTATTTATAACATAATCCATTCATCTCAAGGACGTGCAATGCTAGCTGTACGTGAAAATGAAATTGCAGCTGAATCTATGGGAGTTAATGCTTTTAAATATAAAATGACAGCTTTTATTATAGGAGCTTTCTTTGCTGGACTTGCTGGTGGATTATACGCTCATTATATGGGATATATTCAACCTACCTCCTTTGATTTTGTTAAATCAATTGACTACTTAACATTTGTAGTATTTGGAGGTATGGGATCTTTATCTGGTTCTATCATTTCTACAGGTATTTTAACATTTTTACCTGAGTTATTAAGAGGACTACAAGATTATAGGATGATTATTTATCCATTAGCCCTTATAATCTTAATGATATTTAGACCTCAAGGGTTACTTGGTGATAAAGAATTATCATTAAAAATATTTAAATTGAAAAATAATAAAGAAATTAAAGATATTGAAGCTGGAAAGGAGGCTTAAAATATGTTAGATGTAAAAGACCTATCTATAGAATTTGGAGGACTTAAAGCTGTTTCAGACTTTAACCTTTCAATAGAAGATAAACAAGTTGTTGGATTAATTGGACCTAATGGTGCAGGTAAAACTACTGTTTTCAATATGTTAACTGGAGTTTATGCTCCTACTAATGGCACTATTATATACCTTGGAGAAAATATTGAAGGTCTTAAGCCATACGATATTACTCAAAAAAAAATTTGTAGAACCTTTCAAAATATAAGACTATTTTCAAGCCTTTCTGTAATAGATAATGTAAAAATCAGCTTTAACTTTAGAATTAAATATAATCTATTTGATTCTATTCTTAGAACTCCTAGATTTAAAAAGGAGGAGGCTGAAATTGAAAAAAAATCACTAGAATTATTAAAGGCATTTAATCTAGCTGAAAAAAAGGATGAATTTGCAAAAAATCTTTCTTATGGTGAACAAAGAAGACTTGAAATTGTAAGAGCCCTTGCTGCTAAGCCTTCGTTAATACTTCTTGATGAACCTGCTGCAGGTATGAATCCTCAAGAAACAGCAGAGCTTATGGAATTAATTAATTGGATTAAAAATGAATTTCACATATCAGTTCTATTAATAGAACATGATATGAAACTGGTAATGGGTATTTGTGATAAAGTTGTAGTTCTTGACTATGGTAAAAAGATAGCTGAAGGAACTCCAAATGAAATAAAAAATAACCCTAAGGTAATTGAAGCTTATCTTGGAGAGGGGGCTTAAAATGCTTAAAATTGACAATATAAACTTATACTACGGTGGTATTCATGCATTAAAAGATCTTTCTTTAGAAGTAAAAAAAGGTGAGATTGTTACTTTAATAGGTGCAAATGGTGCAGGTAAAACCTCTACCCTAAGAGCAATATCGGGTCTTGAACCTATTAAAAGCGGAACTATATACTATAAAGGTTCCCCTATTAATAAAGTTCCTGCTCATAAAATAGTATCTTTAGGGCTATCTCATGTACCAGAGGGTAGAAAGATATTTGCAAACCTTACTGTATTAGAAAATCTTGAACTTGGTGCTTATTTAAGAAAAGATAAAGAAATTCAAAAAGATATGGAAATGGTATTTTCTAAATTTCCAAGACTTAAGGAAAGAGAAAAGCAACAAGCTGGTACACTTTCAGGTGGTGAACAGCAAATGCTTGCTATAGGTAGAGCATTAATGAATAGACCTGAGATGTTAATACTTGATGAGCCTTCTATGGGGCTTGCACCTCTTGTTGTTAAAGATATATTTGATACAATTGTTGAAATAAATAAGTCCGGTACTACAATTCTTCTAGTTGAACAAAATGCTAATATGGCACTTTCCATTGCAGATAGAGCTTATGTACTAGAAACAGGTAATATTGTTTTAAGTGGAGATTCTAAAGAACTATTAGAAGATGATAGTATAAAGAGCGCGTATCTTGGAGAGTAATTTAAAAAATTAATAGATATGAAGTTGGAATCCAGTAAAAGCTGGATTCCTTCTATTTTCACTTTAAAAGAATATTATCCTTAATTCACTTTTTACCTATGTATGGTATTATATAAACATTAGAAACCCTCCTATCTTGTACAACTCTTTTAGCCTCTAATGCTACATCTAAAGATATATTATTTTCACTTCTTCCACCATGTCCAGCATCAATTATCCATTTAGTCAAGTACTCTCCTCCTAAGAAGGTTAAAAAAGAGAAACCGCTAAGCGATTTCTCTTCTCAAAGCATTCATTATATTAGAATACAGGAATTACAGCTCCCTTATACTTTTCTTCTATAAATTTCTTACATTCATCAGAAGTTAAAGCCTCTTTTAATACTTTAGTCTTTTCAGAATCCTTATTCGCTTCCTTAACAACCAAAACATTTCTCTTAGTATTTATGTCTTCTCTGTTCTTATCCTCAGTATATAATCCATCTTTATTAGCATCTAAATTAGCTTGTAATGCATAGTTGCCATTAATAACAGCTGCTGTAACTTCTTCCAAAACTCTTGGTAGTTGCGCTGCATCTAATTCTTTAAACTTTAAGTTCTTTGGATTCTCAGTTATATCTTTTGGAGTAACTAATTCTCCTGCCTTTACCTTTATTAATCCTGCATCTTCAAGAACTCTTAATGCTCTTGCTTCATTAGTTGCATCATTTGGAATAGCTATTGTATCTCCATCCTTTATTTCATCTAAACTCTTAACACTCTTAGAATATAAAGTCATTGGCTCTAAATGAATTTCTGCAACATTTACTAAATCATAGCCCTTTGCCGAATTTGTTTCATTTAAGTATGCAATATGTTGGAAATAGTTTGCATCTACTTGCTCATCATATACTGCTGTGTTTTGTGGATCATAGTCATCAAAGACTTGTATATCTAAAGTATATCCTTTTTCTTCTACTAATGGTTTTATAGCCTTAACTATTTCCTCATGTGGTACTGCTGAAACAGCTATTGTTATAACCTTGTCATCTTCCTTCTTTTCTGTGCTGCCCCCACATCCAACTAAACCTAATGTTAATGCTCCTGCTAATACTAATGATAATAATTTTGTCTTTTTCATATTAAAATCCCCCTTTTATTTATCTTGATAATTTTTTATAAAAATAGTTTCCTAAGCTTTGAAGAACTTGTACTACTATAATCAACACAATTACTGTAACAATCATTACATCCGTTTGGAATCTTTGATATCCATATCTTATCGCTAAAGCTCCAAGACCACCTGCTCCAATGGAACCTGCCATTGCTGAGTATCCAATTAAACTTATAATTGTAAGTGTTATACCTGATAGAATTGATGGTATAGACTCTTTTAACATTACCTTGAATATAATTTGAAAATTACTTGAACCAAAGGATTTTGCAGCCTCTATAACTCCTGGATCTACTTCTTTTAAAGCAGATTCAATTACTCTTGCTACAAAAGGTGCTGCTGCAATTGTTAATGGCACTATAGCTGCTTTCTCACCAAGAGATGTTCCCATTATTGCTCTTGTAAAAGGTATTATAGCTACCATTAAAATTATGAATGGGAAACTTCTTAATACATTTACTACAACATCTATAGCCTTATAAATAACCTTATTAGGTTTTAAACCATTGCTATCTGTTACCACAAGTATTATTGCAATTATAAACCCAAGGATTACTGAAAATATTGTTGACGGAATAACCATTATCATCGTTTGTTGTATTGCTGGCCATAATAATTCCCACATACTAAATTACCTCCCATTCCATATTCTTGCTCTTTAAATAATCAGATATTGTTTCTTTGTCCTTTTCTTCAATATTTATAACTAAACTTCCAAGCACATTTTCCCTGAATTTTTCAAGTTTTCCCCAAACTATTGAAAAATCTACATTTGCTTCCCTGGCCATTCTTGTAATAAGTGCATTTTCAGAACAATCTGCTGGGAAGAAAATTCTTATATTTATTCCTTCATCAGGTAATGTTGTCTCATCCTCTTCACCAAGGAATTTCTTTAATGATGCTCCTGGCTTTAAGAATAGATCTTCTGCTCTTCCCTCAGCCTTAACTATTCCACCATCTATTAATGCAACTCTTTCACAAACTTCTTTAACAACTTCCATTTGGTGAGTTACTATAACTATTGTTATTCCTAATTCCTTATTTATTTTAGATAGAAGTGCTAAAATATCCTTAGTTATCTTAGGATCTAAAGCAGATGTAGCTTCATCACACAAAAGAATCTTTGGTTCTAAAGCTAATGCTCTTGCAATTGCAACCCTTTGTTTTTGTCCACCACTTAATGATGCAGGCTTAATTTTGGCCTTGTCTCCTAATCCCACCAAATCTAATAATTCATTTACTCTCTTATCTATATACTCTTTATCGTAGCCCCAAACTTCAAGAGGAAGAGAAACATTCTTATATACAGTTTTCCTTTTAAGTAAGTTAAAGTTTTGGAATATCATCCCCAAATTTTTTCTAAACTCTCTAAGCTTTTTAGCCCCTAAGCCTGAGACTTCTTCTCCCATGACTTTAATACTTCCTTTATCATAGGACTCTAATCCATTTATACATCTTAAAAGCGTTGATTTACCAGCACCACTATGGCCTATAATTCCGTAAATCTCCCCTTCCTTTATGCTTATTGCTATATCTTTTAATACCTCTGTTTGTCCAAAACTTTTACATACATTTATAATTTCTATCATAATAATGTCCCCTCCCTCTTTTTTAATATAAAAATAAATGCACTAGAGAATAAATCTCTAGTGCATGAATTCACTAAGCCTAATTTATTCTCTTATCTATCAGCAAAATATAAAAAATTGCTGCAGGAATTAGCACCGTATTCTAAATGGAAAATGAGCCACTTAATCGGTTGCTGGGTTTCACAGGGCCAGTCCCTCCACCACTCTGGATAAGATATTGTATTTTATTTTCTAATTAATTACTTCTTGTTTAATAATATATTCCAATCCTTTAATATTGTCAATATATTTTTTGAAAGTTATTCCAATATTTTTTCTAAACAATAAAAACTTCCATCTTTATCTGGTAAAGAAATTTCTCCTACTATGTTAAAACCTTGAGACTTGTACAACTTTTGTCCAAGTATATTTTTAGTATTAGTATCTAATCTTATTGCTTTAATTCCATCTTCTTTAGCATATTCTAAAACCTTCTGTATTAAATATTTGCCATATCCTTTTCCGGAAAAAGCAGGGTTTACTAATACTCTATGTAACACAACATAATCATCATTAAAAGTCCATGGCAAATCATCGTATGCCTTTTCCTCTGTTCTATTGATTACCACTATTCCTAAAATTTCATTTTTATTTTCTTCTAGTACAAATAATTCCCTTTTCTCTATATCACTCTTAAATGTATCTCTTGTTGGATAATTTTCATTCCAACTTATACCGAAATCTTTATAATGTTTTAGTGCTTCACATTTTATGCTATAAATCAAATCTAAATCTTTTAGTTCCCCTATTCTTAATCTCATAGTTTACTCCTTACATAAAATATCCTTCTCTATTATAGCAGAGTTAAAATCTATTGCACCCTGTATTTTTTTACTATTCTGATAAAAGGTGTATAAGCACTTTTAGCTCATACACCTTTTAACTTAATATTCTATTGTCTCATGGAATATTTCTATTATTTCTCCATCACAATTTTCTTCTATAAAATTTATAACTTTTTCTTTTGTTGTGTCTACTATAGCATTAGTACCACATACCTTTGATAGAGCAATGCCTATTATTTTATGATTATCCTGATGAGACATCTCTCCTACAGAAATGTTAAATTTATTTTTTAATCTTTGAGTAATACTATTAACTATCATACGCTTTTCTTTTAGGCTCTGAACCCAAGATACTCGTATTTTTATTTCCATCACTAGAACTTTCATGATATACCACATCCAAATTTTTATAATTGAATTAATTTACTTTTTGATTTTTTTAATAAAACTAAAGCAATTAACAATGTTAAAAACTCACTAAAAGCTACAGTAAGCCATATTCCTGAATCACCCATTATAGCAGGTAAAACTATAATCCCTATAAATATTAGTGCTATACCTCTTAAAAAGGAAATTATAGCTGATGTTTTAGCATCCTCTAAAGCTGTAAAATAGGAAGATGCCAAAATATTTAAGCCACTTACTAAAAATGCTAAAGAATAAATTTTACAAGCAAGTGAAGTAGTCTCTAATAATATTGTATCATTACTTACAAAGAAAGATATTAGTGTTTCTCCTCCAATAAATAAAAATCCTGTACATATTATACCTAGTATTACCATAACCTTTGATGCATATTTCATTAGTTCATTTATTCTTTCTCCTTTTTTTGCGCCATAGTTATAACTTATAATAGGTGTTATACCATTAGCTATTCCTAAATAAGCTGCTACTACAAGAGAAGCTATATACTGAATTATTGAGAAAGCAGATACTCCCATTTCTCCAATTTTTCTCATTAATACTATATTAAAAATAAAGGTAGTAAATGCTACTGCCACTTCAGTTAAAGCTTCTGAGGATCCATTATAAAAGAACCTTCCAATCTTTCTTAAATTTATTTTGCATTTTTTTAACCTTAAAATTGAATCCTTAGATTGAATTTTTATAAAAGCTAAAACAAATGAAATAAAAAATGCTATTCCAGATGCCAAGGCAGCACCTGCAACTCCCCAGCCCCAAAGCACTACAAAAACATAGTCTAAAATTATATTTAAAACTGATCCTAAAACAGTGCAGAACATAGAAAATGTTGGCATACCCATTGTTCTAATTCCTGCTGCTAAATAACTTCCACCAGTAAAGAATGGTACACATAGACAAAGAATAACCAAATATTCAACTACCCCCTTCATTAATGAAGGTGTTGCACCTAAAGCTGTAGCAACTCTATATCTAAATAAAAATATAATTATTCCTATAACTGAACTTATAACAATAAGAGAAAAGAATCCTAAACTAAAGCTTTCTCTAGCATCTTCTTTACTACCTTCTCCAAGTTCAATACTTGCTACAGTGTTTCCTCCAACTGAAACCATTATTCCTAAAGCTAGGGCCATGCTGAATATTGGCATTGCTATATTAACCATGGCTAATCCTTGTGGACCTACTACTCTTCCTACAAAAATACCATCTATAACAATATAAATTGAAAATATAATACTACTTATTACACTTGGTATAGCATACTTATAAAATAACTTTTTTATTTTCTCTGTTCCTAAATTTAATTCATTCATATAAGATAACTCCTTTCTACATTAAAAAATAATAAACCTTGGAGTTACTCCAAGGTCAAGCTACTGGAATCCAAATTTCATAAAAATCTTTTGGGAATCCATCTTTATTTTCAAATGCTATTGCTCTACAAAGAAGATTATCTTCTACTATTAAACCTTCATTATGAATATAATCTTTTATTTTTACAAGTTCACTATCCCATTGATCACATGTAACTTCTATAACTGTATGTAAACACTTCCTACTTGGAAATACTTTAAAATCACTAACATACTCTCCCTCTACAATACCACTTCCTCCTGAATAAAAGTGCTCATCTTTTATTTCACTACTAAAAAGTACCTCTTTATTAATTAACATAGAAAAAACAGTTTCTTTTATATAATTATTACTTCTAAGTTTTTCAATGGCGTCCATTAACTTTGATTCTTTAATTTCCACTTGTTCCATAGTATATAAAAACTTAGGACATTCCCTAATTGCAAACTTATTTAAATAATTTTCTGCTGTTATACACCAATTATCAAAATTTCTTATTTTAGTTTTTATATTCATAAGTTCTTCTATTCTGTTATCTATTACCTTCTCCTGATTTAAAATTCTTACTCTCATATCTTTCAAACTATAGTTATAAATCATTTCTTTTATATCATCTAAGGAAATTCCAACATCTTTTAATATCATTACATAAGATAATGTAATTATGTCATCCATGTTGTAATATCTATATCCATTACCTTCATCTTTTTGGGGAGAAACTATACCTAACTTATCATAATACCTTAATGTATCCCTAGATAATGATAAATACTTAGCTACATCTCCTATTAAATATCTATTATTCATAGTAAACACCTCTATATAATATAAGCAAGACTTTATTTAAGTCTTGCTTATATTATATCTACATTACCAAACCACCATCAACACCAATTATTGTTCCATTTGTAAAAGTACTTTCATCAGAAGCTAAATAAACATATGCTCCTGCTAGCTCTTTTGGAGTTCCAACTCTTCCAAGAGGAGTCATTGCTGCTAATGAATCTATAAATTTATCAGGTATAGATGCAACCATGTCTGTTTTAGTTACCCCAGGGGCTACTGCATTAACTCTTATTCCATATTGTCCAAGTTCCTTTGCAAGTGATTTAGTTAACCCATTTACTGCAGCTTTAGAAGCTGCATATGAACATCCACTCCTTTGTCCAAAGGTTGCAACCATAGATGATGTATTTATTATACTTCCTCCATCATTATCCTTCATTATTGGAACTACAGCCTTACACCATCTAAATATTCCAGTAACATTTACATTCATAACATTTACGAATTCCTCTTCTGTCATATCAAAGAAAGATACATCTGTTGTAATACCTGCATTGTTTATAAGTACATCAATCTTTCCAAATGTCTCATGTACCTTTTTAACTGCTTTATCAATTTCTTTTGATTCATTATTATTTACACCAAGCCCAAGTATCATAGCATTAGGATGACTACCTTTTAATGCTACTACCGCCTTGTCTGCATTCTTTTGATTTGATGCACAAGCTACAAGTTTTGCACCTTCTGATAACAACTTATCAGCCACTGCATATCCAATACCTCGTGATGCTCCTGTAACAATTATGACCTTATCCTTTACTCTCATATATACATCTCCTCCGTATAAAAATATTCTCTATTTAGTAATAAGCATTTTTATAATAATTTATTACTTATCTCTATAAATAAAAGTTGTTTAACATTGACACTAATTTATAGTATTTTTATAATATTACTAATTCACAATTAATTTTAAGGAGATTATTCTATGAATGATATTCTAACACCTGTAACTTCAGATGAATTTCACAAGAATGTAATAATAAAATTCAAAAATATATTAGATGGACTAGATACTTTTCCAAACTTTACCCTAGAGCCTAAAAATGTATATTCAGGTGAAGGGGAAATGATTGACTATATCCTTAAAATCTTTAAATTAAACAATTCTTTTTGTTATATAGATTTTTATCTTGATAAACTATCAGAAGAAGATAAAGAAAACTTAGTTAATCTTGTTCCAGAAGAAGATAGGAAGCTGCTTAAAGCTAACTTAAATATTGAAAACTATAGTAATTACTTCAAAGTAGAACACATAGGATTAATCCCTTTTTTAACTAGACTCTCTACTAGAGAAAACTTCTTTATAACATTCTATTTTACTGAAATTCCAATTACTATATGGGGTAACTATGGAATGAAATTTCCTTGTTTTTGTCTAGATCAAAAGGATTTAAACTTTTATATAAATCAACTTAAATAAAATATAAGCTTGTTCCGTCACTGGGCTCCAAATCACATCAAAACAAATATCCCCCCCACCCGTACTAAAGGTAAGGAAATTATAAAATTACTATCATTTATTTTATATTTTTAATATAAAAATGTAATAATACCTTTGATTTATAGCTAATTGAAATTTTATATTTTCCTCTAAAGAATAAAAAATCTCTAGGAATAACCTAGAGACATATTCTTACCTTTTCAATTTTCTTATCAGACACTTCATCTATTTTAAAAACAATATTGTTATACTTTATTTCTTTTTCTTCATCTTCTAAAGGAATTTTTCCAATTAAGTTAATTAAGAATCCATTTAAAGTATCTAACTCATCAGAATTTACATCAAGGTTTAAATTTTCATTTAATTCATCTAATTGAGTAGTACCATCTACTAAATAACAATTCTCTCCAACTTTTCTTATGCCAAACTCCTCTTCATCATCCTCATCATTTATATCTCCAACAATTTCTTCAACTAAATCTTCAACAGTTATGATACCTGAGAATCCACCATACTCATCTACAATTATTGCTATATGACGTTTAATATCCTGTAAGTCTCTAAATAAATGTCTAATTGACTTACACTCTGGCACAAAATAAGGTTCTTGTAATATATCCTGTATATTTACATTTTCAAAGCCCTTATTTCTAGCTTCTATCATGAAGTCTTTCATATATAACACTCCAATGATATTATCAATTTCATCTTCATAGACAGGTATTCTAGCAAATCTCTTTTGTAAAAGCTCGTCCAAATATTCTTCAAGAGGTTCATTTATATCTATACAATATACCTCTGTTCTTGGCGTCATAACCTTTTCAGCTATTTTGTCATCAAATTCAAACACACTTTCTATCATTTCTTTTTCACTTTCATCAATTGCACCATGTTCTTCTCCTGTTTCTACAAGAGACTTAATTTCTTCCTTTGTTACTCTTTCCTCTGAGTCATCACTATCCAATCCAAATAGCTTTACTAAAATATTTGTTGACACTGACAGTATCTTAACAAAAGGTGCCGCTATCTTAGAAATTAAAAGAATAGGATTTACAACTAGCATAGAAAGCTTGTCTGCTTTTTTTATAGCTAATCTCTTAGGAAAAAGTTCACCAAATACAAGTGTAAAATAAGATAAGATTATTGTTACACCTACAAAAGATATTTGTTCACCATAAGGTATATTCATGTCTGTTAACATTTTACCTACTACTGTTGAAATACCTGTTGCTGCAGATGCACTGGCAAAAAATCCAGATAGTGTTATAGCAACTTGAATTGTAGACAAGAACTTTGTTGGTTCCTCTACTAATTTGCATATTGTGCTAGCCTTTTTATTACCTTCATTAGCTAACATTTTCATTTTTGTTTTATTAATTGATACAATTGCCATCTCTGCTGCTGCAAAGAAAGCATTTACTGCTGTTAATACTACTAACAATATGAGCTGTCCAGCAATATTAGCAGGGTCGGGATCACTTTCCATATTTCATTTCTCCTTTTTTAATATAGTGATTAAATCTTATCATGAATCATAAACATTATCAAATATTGTAAATCTTATAAAAAAGATTAAAATTCCCCAAAAATAAAGTTTATATTAAAAAACAACTTAATTTCTCGCTATATCAAACTCTTTCTATATAATTATATTAAATAATTAATACCTTTTTAAGGTTAAAGCTTTCCTCAACCTTTTTTTAGATATATTTTCCTAAAGAATAAAAAAAGACTATCCTTAATAAACTTGGATAATCTTTTATATATGGCTAGGGTAGTCGGATTCGAACCGACCATACTCAGAGTCAGAATCTGATGCCTTACCGCTTGGCTATACCCCATTAATAATATTATTATAACATATTTTTCTATACTTTCTATATTCTTCTTTAAATCTTATTTTTTATTTTTCTCCCATTTTATATATCAACACATATTATAATATTAAGATTTAATTTTACAAAAGTTTAGAAATTGAGGTGTATTATGAAAAACTATATAAACAATAACTTTATAAAAGAGTTTGAAGAAGAAAAAACTGCATACGATAACTACGATATAAATGAGTTCTATGATCCATGTGATTCTCCAGAACCTTGTGATATTTACAACCCATGTGAAATTTATGAACCTTATGATACTAATATAAATGAATTTGATCATAAAAATAATTTGCCTTATAACAACTTTAACATGGATAAGTATTTAAAAAAGCAAAATAGTATAAACTCTTTCAAGTCCAATGATTTTGATAGCTTTAAAAAAGGAACAAATGATTGTTGTAAATGTAAGGAATGTTCTAACAAAAAATTGAATAGTATTTTAACAGCTATGTCATCAACTCTTTATAACATTGGAAATAATACAGACAAGCTTCAATGTCTATATAATGACCTTGATTGTTTACTTCATAAATGCCATTTAAATAAAGATCAAAAACATGCTATAAAATGCTTACAAGAATCAGTAGGAATACTCGTATTTGCTTCTAAAAAAACAAATAAAACCCTTATTGATGTAAAGAATACTTTCTGTTAGATAATAATACTTTGTAGAATATTGACGAATACATTGTTATAATGTATACTTCTAAAACGTAGGATACCTTTAAACTAGTCCTGTGAGACTAATAAGGAAGTATTACATTATTTATGTATTTTATACGCCTTAGTATCTTAATTGGTATTAAGGCGTTTTTATATATCTGGTATCCTATATATTTAGAATTATTATGGAGGATACTATGAAAAAACAAAACTCAAACAAACTAGCTATTCAAATGGCAATATCATTAATTCTAGGTCTAATTGCTGGAACAGGATTTATATTATTAAGAGAAAATTTATTAAGTAATGGAAATGTTGATTTATGGACAAGTATAAATAACTTATTATTCCAAGATATATCTGCTGAAGGAGCTCAAAATGCTCTAGGATTATTCTATATAGCAGGACAACTATTTGTAAACTCATTACAACTTGTAATTGTACCAATGGTATTTACTTCAATAGCTTTAGCTATGTGTAAAGTAAGTGATACTAAGAAACTTGGTCGTATTTCTTATAAGACAATATTAGGATTCTTAGTTACATCATTATTTGCTCTTATATTAGCTGGAATCTTTGGATTTACTGCAAATAAAATGGGATTATTTAATGTAAGTATAGATAACTTGACTTCTCAAGCTGGAAGCGCTGGTTCTAATCCATTATTAGTTATAGTGAAAGCTATACCAAATAACATAGCTGCAACTTTCACTCAAAATGGTAGTATTTTAGCTGTTGTTTTCTTAGCCGTAGTTACTGGTCTTTGCATAAACCACTTAGGTGATCAAATTCAAGTATTAAAAAAGTTACTAGAAGATGTTAATAACATAATAACTGTTTTCTTAAGCTTCGTTATTACTAAGTTTGGACCTATTGCTATATTCGTACTTATAACTAGAACATTTGCAATCTATGGGGTAGAACACTTAAAACCTGCTCTAGCTTACGTAATAACAACTGTAATAGCATTATTACTATTCTTAATATTTGGTTATGCTGCTTTCGTTGGAATAGCTGCTAAGTTAAATCCAATAACTTTTGTTAAGAAGATTTCTAAGGTTGCATTATTTGGATTTTCAACATCTTCATCAGCTGCAACCTTACCTCTTAACACAAAGACAACTGTTGAGGAATTAGGTGTTAGTGATGAAATCGCTTCATTTACACTACCTCTAGGAATGACTATAAACATGAACGGAACTGCAATAATGCAAATTATAGCAGCCATATTTATAGCATCAAGTGCTGGATATGAAGTAACTATTGGAAACATAATTGTTATAGGATTACTTGCTCTTATAGCTTCAGTAGGTACACCTGCTGCCCCTGGTGCTGGTGCAATCATACTATTCACAGTTCTTACTGGAATGGGATACAACAATGATGCTGCATTACTTGCATACTCATTAATCTTAGCAATAAACAGACCAGTAGAAATGTTAGTAACATCACTAAACGTTGTTGGTGACTCTGCTACAGCAGTATTTGTTGCTAAATCAGAAGGAATGTTAGACGAAGAAAAATATAATGCTATTTAATAAAAAGTCCTGCTTATGCAGGATTTTTTTGCTTTAGGAAATATAAAAAATATTGTAATAAAACTACTACTCATTATAACTCTACTCTTCATAAGGAAGGTAATACTTGTATTCTAATATTGGATATATTTTCTAAATTCAATTATGTTTTACTTCCACATAGAATTAAGTATAATGACAAAAATAAAAATAAAGTTTCCTTCTCATCAATATCATATTTATATATTTTTATCTTTATAAACTATTTTTAATATTATAGGCGTTGTTATAGCACAAACCACAACTAAAATAATTATTGGCGCTAAAAATACAGGATTCATAATTCCCATAGATATTCCTTTATTAGCTACAACCAAAGCCACCTCACCTCTAGCTACCATTCCCACACCAACTTGTAATGCTTCTTTATTGTTAAACCCGCATAACTTTGCTCCAAGTCCACATCCTATAACCTTTGTTATTATTCCTATACCAACTATACAAATAGTAAATAAAATTATTCCCAAGGACATTTTACTTAATGATACTTTTAATCCAATGCTTGCAAAGAATATTGGTGAAAGTAACATATAAGATAAAGTTTCAAACCTTGCATTTATATAACTTGTCTCTTTATTATTTGACAAAACAAGTCCAGCTATAAAAGCTCCTGTTATATCAGCTACCCCAAAGAACCTTTCTGCTACAAATGATAATAATAAGCAAAATACAAAGGCTGCTATAATAAACCTTCTCATATCACTGTTATATCTATTAACAAATTTATCAAAGCACTTATAAAAAAGATACCCTGATATTCCAGAAAGAATAAAAAATAATATTATCTTAATTAACACCAAAATTACACTTACACTTGCATCATTAAAGCTAGTAACTATAGTTAATGCAATTATCCCTAAGATATCATCAATTAAGGCTGCACCCAATATAGCATTACCAGTCTTAACATTAAGCTTTCCAAGCTCCTTCAAAGTTTCTACAGTTATACTTACTGATGTAGCAGTTAGTATAATTCCAATAAAGATATTCTCTATAAATTCATTTCCATAAACACCTGCTAGCTCTCCCCTATTAAAAATATAAGCTACTATAGTTCCTCCTATAAGAGGTAGAATAACTCCACATAAAGCAACTATAAAAGATGCCTTTCCTGTACTTTTTAGTTCATTAATATCTGTAGATAATCCTGCTGTAAACATGATTACTATTACACCAAGCTCTGCTATTTGCTTTATAAAATCAGTTTCTGTAATTATATTAAAAACAGCTGGACCTAGTATTAAACCTGCTAATAGTGCCCCTACTACCTGAGGCATTTGGAACTTTTTAGTTACTATTCCTAAGACTTTTGTACTTAACAAAATCAAAGCAATATCAAATAAATATCTGTATGATAACATCCTGTCCATCTCCTAACTCTATATTTTCCACATATAACCATTATAGTGCTATATAAGTTATATTTATGCAAAAAGGTGGGGTGACTATTTTTTTATATGAAATTGTAATAATACCTTAGATTTATAGCTAGACGTCAAAAAAGAGAAATTGCAATGCAATTTCTCTTTTTAATTACTATATATTACATTAAAGCTTCTAATACTTCGTCAACCATCTTTTGTGTTGATTCAATACCACCACTTATTGTGTACCAAACCTCAGCGTCTAAGTATACTATATTTCCATTCTTGTATGCATCTGTTTTCTTTATAATTTCATTATCAAACATTTCCTTAGCTGAAGTATTTCCACCTGTTACAGCGGTTCTATCTATTACAAATAAATAATCTGGATTTTTATCTAAAATGTATTCAAATGAAGCCTTTTGTCCATGTGTTGATGATTCTATAGTCTTATCAACTGCTTCAATTCCAAATTCCTTGTGAATTATTCCAAATCTTGATCCTTCTCCATATACGCTAAAGGCATTATCATTAGCTAAAGCTATTAAAGCATTTATACCTTCTGCTTTTTCATTAACCTTACCTACAGCTTCTTCAACCTTAGCAACTTGAGTTTTAACTTCCTTTTCTTTATCAAATATTTGACCTAAAGTTTCCATATTCTTTTTGAAAGAACCTAAATAATCAGTATTATCAACTCCTAGATAAATTGTTGGAGCTATCTTATTTAATTCTTCATAGTATGATTCTAATCTTCCTGACATTATTATTAACTCTGGCTTTAATTCATAAACTTTTTCCATATCAGGTTCTTTTAAACTTCCTACATTTTCGTACTTACTATCTTCATATTTACTTAAAAGACTTGGTAAACTTGATTTTGGTAAACCTATTATTTCTACATCTAAATTATTTAATGCATCTGCTATACCATAGTCAAAAACTATCACTCTTGAAGGATTCTTTGGTACTTCTGTTTCTCCTAATTGATGAGTAATTTTAATCTTCTCACCATCTGCTGAAACACCATTTCCTGCAAATTTAGTAAAACCATAAATACCAAATATAACTGCTATAATAACTATCATTGAAATTATTGTCTTTTTACTCATTTTCATTTCTCCTTTTTATTTAGAAATATACACATATTTTTCTGTTATCTATATTTTGAATATCAAATTTTATTTCATAAATATTTTCAAGTTCTTCCTTTTGGATTGTCTCATCTGTAGGACCATCCTTAACTACTTTTCCATCCTTTAAAGCTACAATATAGTCTGAGTAGCAAGATGCAAAATTAATGTCGTGGATTACTATAATAACTGTTTTTCCAAGCTCATCAGTTAATCTTCTTAATATCTTCATAATCTCAACTGAATGCTTCATATCTAAATTATTTAATGGCTCATCTAGTAAGATATAATCACTGTTTTGAGCTATTACCATGGCAATATACGCTCTTTGTCTTTGACCACCACTTAATTCATCTAAGTACTTATTTTCAATATCCTTAAGCTGCATATATTCAATTGCCTTGTCCACAAATTCAATATCTTCATCCTTTAAATTTCCTTGGCAATAAGGAAATCTTCCAAAGCTAACTAACTCTCTAATAGTAAGCTTTATATTTATGTTATTAGATTGCTTTAATATAGAAACTTTCTTAGCAAGCTCTTTATTATCCCATTCTAATATTTCCTTACCATCTATTAAAACTTCACCTGCATCCCTCTTTATAAGTCTGCTTATTATCGAAAGTAAAGTACTTTTACCTGCACCATTAGGACCTATAAATGAAGTTATTTTTCCTTCTTTTATTTTTAAAGAAACATTGTCTACAACATTTTTGTTTCCATATTTCTTTGTAATTCCTCTTACCTCTATCATTTTGCTCTCTCCTTCATTACAAGATAAATGAAATAGATTCCACCTACAAAATTTATTATTACTCCTATTGTCATTCCAAAATTCAATATTCTTTCCACTACAAGCTGTCCACCTATCAAAGCTATTACACTAATAAAACCTGTTGCTAGTCCAAGTTCACTATGCTTATATGTTTTCACGAGTTGTCTAGCTATATTTACTACTAGAAGTCCTAAGAATGTTATAGGACCTACTAGTGCTGTAGATACTGATGTAAGTATTACTATAACCACCAACATCTTTTTAGTAATCTTATCGTAATCAACACCAAGGTTTATTGCTTCATCTCTTCCTAAAGACATAACATCTAATATCTTTAAAAAATCCATACTAAAAACTATACAAAGTGCTATTACTACAGTAGATATAAGTAATATTTCAGTATTTATATTATTAAAGCTTGCCATCATTTTATCTTGTACCATCTGAAACTCTAATGGATCAATTAATACCTGCATAAACGTTGTTAAGCTTTCAAATAATGTTCCGCATATAACCCCTATTAGTAATAGTGAGAATATATTGCTGCTATTTTTTCTAAATATAAATTTATATATTAATGAAGAAAATATGATCATTATTACTATCGATATAACAAAATTTGCGTTCTTTCCATTTACTACTCCTGAACCTGACCCTAGGATGAATATTAATGTTGTTTGTAAAAGCACATACAATGAATCTAGCCCTAATATACTAGGTGTTAAAATTCTGTTGTTAGTAATTGTTTGGAACACTAAGGATGAAAATCCTATTGATATTCCAACTAATATCATTGCTATAATTTTAGGTATACGTCTTGATAAAGCATAATCAAAATTATTTTCATTTAATCCTATTAATAAAAAGACTGTTACTAATATTGCTGCTGCTATTCCCAAAGCTAGAAGTAATTTTTTATGCTTCATTTCCGGACCTCCTTACTATCATATAAAGGAAAATTGCACTTCCTATAACCCCTACTGTTGTTCCTATAGATATTTCAAATGGGAAGATAACTATTCTTCCAAATATATCACAAGCTAAAAGGAATATAGGTCCAAGTAAGGCTGTATGATATAAAGAATTTTTTAAGTTGTCCCCTAAATAAAGACTAACTATATTGGGAACTATTAATCCAAGGAAAGGAATATTTCCTACAGTTATTATTGTTACTGCTGATATTATTGATACAATAACAAGTCCAATATTAACTACTGCATTGTAATTTAAGCCTAGGTTCGTTGCAAAATCCTCCCCCATTCCTGCTACAGTAAACTTATTAGCATAAAGGAATGAAATTATAACTACTGGTATACTTAAATATAATAATTCGTAATTCCCCTTCATTATCATAGATAGATCCCCCTCCATCCATGAAGAAAGATTTTGAATTAAATCATACTTATAAGCAAAAAATGTAGTTATTGAATTTACCACTTTTCCTAGCATCATACCTAATAAAGGTATGAATATTATATTTTTAAACTTTATTGCTTTTGTCATTTTCATGAATATCATTGTACCTACTAAAGAAAATGAAAATGATATAAGCATTTTTTGCATTGTTGTTGCAGATGAGAACACTAACATTGAAGCTAATATTCCAAGCTTTGCGAAATCTACAGTTGCAGCTGTTGTTGGTGAAACAAACTTATTTCTACTTATTTGCTGCATTATAAGACCACTTATGCTTAATCCAATACCAGCAACAACTATACTTATTAATCTTGGAACTCTACTTGTTAATAATATTTCTATCTTTGTGCTATCTAAAGCAAATATATCTCCTAATTTAATATTAGTTACCCCTACGAATAGAGATAATATGGATAGTATAATTAATATAATAATTAAATACCTTTTCTTCATCTACTCACCTCTGAATGCTTCTTTGACAAAATCTATGTATATTGATATAATTCATATTAATAATCGTTTGATAATGATTCTCATTAATATTATCAATTTTATCATTCTTTGTCTTATAAAATATTTTGTTTTTTTATAAAATATTTAGGCAAAAACTTTTGGAGGCATATAAATGACAACTTTATTAGATAAAGCAAAAGAGAATATAGATAACTTCCACAATTGTACTCATCTTAATATTGAAGCTTACACTGAAAATGGATCTTTATTATTTTCATTAGGTAATCCTGTTAATGCTAAGATTCATAGAATTTTAGAAAGAATTCATGATAAAAAAAATATTATAAACATAAACAAAAAACAAAATACTTTTATTACAATCTGTCCAATAATCCCCAATGATTATACTTATGGCTTTTATGTAATTGGTCCCTATTCTACAGAAAAGAATAATATAGAAGATATTCTATACAAGCCAATTCATTGTCTTCCTCATTTAATACAACTACTTTATGTAAATATAGAGGTGAAAGAAGAAAGTCATAATCTTAATGTAACAAAAGCTATTAAATATATCGATTCTCACTACTCTGAGGATATTAATTTAGATGTAATTTCTAAAGAATTAAATCTTAATAAAACTTATTTTTGTAATGTATTTAAGAAAACTAAAAAGAAAACTGTTATAGGATATTTAAATGAAAAAAGAATAGAGAAAGGTAAAGAACTTTTAGTGAATACAGATATGAGCATTGCAGATATTGCATTATCTATCGGTTACTCAAACCAAAATTATTTTAATACAGTTTTTAAGAAAAAAGAAAATATGACCCCTTTAGAATTTAGAAACAAATATAAAAATATTTAAACACCAAAATATAAAAGGAAATGTAGATAAATCAAATATTTCTAGCATTTCCTTCTCTTTACTCTATACTATCTATATATTAGGTTCAAACAAATTAAAATCTTGAAAAGCCTTTCTAATAGTATATAGTGCATCTTCTTCACTATATATTATTTGATTACTTCCACCTGGTGATGGCTTTTTTACCCTTGTAGTAGATGAACTATTTTTAAATTCTTTTGGTGTAGAATTACAATATCTTTTAAAAGCTTGGTTCATATAGCGATAATCTGAAAACCCACAATGATAGCAAATATCTATTAATTTCATATTAGTAGTAAGAATCATATCTCTTGCATGATTAAACCTTACAAAAGTTAGATAATCCTGAAAATTCTGCTTTAAATGTTCCCTAATAAAATGTGATAAAAAGTATACAGATAATCCTTCTCTATCTGCAATATCCTGTAATGATATTTTTTCATTATAATGTTCTTCTATATAACTTGTAATCCTACTTAAACGTAATTTATTCTGACAAATTGCTCCGTTATAATCAGTGTTTAATTCATATTTTGAATATTGATTTAATAAATAGAAATACATAATATTAATCATACTTGCACAGTTAATTTGATAATATTTTGGCTTTTCTATATAAACTTCTCCAAGCTTTAGAAAAGTATAAATCAATAAATTATGCTTGATATCATATCTACAATGATCAGTAAAAACCACATGGCTAATTTGGGGAAAATATCCTTCAAAATACTTAGGTAATATTTGCAAACATAAAAATATTGATGTTTCCTTCTGTGAAATTATTTCATGCTCATCATTACTATTAAGTAAAATAACATCTCCCGGCTGAAATTGAAATTGTTCATCATTAATAATAAAAATAGGGTTACCTTTAAAAACAAACAACATCTCTACTTCAGGGTGAAGATGGGGCTCGCGATAATCAATTTCCACCACAAACAAATTCATATTTTTTATATTTGGGTAATCAATGATTTCTAGTTTCTTATTCATAATATCCTCCCTTTGATAACGTTATTATAAAAAGTTTTATCATATTTAAAAAGTATATTCTTGTTACCACAACAACATTGTCATATAAACTGAACACAATAATGATATAAATGAAATCGTTTGCCTACTATAATAATCACGTAAGGTTAAATTATTTATTAACTTAAGATTAAATTTTCATTTATGTGAAGGGAGAAACATATGAAAAAGAAATTTACAGCTAAACGTGGACTAATTTTCTCATTAATTTTTACTCTATTTTGTTTAATTAGTTCTAACTTACTTCTAAGTAACTTTGGAAAAGTAAGAATTGAAACTACAACAATACAAACACGATCTGGTGATAATGTTAGTATTCGTGTTTATAGTCCAAAAAATGCAACATCAGAAAATAAAGCTCCTGCTGTTGTATTTGCTCATGGTTTATCAACAACAAAAGAATGTTATGCTCAATATGCATTAGAATTATCTCGTCGTGGATTCGTTGTTATAACACCTGATATGTTAAACCATGGTGGTTCTGATATAACCTCTTATGAAACATTCTTCACTGATATCAACACAGAAGGATATGGAATTTACTCTGCTGTAAGATATGCAAGCGATTTAGATTATGTTGATTCAAACCAAATAGGTATAGTTGGTCATTCAATGGGTGGTAATGCTACAAATATTAGTGTTACTTTAGATAATATGAGTCCTAATAAATTAATCTCTTCAGTATACCTTATTGCAAGTAACCCTACTTTTAAAGATTTTGAAGGAAACTGGGCAAACGTATATGGAGACCGTAGTGTAGGTCTTTACTATACATTCTACGACCATGTTTATTTCAGTACCCAAGATGATACTGGAAAAATAATATCAGCTCAAGAGTTCTTAGCTTCTAATGAAGCTAAATCATTCGCTAGTTTTGGACAAGCACCATCTGCATTCCCAGGTGATGAAGTACTTCCTGGACATACATACTCAACTGATATAAATGGTAAACAAGTAATTCGTCGTATTACAAAAGCTAACGAAATTCATCCAAAGCCACAAGGTGGTAGTGGTGCTGTAGCATCAGTAGTGGACTTTTTCCAAGAAACATTAGAAGCTCCACAATATAAACTTGGTAGTATGCAAATTTGGAAATTCTATAGTATCGCATCTATTTTAGGACTTGCTGGTGCCTTAGCTATATGTATATTTACAATTGCAGTATTAACAAAAACAAAATTCTTCTCTAGCTTAAAAGCTGAAGATAATAAACAATTACGTCCTGCTCCAAATAAAAAAGGAAAAATTTGGTTCTGGTCATTAACCATTCTTAACTGTGCATTTGCTTTCATAAGTATATCTGTAATCTTTAATAAAGGATTAGGATACTTTGTAACAAATCAATTGCCACAACAAACAAGTAATATATACGCTTTATGGGCATTAGCTAATGGACTTTTCATGTTATTTACTTCTTTTGGTTCTTACTTCTTATATGGAAGAAAAGAAGGAGATACTTTAAAGCAATGGGGTGTAAGAATTCCATTTATTGATGTTATAAAGTCAATATTATTAGCTATCATAGGAATATTAAGTGTACTAGCTGTTGTGTATATTGCACAATATATATTCCAAATAGATTTACGTTATTATCTATGGGGAATGCGTGAATTACCTTTAGATCACTTATACTTATTCTTTACTTACCTACCATTCTATTTATTGTTTGGTATCGCTGTTAGTATTGCAATAAATTCTGCATACTACTCAAAAATTGGTAAAGAGCCTACATGGTTAAATGATTTATTCTTTGCATTTATGAATATGATCCCTGCACTTGTAATCACATTTGTTGGATACTATTTATTTGCTAAGACAGGGGTACAGCAAAATATATTTGGATCAACATTTACATTCACATATATGATTAATGCAATACCTGTGTTCCCAATAGCTATACTTGTATTACGTCGTATATTTAAATATTGTAATAATCCTTATGTTCCTGGAATTATAGTAGGAAGCTTACTATGCTTCATGCAAGTTGCTTCAGTATTTACTTGTCATACATTCATGTTCATGGGATAATATAATAAAATATTTTAAAAAGGATGTATCAAAATAAATTTTGATACATCCTCTTTTATTATTTAGCTACTTTCTTTTTGTTTTTAATAATAGCTCCTAATGAAGTAACCATTAATGCTACTAGGAATATAACGCCTTCCATCTTTAAAGAATCACCAGTCTTAATAGTATCCCCACTTTCATCTTTGTTAACTCCATTATTTACATTTCCATTATCTGAATCACTAGATGTCTTTTTAGTTGTTAATATAACTGTTCCCCCTCACTAATAGCCGGTATCGCCACATTTACTACTCCATTTTCATTAACCGTATATTCCTTATTGTTATAACGATCAACAAGTACAGTTCCTACCTCATATGGAACATCTATAGAGCGTTCTTGTTCCACCTCATCAATATTTAGAACTGTAACTCCAGATTCACCGTTATAAGTTCTACTAAATGCACTAAACTTATCTTCATCACTGCCGCCAATAGTTACTCTATCACCTTTAGAAAATACTAGAGAGTTATCCTTTCTTATATTTAATAATTTCTTATAATGATTATAAACTTTTGCATATTCAGGATCTTCTAATCTAGAAAAGTCCATATCATATCTCTTAGCATCACCTAATTCCATTCCGTTCTTACCAGTCATGCCTAACTCTTCACCATAATAAATTACTGGAATACCTTTATCAGTTATAATAATGCATCCATTTCACCATTTTCTAACTTGTTAAATGTTGAATCTACATCAGCTCCATAATATTCACCTATCATCTTAAAGGTAGGATCTATCTCTGTTACGCTGTTTTTCAATGATTTCCAAGTAGCTCCCTCTACATGTTTAACTGTATCAATTCTATAATAAAGCTAAATCCATAGGAACTTTATTACATCCACCAACTTCTGATAAATCCATATAAATTTCTTTTATATTATCTTTGCTTACATCTTCATCTAAAGTAACCTTAACTACTGTGTTTTGATGATAATCAACTTCTTTAGGTGATACTTCAGCTACTCCGTTAATATAATATAACTTTAAGTCTACAACACCTGATTTAGCCTCTTCTCCATCTACTATAAAGGTATATTCATATCTTCCTTCTTGAATATTGTTAAGCCTATACTCAAAGTATTGGTTGGTAGAATCATAAGGCATACCATATAAGTTAGAGTTACCATTTTCATCTTCAACTTTTACATTAACACTTTCAATTTGATCCTGTGCATTATTAAAATATAAATTCCTATCCCTATATCTATCTACCCACTCCCCTTTTCTAATAATAAAACTTATTGTAGATGCGCCCTCTGGAACTAAGAATCTTGCTGTAGCAGTATCTCCATCAAAAGAAGAAAAGTTCTTTTTCATTCCATCAAAGCCTGCCGACCACATCCATATATTCCAATCTTCAAAATCCTTATCTGGTTTTACATACTTAAACTCTACATACTTATTTTCTACTTTACTTTCTTCTCCAACATAAATTACAGAGTTACCATCAGATATTACTTGGTTACCTGAATCTAAGAAAGCATCTGACCAATCATTGCCACTATAAGGTTTAAATTTATATACATATTTACCTTCTGGAACTTCTAATGTTGTTGAGAAAATACTAATATATTACTATATCTTTAACCATTTTAACCTTATTCCGAAAATGAGAACTTTACATATATTCCCTAATGCTAAAGATAACTTTTTATTCTATTTTTGAACATAAAAAATAGTTCACCTAAAAGATTAACTCAAAAAATAAAGAAGCCTATTATGAATAACACTCATAATAGACTTCCTTTCTTTTATTTATTTTATAAGCCTAATTCTTCTCCATTAGAAGATATAACCTTCTTATACCACTCAAATGAATCCTTTTTATATCTTTTCATTGTTCCATTACCTTCATTATTAAGGTCTACATAAATGAAACCATAACGCTTTTTCATTTCTCCAGTAGAAGCACTAATTAAATCAATACATCCCCAAGGAGTATATGCAATTAAATCAACCCCATCTCCTAAGGCACCTTCCATTGATTTAATATGTTCTCTTAGGTATTCAATACGATATTGATCATGTACTTTTTTATCTTCTGTTAGTTCATCTATAGCTCCTAGCCCATTTTCAACAACCATAACTGGAATTTCATAACGATTATAGATTTCATTTAAATAATAACGTAAACCTATAGGGTCCATTCCCCATCCCCATTCTTCAGAATATTGGATATATGGATTTTTTGAACCAAGACTAATTTAAATCTTTAATATCCTCTTCTGGAGCACATGTTAATGGATACGAACATGCTCCAGCTATCATACATCCTACTTTGTATTCTGGATCAATAGAATGTGCACGTTGTACAGCTCTTGCACTTGCAACAAAGTGATTATGTAACGCTTGATAATTATTCGCTATATCATCCTTTGACATGTTAGGAATAAAATCTTTGAACATTAGAAGCTATTTATTTCATTAAATGTTAGCCAATATTTAACTAGCCCTTTATATTCATTAAACAATACTTCAGTATATCTATCAAATAGTGAAATGAGTTTACGATTTTTCCATCCAGATAAAAATCAAGACCTTTTTTATTTGGCTCTTATTCTATTCCATTTGGAAATATTCTTGACCACGAAATAGACATACGAAACATTTTAAATCCCATTTCTGCAAATAAAGCAATATCTTCTTTATAATGATGATAGAAATCAATTGCATTATGGTTAGGATAATAATACCCATCTAAAATTACACCCTTTGCATCTTATGGATATGGTGTAAATTGAGGTGCTAGTCCTCTTCAATCTACATTATATGCACCTTCATATTGATTGGCAGTAGTAGCACCACCCCAATAAAAATCTTTTGGAAAACTCATGTTATATCCATCCTAATGTACAACTGTAAGAAGCTCATCTCCAGCATCTACACTATTATTAGTTGTTTCTACAACATCTAAATAATTATCTGAGTTTGTTATAATCACTGGTGTGATTAAAGAATATCCTTCTTTTTCAATTGCATTAATATCAAATTCTACTAAAGTCTGTCCTTTTTTAATTGTGTCTCCTTGTTTAGCTTTTAATGTAAAGTGTTTTCCTTCTAATTTTACAGTATCCATACCAACATGTATTAATATTTCTGCTCCATTATTAGTTGTAATTCCCATAGCGTGTCCTGTTGGGAATAGTGTTGTAAGTACTCCATCTGCTGGAGCTACAACTTTCCCCTCTGTTGGCATTATTGCTATACCTTTACCTAATACACCACAAGCAAATGCTTCATCTTCAACATTTTTTAGCTCTGTTAATTCTCCTTTTAATGGGCTTGAAATAACTTCTTGTTTAACTAATGTATTTTCACTATCCTGTGAACCATCTGTATTAGAATTATTATCTTCCATATCCTTTGGATCTAATTTTACAAATAACATTGCTAAAAATCCTAAAATTAAACCTGCTGCCATTGCTATAACAACTCCATAAAATCCTTTGTCAGCTCCATTTGGTCCTATAAAGTTCGGTAAAACAAATATTCCTAAACCACCTGGCATATATTTTTTAGATTCAAAGAAACCAAGGATACCTCCTGTAACTGCACCTATTATACAGCTTACTATAAATGGTTTTTTTCTTGGTAATGTAATACCATAAATTGCTGGTTCAGTAACACCAAAGAATCCTGAAATGATTGATGGAACACATAATGATTTTAATTTCTTATTTTTTGCTTTTAATGCTATTGCTAAAACTACACCTGTTTGCGCAAAACATATTGCAACTGAAGTAGCTACAATTGGGTCATATCCTAAAACTGTGAAATTGTTCATTGCTATTGGAACTAATCCCCAATGTAAACCAAACATAATAAATATTTGATAGAATCCACCGATGAATAAACCTGCTATAGTTGAGTTTAAATTATAAATAGTTAATGTTATATTTCCTAATATTTCACTAGCATATGATGCTACTGGTCCTATAGCTAAAAAAGTAACAGGAACTACTACTACTAAAGTTAACATTGGAACAATAAAAGTTTTAACAATATCCGGAATAATTTTCTTAAATAACTTTTCAACATAAGATGCAAATACAATTGAAATTATAACTGGAATAACAGTTGAAGTATAACCACCTGAAGGCATTATAACTGGAATACCAAAGAATTCAATTGTCTTACCTGCAATACCTGCTATTGTAGGATGAACAAGAGATGCACCTATTGCCATAGCTACAAATTGATTTACATTAAACTTCTTAGCTGCTGTAAGTCCTAAGAATATTGGAAAGAAATAAAATAAGCTGTCTCCAATTGTTTGTAGTATAGTGTAAGCACCACTTTCAGTACTTAACCATCCCAAAGCAACAAACATTGCTAAAAATCCTTTAATCATACCAGTTGCAGCTAATACTCCAAGTACTGGTTGAAAAACTCCTGATATAATATCAATTAATTTATCAAAAGTCTTCATCTTTTCTGAAGAATTATTTCCTGCCCCTTCAGAAAGTCCTGCAACTGAAACTACATCTGCATAAACATCTGGAACATGATTTCCTATAACTACTTGATACTGTCCACCACTTTGAACAACTGTAACTACACCATCCATATTTTTCAATACATCGGTGTTAGCCTTTTTTTCATCTTTTAACTTAAAACGTAATCTAGTTATACAATGAGTTAAACCACTAACGTTTTCTTTACCACCAACATTTTTAATTATTTCTTTTGCAAGATTTTCGTATTTCATAAGCAATCGCTCCTTTTAAATTAATCATAATCTATATATAAAAAAGCAAGACCTAAAGTTTAATAATACTAAATTTCTTTTGTATTTTTAAACCTAATGGTCTTGCCTGATTTAACAGTAACAATCCTAAATATTTAATTATTTCTATTATTATCTATTTACAATACGCTTAATATGAAGTGTCAAATAAAGCTGTTCTTCATGACTTAACTCTATATTTAAATATTTTTCTATCTTAAGCATACATTTATATGCATCTTTATATTTTTCCTTTACTTGTGGTAAAAGAAAGTCTTCATTTTCATTTCTATACTGTGTTTTATTATTAAGTCTTTTAAAGAAAAATCTTAAATGAGTAATAAACCTTTCATAGTTTAAAGAGTGTTCATCTAATTCAATATCATATGTATATTTCACAATATTTAGTATATCCTGAATCTTTTTGGTCATATTATAAGCAATATCAGTTTTATCGCTTTTTCCATTAATCTGAGCTGTTATCAAGTGAAGTGCAATATTTCCGGCTTCTTCTTCATTAAGCTTTTTACCAAGTTCACTTTCAATAAACTCTAAAGCCTTTAATCCAATATTATATTCTTTAGGATAAAACTTTTTTATTTCCCAAATCAATATGTTGGGTCTTTCTATCCCTTCATCAAATAATTTTAATGTATAACTTATATGATCAGTTAATGTTACATAAATATAATCATTAAGTTCACAGTTTAACATGTTCTTAGCATATTCCACAATATCATAGCACAATGATATTTGTTCTGTAGGTATATGTTCTAAAATCAT
>NZ_JAHAIF010000008.1 GCF_018372875.1 Clostridium sp. | reverse complement strand
CAGGGGATTTTAATCTATATTAATTGACTTTTTAGCTTTGTTTCTTCTTTTCATATGCCATGAGTAAAATAAAGAACCTATTATTCCTGCAACACCACCTTTTAATAACTAACTAAATATCTTAGCCCATATTCCCTTTTTCTTCTTTGTTTCCTTCTCTGGATTCTTTCTTTCAAGTGTAAATGAAGTATCTTTTTTCTTAATTATTTCTAAATGCTTGTCTATTGATTTATTAAGTTTTTCAACCTCAAATTTCCTAAAGCTGAATTCACTCTTCATATTATATAAATCATTTTCTATAGTAACGCATTTTTTTAGTGCATTTATGTTATCTCTACTCATTTCATAAGCTTCAACTAATATCTCACAATACTTCTTAACTTCTTTAGCATAAGCTGTGTAGTCCTCTGGACTCTTATCAACCATTTCATCCCAACTATGCTTTATAGCTGTATAGTTAGAGAAAATCATCTCTGTTAAAAGATTAGATATATTTAATGAAACGGCATGTTTATCAACTATATCACCTTTAAGATAATTCATTGTTTCTATAGCACCTATGATAGAATAAAACTTCTGTAATGCTATGTTCATAAAATCATTGGATGAACTTTCTGTTACCTCTTTAATAACCTTATTGGTAATATCTATAAATCTATCAGTTATAGTATTATTTGTTTGTACTAAAGCTGTAGTTGAATTATCTTCCTCTATGTCAAAGTTTGCAAAGAATGAATTATCATTGGCAACAATGATGTTATCTCCCTCTGTATCTTTTGAAGTAACATTTGAATTATTATTCATCGCTTGTCCAACTATAGTATCATTATTTACTTTCTTGACCTTTGAAGCTTCAATTTTTGAGGTGTTTCTATCTATCATCATTCTTAAAACTTCAATATTGTAGTTATCTAAACCTAGTTTTATTCTATTAGTTATCATAACTTCAATTATATTATTAGTTTCTTTTAAGGATCTTATATTCTTAGGATAGATATCCCAGCAATAGTCAAATACTTTAATACAAAGATTAAGCTGCTCTACTAGTATTGATAGCTTTACCTTATCTTCAAAATTAGTAACCTTTAGTAGTTCTAATAATTTACGACTTCTTATAACTATTTGCTTGGTAACTTTAGCAGATATATATTTCCTTATATCTTGAACATCGATAATACTTCCATATAAATAATTTGCAGTTTCTATAGAAGTAATTAAAGATATTGAATGCTCTATAAAGTCTTCAACAGAATCTTCATTAAAATTCCCTTGAAACTCTTTAATCATATCACTTGCTTGCTCCATGGCAGTTTTAGTAAGATTGTTTTGAGCAACCTTAATAAGTATAGAAATATCAGGTCCTTGAGCTTCCATTATTACATTTTGCATGTTTTTAAAGTCTTCTAATAACTTCTTGCTTTTATCCAGGTATTCCTTTGTAACATTATTATTAGTAGTTACTGCAACAAGCTCAGAACTACTCTGCATATTCTCATTTATACCATTATTCTCTTTCATAGTCCCTATACACCCCATAAATAAACTATTATTCCCAAACTCCTACTTTAATTATAAACCATCTAGAATTAATTTCCAATTGTTTTCCCAAATAATTATAACTTATTATTATTCTTATATTCCTCAATTCTTTGGGCTAAATCTTCCAAATACTCGTATCTTTCATATTTATATAGAAGTTCTTCTTCTAATTTCTCCTTTTCAGTCATAAGTTCTTGTAGTTTTGAGTAACTTGCTGAATTTTCTTGCATTAATTTATCTATATTTGCTATTTCATTTTCTAGATTTTCAATTACAGAAGAAATTTCTTCATATTCCTTTTGTTCTTTAAAGCTAAATTTTGGCCTTGAATCTCTTTCTCTTACTCTTTGAGCATTTTCTTTCTTTTCTTTTTTAACTTCTTTTTCCTTATTAGCTTTCTTTAATTCTACTTTAATACTATAATCGCTATAGTTACCGTTATAAGTCTCAATCTCCCCATTTCCTTCATATGCAAATATCTTATTACACACTCTATCTAAGAAGTATCTATCATGGGAAACAACAACTACTACACCAATATAGCTATCTAAAAAGTCTTCTAATATATTAAGTGTATTAATATCCAGATCATTTGTAGGCTCATCTAGTAGAAGAACATTTGGAGCTTCCATTAAAACTCTTAAAAGATGAAGTCTTCTTCTTTCTCCACCAGATAGCTTTTCTATTTTTGTATACTGCATAGTTCCATCAAATAGGAATCTTTCACACATTGTAGATGCAGTTATTTTTGTTCCATCTGCTACAGGGATATATTCTCCCCCTTCTTTAACATAATCTATTACTCTTAAGTTAGGGTCCATATGAGAGTCATCCTGCGAGAAGCATCCTATCTTTACTGTTTCTCCAACTTCTATTTCTCCACTATCAGGATTTAAAGCTCCCTTAAGCATATTAATTAGCGTTGTTTTTCCAGCTCCGTTATTACCTATAATACCTACCCTATCCTCCTTAGTGAAGATATAGCTAAAATCATGTATTAATTCTTTATTATCAAAGCTTTTATTTATATGGTTAATTTCAATTATCTTCTTACCTAATCTAGTTCCTATAAAAGACATTTCCACATCTGTTTCTCTTTTTACATATTCATGATTAACTAATTCATCAAACCTTTGTAATCTTGCTTTTTGTTTTGTAGTTCTAGCCTTAGCACCTCTTTTTACCCATTTTAACTCTTTTTTAATTAGAGATTGTCTCTTTTCCTCTTGAGCCTCTTCTATTTCAATTCTTTCCATCTTTTTCTCTAGGAAAGCAGTGTAGTTACCTTCATATGTATATAGCTTTCCTCTATCAAGCTCTACTATTCTATTACTTACTCTATCAAGGAAGTACCTATCATGAGTAATCATAATTAATGCACCCTTTCTAGAATTTAAATATTCTTCTAGCCACTCTATAGAATCTGAATCTAAGTGGTTTGTAGGCTCATCTAATACCAACAAATCACAAGGAGTAATAAGAGCAGAAGCAAGTGCAACTCTCTTCTTTTGTCCTCCAGATAGATTTTTTATCTTTTCCTCATATTTAGTTATTCCAAGTTTATTTAATATGCTTTTAGCTTCACTTTCAAGTTCCCATAGATTTAATCCATCAATTTCACCTTGAAGCTTTATTAGCCTTTCATTAAGCTCATCAAAATTAGAATGTGAAGAATTTAGGCTTTCAAGAGTTTCTTCATAATCTCTTAAAAGCTTCATTTCTTTACTATCACCCTTAAAGATTTGCTCTAATACAGTTGCATCATCTTGAAAATCTTGACTTTGAGAAAGAAACTCTATCCTAACATTTTTCCCCTTTGTAACACTTCCATCAAAGAATTCATCTTTTCCTGTTACTATTTTTAAAAGGGTTGACTTACCAGCACCATTTATACCTATAATACCTATTTTATCCCCGTCATTTATACCAAGTGAAACATTGTTTAATAATGTTTTTTCACTATAACTTTTGCTTATATTTTCTAGTGTAATTAAATTCATATATATTCTCCTCTTTATGTAACCTTTATATATTCATATACTAGCATAAGTTTCAAAAATAATGAAGAATTAAAAAGAAGCACTACTGTAATAGCAGTGCTTTCTACTTAATTAAATTCTATTTCCTTTGAAAATACATCTATATACTTATAATAATGATCTTTTTCATATACCTTACCTAGATATTCCTTTGCTTCCTCATCCCTATCTGTATAATAACATGCTTCTCCATAGTAGTAACAATACTCTAAAGCATCTCCTTTAATTTCATCTAGGTCAATTTTCACCTTACTTAGTGAATCATATGCAAGTTCATATTCCTCAGCTTCACAGGCAGCATAGCCTAAAGTGCTTAATCTTTCATTTTCAAGATACTCATTACCTTCATATGTAATCATAGTTAAATACTTAATAGCTTCTTTATAGTTTTCAGTATGATAATAGCATCTTCCTAAAACATAGGTTAAGCTTGGATCTTTTACCTTATTTACTCCACCTCTTTTTAAATATGTTAAGGCGTTAGTATAGTCCTTTTCATCAAAATATAAGCACCCTAAGAAAAAGTATGCCTCTTTATTATCTTTTCTATAGTATATAGCATTGTTTAAGGCATCTTTTGCCTTTTTTGCATCCCCTTTTGAGTAAAGGGTTAAAGCGTAGTTATAAAACAAAGCTGAATTATTGTCAGGGTCATTCTTAAATTTAATTGTAAAGGCAACTCCAACTAATACTATTGCTATTCCAAGCCTCCAATCTAAGAAGAAGGTACCTATACCTAATACAAAAAGATAAGTAGTCCATGTTCCCTTTACCTTTTGTAATTTTAGCTTATATGTATTACTTTCCAAAATTATATCCTCCCATCCCTTTTAAACAACTATAATTATACAGGAATATGAACTATTACTCAAATGCTGAAGAAAAAGTATTTCCTATTCTTTTAAAAGCAATTTCTTTATATATTTTCTTATTATTAATATCTATAATAGTTTTATAAATATTAGGACATCCTTCCTCTCTCCAGCGCTTCATATATCTTGCATCAGCTTCAGTTCTGTAATAATACTTTTCGTCATAATCATCAGAAAATTCTAGGAAAAAGTCTAGTGAATCCTTATGTATTTCATATTCCTTAGTATCTAATTTATTTATAATTGGAAGAAAAAATCTTATTGGAACCTTATAGTTATACTCTCCCTTTAGAGATGTACCTTCCATTAAAGCTCTCTTAAGAAATGACTTATCCTTTAAATCTTCTTCTGTAACCTTTAGTTTTAAAATTGGTTCATTTCTTTTATTCTTTTCTAATTTTATTGCTATCATTTGTGCCACCTTCTATTTAAAGTCATACTATGCATTTTACAAGAAAGTATATTATTTTACAAGATGAGTATCCTAAGGTTATGAGGTGGGAATATGAAAATAAGTAATGATTATAAAGAAAATGTAACATATTTTAAAGAAGAAATAGGTTTTGGTAAGTCTTTTGATGTATTATATAGGGAATTAAATCTTAAAGGTAGACATATTAGCTTATTCTTTTTAGATGGATTTGTTAAAGATGAATCCCTTCAATCATTGATACAAAGCTTTTGTGTATACAAAGAAGATAATATAGCAAAAGCAAAAACTGCAGAAGAAATTATTACAAATTGTATTAGTGCCATAGAAGTTTCAGAGGAAGAGGATTTTGGAAATATAATTAAAGCCCTTCTTTCTGGTCAAACTGCAATGTTTGTAGAGAATTTAGATAAGTGCATAATGATTGACCTTAGAACTTATCCTTCTAGAGGTCCTGAAGAACCAGATAAAGAGAAAGTTTTAAGAGGAGCAAGAGATGGTTTTGTTGAAACTATAGTATTTAATAGTGCATTAATAAGAAGAAGGATAAGAGATCCAAAACTAAGATTTGAGATGGTTTCTGTTGGAAGAGAGTCTAAAACAGATGTAGCAATTGTCTTTATAGAAGATAGAACTAAACCAGAAGCATTAGAAACTGTAAAAAAACAATTATCTGAAATTGAAGTTGATGCATTAACATTAGGAGATCAGAGCTTAATAGAATGCATTAGTAAAAAGACTTGGTATAATCCACTTCCTAAAGTTAGATATACAGAAAGACCTGATGTTACTGCAGCTCATATATTAGAAGGTAAAATTGCTCTTCTAGTTGATAACAATCCTTCAGCTATGCTTCTTCCTACTAGTGTATTTGATTTCTTAGAGGATGTTGATGATTATTATTCACCTATATTAACAGGAAATTATTTAAGGTTTCTTAGAAATGCTATTTTACTTATGACTTTATTTATTACTCCAATATATTTATTAATTACAGAATATCCTGAAACCTTACCAGAATATCATAGATTTTTACTTCCAACTGACCCATACTATATACCGATATTTTGGCAATTCTTATTACTGGAGTTTGCAATTGATGGGTTAAGGCTTGCATCATTAAACACTCCAAACTCTTTAGGTATGTCCTTATCTGTTGTTGGTGCATTAATTTTAGGTGATTTTACAATAAAGACTGGGTGGTTTTTACCTCAAACTATACTTTATATGGCAATAGTTGCTTTAGCTACCTTTACTCAGCAATCTGTTGAACTAGGATTTGCAATAAAGTTCTTTAGGATATTGCTATTAATATTAACTTCACTATTTGGATTAAAGGGACTTATTGGTGGATTAATCCTTGGTATTATATTACTTGCGACAACTAGAACATTTACAGGTGAACCATATCTTTATCCACTTATACCTTTTAACGGAAGAGCTCTAATGCATTTATTGTTTAGAACTAGCATTAAAAGTAAGAAAAGAAAGGTTTAATATAAAAAAGATAATAGAGATAAGAAGGATAATATGGATGAGGAAGAAAAGTTGCTTTTGCAATTTCTCTTCCTTATTGGTTTATATATTTATTTTCAACTATAGTTTCCCTTATTAATCTTATTAAGATTAATTAATTTCTAATTCAACTGGACAGTGATCTGATCCAAAGATATCTGTATGAATCTTAGCACCGGCTAATCTATCCTTTAAGGATTCTGATGTTACAAAGTAGTCAATTCTCCATCCTGCATTCTTTTCTCTTGCCTTAAATCTGTATGACCACCAAGAATATATTCCTTCTTGATCTGGATAGAAGAATCTAAATGTATCTATAAATCCTGAACTTAACAACTCAGTAAACTTATTTCTTTCTTCATCAGTAAATCCAGCATTTTTTCTATTAGTTTTAGGATTTTTTAAGTCGATTTCTTTATGCGCAACATTTAAGTCACCACAAACTATTACTGGTTTATTTTCTTCTAAACCTTTTAAGTATGCTCTAAATGCATCCTCCCAAGTCATTCTATAATCAAGTCTTGCTAATTCAGTTTGTGAATTAGGAGTATATACTGTAATTACATAGTAATCAGGGAATTCTAGAGTTATAACTCTTCCTTCTTTATCATGCTCTTCTATACCAATTCCATAAGTTACACTTAAAGGTTCTTCTTTAGTAAATATTGCAGTACCTGAATAACCTTTCTTTTCTGCATAGTTCCAATATTGATGATATCCAGGTAAATCTAAATCTATTTGGCCTGCTTGTAACTTAGTTTCTTGAAGACAGAATATATCTGCATATAATTCATTAAATATATCTAGGAACCCTTTACCAACAACAGCTCTTAAACCGTTAACGTTCCATGAAATCATTTTTTTCATTTGTCTACCTCCATTGGTTTTATATTCTAAAAAGAGTATAACATAAAGATTGTTAATGGTTAATATTAAAAACATTAATATTCTTTTATAATATTGACTATTAAACTTAATTTCATCCTACACCCACAGGTGAGATTTTAAAATAAAATTCTTGTTCAACTTTCTAAAATAGAAAACTCTAGCAGCCAACTCACAAATAATTTTTATGAGTATTTAAATAAATATATAAGGATATCAAGGTTTAAATATATATTTATATAAATATATATTTATGCTATTATATTTTCTCATATAAATTAAGTCAATCCATTGTCCAATTTCCTAAAGCAAAACAAAAAAAGAAACACCAACAAAAAGCAGCGTTTCCTTCTAATCCTTATTATCCCTTTTAGTTTTTAAATGAATGTATTGGAGCAGGTATTCTTCCACCTCTTTTAATGAAGTCTTCTGATGAATTGGAGTTTACCTTCATTACTGGTGCAGTACCTAAAAGTCCTCCAAACTCAATCATGTCTCCAACTTCACATCCTGGAGCAGGAATTATTCTAACAGCTGTTGTTTTATTATTAATAACACCAATGGCTGCTTCATCAGCTATCATGGCAGCTATTGTAGATGATGGAGTATATCCAGGAACTGCAATCATATCTAATCCAACTGAACATACACATGTCATAGCTTCAAGCTTTTCTAAGTTTAGTGAACCATTAACAACTGCATCTATCATACCTGCATCCTCAGATACTGGTATGAAAGCACCACTTAATCCACCAACGTGACTACATGCCATAACTCCTCCCTTTTTAACTGCATCATTAAGCATTGCAAGGGCAGCTGTAGTACCATGAGTACCTACAGTTTCAAGTCCCATCTCTTCTAATATATGAGCAACAGAGTCACCAATAGCTGGAGTAGGTGCTAAAGAAAGGTCAACTATTCCAAAAGGAACATTTAATCTCTTAGAAGCTTCCTGTGCTACTAACTCTCCCATTCTTGTTATTTTAAATGCCGTTTTCTTAATTGTTTCTGCAAGTACATCAAAAGATTCTCCTCTAACCTTTTCAATTGCTCTTTGAACAACTCCAGGCCCACTCACACCAACATTTATAACCTTATCTGCTTCTCCAACACCATGGAAAGCACCAGCCATAAATGGATTATCCTCAACTGCATTAGCAAATACAACTAATTTAGCACATCCAAATCCCTTAGTTTCCTTAGTAAGCTCTGCTGTTTCTTTTATTACATCTCCCATATCCCTTACTGCATCCATGTTAATACCACATTTTGATGAACCAACATTAACAGAAGAACATACCTTCTTTGTAACGGCTAAAGCTTTTGGAATAGACTTAATTAAAATTCTATCACCTTTAGTATATCCCTTTTGAACAAGTGCAGAGAATCCACCTATAAAGTCTATACCTAAAGTTTCTGCAGCTTTGTCTAAAGTTTTTGCAAACTCAACATAGTTCTCCTCATCAGTAGCTCCTGCAATTATTGAAATAGGAGTAACTGAAACTCTTTTATTAACTATTGGAATACCAAACTCTTCTTCTATTTGCTTTGCAACCTTTACTAAATCCTTGGCAGAAGAGACTATTTTGTTATATATCTTTTCTCTAGCTTTATTCCCATCTGGATGGATACAGTCCAATAAAGATATTCCCATAGTTATTGTTCTAATATCTAATTTTTCCTCATCTATCATCTTTATTGTTTCTAAAATATTTTGAGAATTAATATTTGTATTCATTATGTAGCCCCCTAATTATAGTGTATGCATTGAATTAAAGATCTCTTCTCTTTGTATCTTTACATCAACCTTTAATTCTTCACCCTTTTTAAGAAGGCTTTTTCTTACTTCATCAAAGGAAGCATTTGCATTAGCTCCATCTAAAATCATAATCATTGTAAAATACCCATCCATTATTGTTTGAGTAACATTTAAAATATTTATATTACACTTTTGTAATTCACAGCTTATTCCTGCTATAATTCCTACCTGGTCTTTGCCTATTACTGTTAATATTGATTTCATATAATCAGCTCCTAAATTCTATAATAATTCTTTTCTAAGTTCTGCAGGTGTCTTTGATGAAAGATATCCAAATGGAACATCAAAGACTGTTAAAGCACCTTTTTTACCTTCTTTAGCCAACTTAGATATAGCTCTAGCATATGCAACTAAAACACTTGAAGTAAATTCTGGATTACTTCCTAGTTCTAGTGAAAATTCAATTCTTTGCTTAGTTCCTTCTCCAGTTTCCCCTGTTCTTATAACAAATCCACCATGTGGCATACCTGAATGGTCTCTTTTAAGTTCTTCTTCAGTTATAAAGTGAACAGTTGTATCATAATCAGAGAAGTAATTTGGCATATTCTTTATTTCTTCCTCAATTTTTGTTTGATCTGCTCCTTCTTCTGCAACAACAAAACATTCTCTTAAATGTTTTTCTCTAGTTGTAAGGTCTGGATTTTCGCCACTTCTTACCCTTTCTAGGGCAGCTTCTATTGGAATTGTATATTGTATCCCATTTTTAACACCTTGGATTCTTCTAATTGCATCTGAATGACCTTGACTTACACCTTTTCCCCAGAAGGTATAATCTTTACCATTAGGTAAAACAGCATTACCTAGAAGTCTATTTAATGAGAATAACCCTGGATCCCAACCTACAGATATTATGCTTAAATTTCCTGAAGCAGTACTAACTTCATTCATCTTGTCAAAATAAGCTGGTATTTTAGCGTGTGTATCAAAGCTATCTACAGTATTGAACATCTCAGCAACCATTGGTCCTTGTTCTACTAAATCTGTTGCAGAACCACCACAAAGAATCATTACATCAATCTTATCTTTAAAGTCACCAATTTTAGAGATATGAACCATTAAATTATCATTTTCCGATACTTTACTCACTTCTCTTCTTGTAAAAACTGCTTTAAGTTCTATATCTGTATTTTGATTTATAGCCTTTCTAACGCCCTTTCCTAAGTTTCCGTAGCCAACTATTCCTACTCTTATTTTGTTTTCCACTTTAACAGCCCCTTTAAAATAATGTTTATTTATGCTTATTTTACCATAATTTAAGGTTATTATAAATCATTTGGTAAATAAAATGTTGAATTTAATAAATATATAAATGTAAAGTTTTACAAATTTTAAAAGAGAAATTGAATGATTTTCAATTTCTCTTTTATAAACATATACTTATTGGGACTACAATTATAGAAACCCCTTCACATTTTAATCTTGGCATTTTAGGCACTAATATACCATTGCTAGTTAATTGATCACAAAAAGGACAACAGTTATTTAAAAAATTCTCATAATAATCATGTTGTGCAGTTTTTCTTAAAAGGCTTATGCATTTACCATTAGGAGCAACATTTATAACTTTACCGTATACTGTGCAAGGACAATCAACCTTATCAAAAATATAGGAACTATTGTTCATAAAGAAATTATTATTGACATTAAGAACAACTGGAGTATCCCCACACTGCAGTATTAAATCTTGAGTTGAATTTTTATTTAGAATTTCACTTAAATGACTAAGTAGATGATTCATATTTTTAAAATTTAAGTTTCCATTAAGGTCCTTAGGTATCATTTTATCAAGAGTATCACTACCAAAACAATCAAAAATAGTTAATACAGAATCAAGATAAGAATTAATTGATTCCGAGGTTAAATTACCATGAATTTGTATATAATCTCCCGGAAAAACATCACCTTCATTTATTGTTGTATCATAAAATGATTTTAATCTATTTGAAGATTTTAATTGAGTTATAAGTTCTCCATGAAGATTAAAAGTAGTAAATACACGTTTTAATTCTTCTTCTCTTCTAATAAACTCTCTATTTTCAATTCCCGCGTTATTAGTACGAGTGTTTTCACAATGTTCCGCAGAAGTTATATTACTTCCCTTATATCCCTCTCTTTCATCATCGCTTCTTCTGTCTTCATCAAAGCAATGATCTCTTAAATCAATTCCTGCTTTTCCTGATAAAGTTAAATCCTGAATAATTCTTGATGTTCTAATTTCTATATATCCATTAAGTACAAATGAGGACATGTTACGAACAAGGTCCTCATCTAAATACATTAAAAGTGCTAAATCTAATAAATCTTCCATTCATTCACGTCCTCAAAGGATTGTTTCATATTAGTCTATTAATACTAATATAATTTTATGCCATTCTTCTCCTTTTTAGAAACATATGGATTATCATTATAATAAAATCTATATAAAAAATCTTTAGCTTCTTCTGCATAATCAATTCCTATTCTTTTACTTTTTATTATATCTCCTGTTTTTTCTTCTTCTATTTCAAATAAAGATTTTAACTCATCATCAATGTCACAAATAAATAAATCTCCTTCAAATAATAATATATTATTTAACCTTTTATCTATATTAAGAGCCATGCAAAGCTTTGAAGGTCCTGAGGTTAAATTTAATTTTTGCTTTTTATCCAATTCATTAAAATTCTTTTTATATCTCATATTAGCTATGTAATCTAATCCTATTAGAGGCTCAATAGCACGTATTAATACACCTTGAGGTTCACCTTCCCTCTCTGTTATTGCATTTAAACAATTATACATTCCATATATTCTATAGACATAGGAAGTACCTGCTCTTCCATACATAGGTAATACCCTTTCAGTCTTTCTTCCACCATATACATGAGCTGCTTTATCAGTAACCCCAGTATAAGCTTCTGTTTCAACTATTTTACCCCCTATTAATTGACCATTTATATTATGTATTAGATATTTTCCTAGTAAATCTACAGCCACATCTAAGGTTTTTCTTCCATAAAATTTTTCATTTAAAATAATCATAATGCTACCTCCACTAAGATATAGTATAACCTAAATCATAAAAAGAAACTCAAGTTAAAACTTGAGTTTCTTCACAATATCTATTTTTTTGTCATTCTTTTATACTTTCTTGCTTTCATCATTAAATCCATCATATCTTCTCCCATTTCCATAAGAAGATTTGCTTTTCTAGCAGCCTTTTTCATCATAGTTCTCATATTTCTTTTTGCTTTCATAACTAAGACCTCCTACAAATTATTTTTGCAAATTTATTTACAATAATAGTTTGTACCAAAAGTTTATATATAACCTATGATTTTAATGGATTTAAATTATAAAGTTAAATTAAAAAGTAGCATATATCCATTTATAAAAAATAATATAATATTTGTAATTAAATACATAAGCTTCTTAGATGATTCTATAGCTTTATTTTTATGTAAGAAAGATAGTAAAGCCATTCCTATTGGTACTATTAATATTCCTATATATTTACTAATAGAAGAATCTATTTCTCCTTGAGTATTTATATGTATTCCCATCTCTTTAGGTAGATAAAATAAGGCTATAATATTAATAATTATAGTAAGTGCAATTATTCCATAATTTATTTTACTTTGTAACTTTTCATTTAACAAAAAAGACATCATAACACCTCCTAAATCTGTTACTTCTATTCTACTACTACTATAACAGTTTATCAATATTAAGATTTGTTTTATATTTTAGATGGAGTTATAATCATAATATTACATTTATGGTTGGGTGATATAATTATGATTAGAAGAGAACAAATGAGTAAAAATTTAGCTAAGGAGATTACTTCTTGGAAATATGAAGATGAATGTAGTATTTATAATCTTCCTAGTTGGGAACAGATGAAAATTAATAACTATGCATTATGTGATGATAGTTTAAGAAAAGAGCTTTATAATGCATATCTAAATTCTAATGGTGAATTAATTGGATTTACAAGGATAGATAATTTTCCTACAGATATTGTAGTAGGAATTGGAGTTAAACCAAATAAATGTGGTAAAGGCATAGGAGAAGAAATACTTAAGATGGCAATAGATATGTGTAAAATGAAGTATGGAGATAAACCTATTAAACTTCAAGTAGCTAGTTGGAATCAAAGAGCAATAAATTGCTATAGAAATGTTGGTTTTACCACTATAACCACATATATGGATGAAGATTTAGAGCTTATTGAAATGGAATATCTTTAATAATATAAGAAAGAAATACAAAACAAAAAGAAAACACTGTAGAATGTGTTTTCTTCATATTTCCATAATTAACTTTACATAATATTTGTTGTGTTATATATAAATATTATAAAGTTCTTTCTTAGTATTCATATGCTTTACCTATTATATATGTACTTCAAGTCATTATTGTTAAATAATGAAACAAGCTAAAGAGAAGTTCTTTTAAAAAACTTTCCTTTAGCTTATATTTTACCATCTAATGCTATTAATTAATTTTAATCACATTGGCTTTCCTTAAATCCTAAAAGATTAAGTATATCCTTTGCTACATTTCTTTCCTTTCCTTCATATGGATAAGAATGAATATGTATAGCAGGATTAAAGTTTAGTTCTATAATTCCATAATTAGATCTTTCATCAGTATAATCTTCTATTACCATATCTACACCACAAATTTTTGCTCCTATAGCCTTTGAGGACTTTATTGCTATTTCCTTAAATCTATTTGGAATTATATCTGTGAAATCTATACTATCGCCACCAGTACTTATATTAGAATTTTCTCTTAAAAACACCACTTCATTTTCCTTTAAAACAGTATATATATCTCTATTGTGGTTTTTAAGATATAAAAGTGCAGAGGTATCAATTTCTATTTTCTCAAGTGGAGTTTTATACCCTTTTCCTCTTAAAGAGTCCTTATTTTTTATTTCTATAAGCTCCTCAATTGTATGTTTTCCATCCCCCTTAACATTTGCAGGAACTCTATGAAGAATACCTGAGACCTTATCTCCAATTACTAAGAATCTAAATTCCTTTCCTTTAATAAATTCCTCTATAAGAACTGTATTGTCCTTTGAAAAGGCAAAATCTAAGGCTTTAGTTAAGTCTTCCGTGCTTCCACCATCAGGGAATATTGATATTCCAAGGCCAAAGTTTGTTGATTTAGGTTTAATTACAACTGGAAGACCTACATACTTCTCTATTCTTCTAATACCTTCATTAATGTTTGTAAATTCCTCTCCCTTTGGAACTCTTACACCCTTTTTATCTAGAATTTTCTTTGTTACTACCTTATTATTCATAGCTAGTACTGTTGCATAGTTATCTAAGGAAGTTTTAGTAGCTTGTTTTATATATTCAAGCTTCCCATTCTTCTCTAAAGATATAAAATTATCTTCTCTATCTAAAACATCAAATTTAATGCCTCTCTTTATTGCTTCCTTCATTAATATTTGAGTTGAAAGCTCCATATCTTCGAAACCCTTTAAATTAAATCTTTTAGCATAAGCTTCTTTCTTATACTTTTTAGATAAATCTAAGTGAGAATCAATATATCCCTTTTCCTTAACTAATTCAATAAATCTATAAGTGTTTGTCTTTTTATAATCCTTTATTTTCTCAATTTGAGCATCAATTAACTCACCCTTACCTAAATTAAGAATATGATTAATATCTCTAATTTCGTTTAATATCTCTAATCCCCATTGAACCTTAGAAACTTTTTCACCATCACGTACAAGTTCTATATCTAAGCCACCGTTTCTAGCTATATTTTTTTGATTCTCAAGCCCATCTATTTGCCAATCCTTATAATCACTTTCTTCCTTAAATAAAAGATAAAGGTTAAATAATTCTAAAAACTCTAAATCCTCTAAGGAAATACCACCCTTACTAAAAGGATTAATATCAATACTTCTGTATTCAAGATATTGGATACCTTCCTCTAATAAGGAATCCAATATTTTATTTGGGTTTTTACCCTTAGGTCTAACTGAATTATAGAATTCTTTAGGACTTTGAATTAAGCCATCATTAATAAACCTCTTTACACTATTTACATACTCTCTTGTTGAAGTATAATCTGCAAATAAAGTTATCCTATTACCATATCCACAATCACTATTTCTATAAGAAACTATACCTTCACAGGAATATGCCTCATATGCAATATTGTCTAACTTCTTTAAACATTCTCCCTTATAGCTAGAGTGAACTACCCCTGTACTACCTAAAAGATAAATAATAAGCCATCTATATCTTAAGTAATTTCTAACTATTTTTAGATAAAGGTTATCCTTAAAAGTTTTAAAATCTTCATTTTTAGATGAGTTTTCATAAAGTTTATTTAAAACATCATCATTTAATGAGAAATTATAGTGAATTCCAGATATTAATTGAATTTTTCCACCATACTTTCTTAATAGTTCCTCTCTGTATGCTCTAGCCTCTTCACCTTGCTTACATTTGCAAAAAGTTGCTATAGGAATCTCCCTATCATCTGGTATTATACAAGGCATAGATTCTGGCCAAATATATTCATCTCCTATTTCAAGGGCAACTATATCATAAAGAGCATTTAAAAAGTCATATACCTCCTTTGATGTATTAAATACAGGGGTTATTAACTCTAATTGACTTTCTGAAAAATCCGTTGTAATATATGGATTCATAATTTTATTTCCAAACACCTTTGGGTGTTTATTTCTTGATAATTCTCCTTTTATACCAACTCTAAGACCTTCTCTTTCAACTCCAAAGTTTCCTCTTAAGATTTCATCTGAAGTGAAAAGAGCTTTAAATGTATTAAGCATTTATATACTCCTTTCTAACTGTAACTATATATAATAAATAAGCTGTTAATCCTTTTAAAACACTTGATAGTGCAATACTTAACCATATTCCGTTAACACCAATACTTCTTATTAATATTAGTGCCATTGGTATTCTTAAAACTGTAAATAAAATGCTTATTGTAGCTGGTATCTTAGGATTACCAACTCCTGTAAACAAACCATTTGATACCATTTCAATAGTGCTAAATAGCTGAGATAATCCAACTATCTGTAGATAACCACATGCAATCCTTGCAGTATTATCTTCCTTAATAAATAAACTAACTAGAGAACCTGGGATAAATATAAAAATTAATGCCATAAACAATGAATATATTAATCCTATTCTTAATGCACTATTATATCCATCTAAGATTCTTTTATATTTTTTCGCTCCAAAATTCTGACCTGCAAAACTTGAAATAGCACCATTTAGTCCACCTATAACCATGAAGGTAATGGATTCTATTTGAAGTCCAATCTTCTGTGCCGCTATAGCATCTGAACCAAAGTTACTTATTATCTTCGCAAGAGAAATATTTACTAGAGTGAAAAGCACTCTTTGAAAGGACATAGGAAAACCAAGCTTTATTATATCTATTATCTTTTGTAAACTATATTTTATTTTAAAATCATAATATAAAATTTTATTTGATTTTATATTATAAAGTGCAAACATTAATACATTTGATATTAAAGTTGCAATAGCAGCTCCCTTTACCCCTAAACCCAAAGTATATATTAAAATTGGATCTAAAATAATGTTTGTTAGAACTCCAACAGCGCTAATTTTAAGTGGAATTTTATTATTACCATAACTAGATAATATTCTAGTATACAGCAAATTAAAAAATGCAAAGAAAAGCATTGGTGCACTAAGAGCTAAATATATATATCCATCTCTTTCAACCCTTAGATTTCCTAAATCTAAAAAGGATATTAGCTCCTTACCAAATAAGACTAAAAACAAGGAATATATTAATCCAATTATAAAATTTAATATGAGTCCAGAATTAATATATCCTTTTGTTTTAATTTCATCACTATTTCCTATTGAATGAGCAACCTTAATCCCTGTACCAATAACAACAATAGCATTTATAGAATATCCAAGACCTATGAAAAAGCTTGAAGATCCAACACTTGCCACTGCATCACTTCCTAGCCTTCCAACAAAAAGCATATCTATAAGGTTGTAAGTAAACTGTAGAAGAGAACTTCCCATAATAGGTATTGCTGTAGCTATTAGTACTTTTGTTACTTTACCCTTAGTTAAATCTATTTTTTGCATACACACTCCTTTTTATTTCTTTAAAGACCTAAAAAAAGTTTCTAATTCAATGATTTTCTCCTGGTTTAATGAATAATGTATCCAAGAGCCTTTCTTAGTACAATTAATAAGTTCACCATCCTTTAATATTTTCATATGATAAGAAAGAGTTGGTTGAGTTATGTTAAACTTTTTTAATATATGACATGCGCATAACTCCTTAGTTTTAATCATTTCTAATATTTCAAGACGAGTTGCATCACTTAAGGCCTTAAAAATCAAAGCATATTCCCCATAATTATTATTCACTATATCCCTCCTATATTTAAAAAGAAAAACATATAGAAAATCATCTATATGCTTTATATATTATTCTACATATAGATAAATGTCTATATATTTATAGTATTATTTATTGTATTTTAAAATATAAAATTCCTAATCTAACAATAACCCTAATAACAAGCATAATTTCATTCCTTTATTTTTCACATAAAAAGAAACACTAGCCTAAGCAGTGTTTCCTTCTAATCTTTATTATCCTTCTTATTTATATGCTTTTACAAAGGCTTTCTTTAGCACCTTAAAATTTCTCTTATATGGAGTAACTGGAATTATCTTTTTATTCTTAATACCAAATAATTTATAAATAGCAATTCTTGCAGCTCTTACAGAATACTCCTCTGTAAAAACCATATCTTCAGGAATTTCAACAAATTGACTAATCATAGCAAAGTTTGTTGAGCCTTTAGGTACAACCTTTGGTCTATCACTCATCTTTCTTGGTTGGAATTGCGCATCTATATATGGCATCATACAAGGAATTACATTAACTACTGTTTCCATTATTTCATCTATTTTATTCTCAAAATGTAAATGATGAAGAAGTTCTGTTAATATTTCTTTACCAGTGCAGTCTCTCATCTTTTTCTTTACATAGTCACCTTCCACATCAGTAAATAAACCATATCCCCAGAAAATTGTAGTGTCTAGTGGCTGATTTTTAAAGTGAGGTTGAGCTGCAACAACTATGCTCATTAACCAGTTTGAATCTTTAAAAGTCATTAATGCACCACTACCAGGTACATTACCAGAGAATTGTTCTATCATTTTTAAAAGCTTATTGCCTCTCATAGTTACAGTAAAGCTTTCCCAATTAGTTTCCTCTGGATAATCAAAAAATGGCGAAGGATTTCCAAGGCCTTTTTTCTTTTTAGCTATATTTTTCCACAGTTCACCTGACATTGGGTTATTAGGTTTATATAAAGCTGGAGTATTAAGGTCACCTAAGGTAGCATTATCTGTCATAGAACCATTTGTTACAATGCATACATCTCCAGGGTTTAACTGAATTTTACCCTTACCTTTTTCATTTTCTATATAAATAGCAGTAACAGTAATACCCTTACCTTCTTTAAAATCTAAATCATAAACTCTTGCATTAATCGAAAAGTCTACTCCATTTTTAGATAAATAATCTTTTAAAGGTACAATTAGAGACTCGTATTGATTATATGGTGTACGAGTTACCCCTTCTAGAGTTTCTATTCTTGAGAACTCGAATATCATTCTCTCCATATATCTCTTAAATTCAAATAAACTAGACCACTTTTGGAATGCAAAGGTAGTCTGCCACATATACCAGAAGTTTGTTGTAAAGAAATGAGGAGAATCATTAAACCAATCCTCTATAGTTAAATCATCTAAGGTATTTTCTGGCGTAATCATAAGCTTACCAAGCAATAATCTATCCTTAGTGCTAAATCCCATTGAACTAACATCTAATATATTACCCTCTTTATCAACAAGTCTAGCTTGAGCATGGGTTGGATGAAGATGATCAAAGTTAAGTATTTCCTCAGTTACACTTTTATCTGGGAATTCTAATGATGGAATATTAGAAAATAGTTCCCAGAAGTTTTCATAAGTTTCTTCATTCAACATTCTACCACCACGTGCTATAAAGCCATTTCTTACATCTCCACCTCCATCATTGCTTCCACCTAAAATATGCATACCTTCTAGTATATGAATATTTTCACCTGGCATGTTGCAGTCTCTTATTAAATAAGCAGCACCAGCTAAGGATGCTAGCCCTCCACCTACAAAATAAACTTCTTTTCCATAATGATTCTTATAATCTTGTACACTACACAGTGAAGATTTCTCTCCAAATTTCTTAGCGATATAATATGCAAAAACTGTAGCACCAGCTAAACTACCAAAAACGATTAAAGGATTTACTTCATTCTTCTTCTTTTTCATGGAAATTTTCTCACCCTTTCATAAGTATTTCCATAATATATTGCCCAGTTTTTTCTATTAAATACATCACTTAAACTTAAATGAATCATATAATAATTTAAAATAATATAGGAGTTTTTCTTATGAAACATACAGAATGGGTTCTTATGTCTATTAGAGGCGAAAAAGAAAAAACATCATTTACTTTAGAAGAAGCAGAAAAAATTGCACAAAAACTTAATATTGATTTTTCAAAGGAAAAATTTACTTTAAATGACTTTTTTAAAGGGATAAATGTTGAGTTAGAACATGGAACAAGATTTTCTAATACAAATGTAACTAATAATGATCCAGTTTTAACAGGTAAAATTGCATTAGCTCATTTATATGAGTTTCCTGATTATTATGTAAGACTGCAAAAGTTAGAAGATGAGGCGAAAGCTTATTGGAGTAAAAAATAAGCATAAAAAGGTTGTACCTTTATTTGATATCGGTACAACCTTTTTTATATTACCCTAAAGTTTCAACTATAGTTTTTATTGATTCATTAAATTCTTCTGTAGAAGAGTTCTTGAATATTACTAAATCATCAATATCAGGTCTTGTAAAGTTACATCCCGCAATGTATTCATCCCAGTTTGCAAGCTTCCAAGTATCTCTGCTTGAATTTCTTTCAATCATTCTTTGGTGACAAACTTCCTTATCAGTTTCAACCCAAACTATTACTAGTTTAGCATCTTTTTTTGCAAGCATGTCTCTTAAATTTTGAATGTATTCAGCATCTCTTACTTCTCTTGTAAAAGGTGCATTAATTAGAACTGTATCATTATATTCTAATGCTTCTAAAGCAAAGTCTATAGTAACTTCATATTCATAATTTCTAATATGCTCTTCAAAAAAGTCTGAACTTCTATTAATTTCTTCATTAGCTACTCTAAATATTTGCTTAGATAAAGGTATTACTGTATCCTTATCTAAATAAACAATGTTATGTAGTGCCTTTGCTATTTCTCTTGATACAAACGTTTTTCCACATGCTGGTGGAGACGTTACTAAGATTAATTTTTTCATTCGAATTTTCACCTCTAGTATATTTTAAATTGCATTAATTTTTGCGTTTACGTATAGAATTATAGCATTTTTTGTAGAATCCTACAATAATAGCTTACAAAATAACTTGTTAAATATTATTAAATTCTATTTAATATATGTTTTTACAAATGGTTACCTTATATTAAAAGGAGGTATTGTTATGTCTAAAATGAAAAAAATAAAAGATTTGACTAATGTTCAAATAGAATCTTCTACCAAGTATTCAAAACCATCAAGAGAACCCAATGATGGATATTTCATTGAAAAGGATCCAAGAGATACTTTTTCTTCAGAAGGAACTGTAAGATATGGGGAAGAAACTGATGTAGATGATATATAAAATACCATTAGTAGAAAAATTAGAATGCCTACACTAGGCATTCTAATTTTTCTAATATTAATAAATTCTCTTCTTTTACTTTTTTATTCTTCTCTTCATACTCTAAAGCTTCTTTATCAATTTGCTCCATTATTTCTTTAGATAATTGTCTTTCAGCAAATTTATAAATCACGTTATCTTCCTTTGTCTTATGTCTTTCTAATAAATTTGAATATCCTATAGCATTTGCAATAATATCTAGCTTAGCCTCTTCATCACCTGACTTTACCTTCATTAAAGCCTCTTCAAGAGAACTAACATATAATCTTCCTAAGTCATGCTCTACAAGCATTCCATTCTTAATAGTTTTTTCTCCTAAAGCTCCTAAATGTTCAACCATTCTATTAAAAAGTATTATTTCTTCCTTATTGTGATGATGTCCATCTGCATAATTTCTTATAAATCCTATAATCATATTAAAATGCTCATAGTTTATATCATCACCCTTTAAAATACCCATGCACTCTTTTCTTATTACCTTTAGCATTCTACATATGTTTTCATGCTCTTCCATCATAATTTCTATTGCTGTCATTTTATCCTCTCCTTTTGATTTCCATAGTATCATCTTCATGATGGATATATTCAAAATTAGAGTTTATTTCACTTACAAAATTTTTAATCCATTTCTCTCTTAATGAATAAAACACTCCTACATCCAATCCAACTTTATTAAAAATATCCTTATGAACACATACTCTCCTTTTCCATACTACCTTATTTTCAGAGTTTTCTACAATTTTATTTACTCTATCACAAGGCATTCCATCAAGAATATAATTATTCATTTCAGTGAATATCTCTCTAGCATCATTTATAGAAGTATTAGATTTTACTTCCTTTCCAGCCATTTCCCCTTGGGTTTCATATACTTTTTCAATTGAATTTAAATACCCTTTATCTATTAAGCACTTTGTAATATAAGCATTTCTTCCTTCAGCTATTATAATTCTTTCCTGTAACCATCCATGAATATTGCTTGTATCTATTATCTCTTCTAAAGGTTTATTAGGAGTTCTTTCTCCATAAATTTTGTCTAATTCTTCTAAATTTAATGTAGAATCAAGCTTTAAAAGTTCACCTTCTATTTCCTCAAACCATTTAATTTTATTAAATAACCAATAATGTATTTTTCCTAAAAATAAACTCATATCTTTTTTCCTCCGTTTTTGTTTTTATTATAAACAATATTACTATAAGTGTCTGTAACAAAAGTTACAATAATACATTCTTTTTTATTGAGATTGAATGTACAAGCTATTATAATAAAATTATAAACTAGAAGGTGAGGGAAATAAGGTGTCAAATATTTTAAAAATTGCGGGACTTATTTTACTAGGTCTTATAGCACTTAAAATTATAGGTATTGTTTTAGGCGCACTTATAGGAACAGTGGCTACTGTAATAAAAATAGTTTTATACTTAGGCGTTGGTGCTTTCGTATTCTATGGAATAAAAAAACTAGTTGATGAAAAATAAAAAAACTTTGCAAAATAGCAAAGTTTTTTTATTTTTTGTATATATTTCACCAGCATATGGATAATAATTTTTCCATCTACAGAAGGCATATTAAGCATATAATTTCTCCATACTCTCATCTTTCTTATATAAAGGTTTTTCTTTATTCCTATTAATAAACAAATAACAGCTGAAACAAAAGTAATAAGTATAAATGCAACAGGTGAATTACAATCTAAATCAGATTTAGAAATTATGCTAACTATAGTCATGAAATAGACATTATTGATAGCAAAATTCATCCTGTTATTATACCTCCAAATGAATATTTGAATTCTAGTGGTGTAATACTCTTTTTCATTGCCCCTCACCCCAATTTGTTATACTTTATATTTTCTTCTCCTCCACCAACTCTTCAATAAATCTTCTATGACTTTTAACCATATATTTAGGTAAATCATCAAGAGGAAAGAATTTTAATTCAGTTCCTTCTTCATTATCTACTTGTAACTCTCCTTCATAATCCCTTGTAACATAAACTGCATTAACAAGATAAAACTCATCTTCATTTGGAAGTTTCATATAAAAATCTTCTCCAGAATATACATTTACTAATTTTAAATTAGAAACCTTTAATCCTGTCTCTTCAAAAACTTCTCTTATTCCTGTTTCCTCTATAGTTTCTCCCATATCCATTATTCCCCCTGGAAGGCCCCAGTTATTTTGAGGATATGTTCTTTTTTGTAGTAAAACCCTATTTTCTTCATCAAGAACTATTACAGAAGTACCGTTTAATATTACAGGCTTATGCCCAATATATTCTCTTAAATATTTAACATAATTCATTACTTATCACATCCTAAGTTTTCGAAATTATAAATTAATAATGGTATTTCCATCTCATCTTTTGTAAGTCCACCATGGGATCCCTTTAAGGATATCTCGTACTTGCCCTTCTCAAACCACCATACTCCATATCCATCATAAGGAATAATAACAATATTCCCCATCCTACTTAAGAATGTTTCTGATGGATTTATAAATACTCCTTTATCTATTAAGTCCTTAACTAAATATATTTCCCCTTTATCTTTAAACTTTTCCTTTAACAACTCATATACATATGTTTCAAATTCCTTCTTTATATAAAGGAACATATCTCTATTATACCCAACAGGAACAATACTTCTCCCTTTAGAATCCTTAAGCATATATTCTTCTATGTTAGGGATTAATTCATTTAAATAAATTCTATCTTTAATCTCCATTTGTCCATGATCAGCTGATAAAATAAAAATCCCTTCATTTACACCTTTATCTAAGACATTATTATAAAAATTATCTAAAGCTTTAATAAAATTATTTATCTCAAAATAAGCCTTATAAGAACTCATGCCATACTCATGACCAATTGAATCTATTTGGGGATAATAAATATAATAAAAGTTTTTACCCTTATCCTTTTTAATCCCTTGAAGAAGTATATCAAACATCTCTTCTACTGAATCATAGCCTTTTACCTTTCCATCCTTAAAAAGCTCCCTAGAATAATAGCTATTATTAATATAATTTGGTGTAATAATTGTGCTACATACCCCATTTTCTTTAAGCTCTTTAAAAAGGTTATCCTTTGGCAAAATTTCTTCTTTACCCTCATAGTCAAATAGAAATGGTGTAAAAACCTCATTTATCTTAGAATCATATGTAAACCATTCAAAAAATCCATGCGTAGAAACATCCTTACCTGTAATTACTGATGTTACATGAGCAGTAGTAGTTGAAGGAAACTGGGATGTTATCTTTTCTTCTATTCCTCTCTTCCTTATTTCCTTAAAGAACTTAGAGTCCTCTCTTACACTCTTATAAAACTTCCATCCAAAGGCATCAACTAAAATAAAAACAACCTTTTCCTTATTTAAAAGTATTTTTTTTATCTTCTTATTTTCTAAAGTTATCCCATCATTAATACCAAAATTATGTTTAATTGAATTAATTATATTTATGAAGTTTTTCCCATTATACTCTGGGAAAATAAAGTCATTAGTCATACTTAAATACCTCCTTTCAACACTCTATAATCTACAGCTCTATAGTTGTTCCTGCAGATAGATAATTAATCTTATCTTTTAGTGTTTCTTTTAAGATTTTAAAAGCATTTGTTCCAGTACAATGGCATGTATAATACTTAGTTTTTCTCTTATTAAGTTCAAAACCTATTGAGGTTATTAATTCATTATCTTCATACTTTTTAGATACTGGATTAAAAAGGTGGAACCCTCCAATAACATAATCAAAAAATTCATTGCAGATATTTTCTCCAACACTAAGAATATTAGTTATACCCTTATGGGCACATCCTGCTACTAATATATTTTTACCATCATCATTTATAATTAAATTCTGCTCATGATTAAAAGTATCTTTTAAATACTCCTTATTAATCTTCATAAACAAAGAATCATTAGATTTAGATATTAGATCTTTTTTAGGTACATCATTTACATATTACTAATGTATTAAGTATATAATTTTTTTGATGATAAGTCAGTATTTTTATAATTAAAAAAGAGAAATTGCAAGCAATTTCTCCTCATAATCCCTAGTATCTATTTTACTTCTTTTAACACAGCTTCAGCTACCTTCATAGCTACGCCTTCTTTAAATGGCTTTGGAATAATATTTTCTTCATTTAACTCATCATCAGAAATCTCATTTGCAATTGCATAAGCTGCTGCAAGCTTCATTTCAGTAGTAATCTTCTTAGCTCCTGCGTCCAAAGCTCCTCTAAAAATTCCAGGGAAAGCAAGGACGTTATTAATTTGATTAGGATAATCACTTCTTCCTGTACCTACTATTCTTGCTCCAGCTTCTTTTGCATCATTTGGATTTATTTCAGGTTCAGGATTTGCCATAGCAAAAACTATAGCATCATTGTTCATAGATTTTATCATATCCTTTGAAACAATATTTCCTACAGAAACACCAATAAATACATCTGCTCCTTTAATAACATTAGAAAGGTTTCCCTTTTCATTGTTAGGGTTAGTTATGTTAGCTATTTCTTCTATAGAAGAGTTTTCATAATCCATCCATCTATAAATTGCTCCATTTATATTACACATAACAATATTTTTCACACCAGAATGTAATAAAAGCTTTCCTATAGCAATTCCAGCTGAGCCAGAGCCATTAATTACAATCTTTAAATCTTCTAGATTCTTGTTAACTATTTTTAGAGCATTTATAAGTCCTGCTAAAACAACTATAGCTGTACCATGTTGATCATCATGAAATACTGGAATATCTAACTCATCAATTAATCTTTTTTCAACTTCAAAACATCTTGGTGCAGATATATCTTCTAGATTAATTCCACCAAAGGAAGGTGCTATTCTTTTAACTGTTTCTACTATTTCATTAGGATCCTTTGTATCCAGTACTATTGGTACTGCATCTACATCTCCAAACTCTTTAAATAGTACGCACTTACCTTCCATAACTGGTAAGCTTGCTAAAGGACCAATATCTCCTAGCCCTAATACTGCTGTACCATCTGATATAACTGCAACTGTATTCCATTTTCTTGTATAGATATTGGCCTTAGTTACATCCTTATGTATTTCTCTACAAGGCTCAGCTACCCCTGGAGTATACGCTAAGCTAAGATCCTTTTCGTTTTGAATCTTTACCCTTGAAGTTACTTCTAGCTTACCTCTCTTTTCTTCATGAAACTTTAAAGCTTCTTCATATATATTCAAAATACCACCTCAAAACTTATACTACTTTTGTGCCATGTATTTCTTTTGCGCCTGTATACTCTAAGATATAGTCTCTATTTTCTTTATTAACACCTTTACCTGGCATTATAGTAATTCTATCATCTGCATATTCTACTAGCTTTTTAAGTGAATCCTTACCTGCTAATGCATTTTCACATCCACCTTTAGTTAGAATTCTATCTACACCCAATTCTACTAATTGGTCTATGGCCTTAAACTTATCTTCTATTTCATCAAAAGCCATATGGAAGGTTATGCTTAAAGGCTTAGCTCTTTCCACTAACTTTTTAGTAACATTCATATTAATTTCTTTTCCATTTAACGCTCCTATTACAACTCCATAAGCACCATTTTCTTTACATACCTGAATATCTTCAAGCATTATTTCTTCCTCATCTTCTGAATACTCAAAGCTTCCTCCTCTAGGTCTTATAATTACCATAACAGGTATATTTACATCCTTTATTGTCTTTTTAATAGTTCCAACACTTGGAGTTGTTCCATCCTCCATTAAATTGTCACAAAGTTCAATTCTATTAGCACCTCTTTTAAAAGCACTAATTGCCTCATTATAATTTCCTACACAAGCTTCATACATACTTTTCTACCTCTTTTAATCAAATGTTATTGGTGACTTTATTCTCTTTAGATATGCATCTAACCACTCCTCACTTGCCACCTCATAAGTAGTTTTTCCATTAACATTTTTACATACGTAAACTGTTGGTTCCATATCATCTGTCATCACTGAAAATGAGAAGCCATCAATATTAGTTGCAACACCAAATTCCCCTTTGTTATTTAAACAAACAACAGATAAATCTCCAGCTTTACCTCTTCTTCTCTTTAATTCTGCATTTAAGTCTTCCACTGCCTTATCTGCTGCTTCTTGTGGATGATATCCTTCCTTCATTAATCTTACTATTTCATAAGATATGCATCCCTTCATTAAATCCTCTCCAAGGCCTGTAGCTGATGCTCCTCCAACTTCACTGTCAACATAGAAACCAGAACCTGAAAGTGGAGAATCTCCAACTCTTCCTCTTTTCTTCATAAATAAACCACTTGTAGATGTTCCAGCCACCATTTTCTTTTCACTATCTAAGGCTATCATACCTACAGTGTCATGTCCATCATAAGGGCTTAAACCTTTTTCTATTGTTTCTTTTCTTCTTTTTTGATAGTGCATCTTAGCTCTATCTGTCAACATGTTAACTCTTTCAAACCCTTCTTTATGAGCATAAGCTTCTGCACCTGCACCAACTAAGAAGCAATTAAATCTCTCTTTGCTTAACTTTCTTGCAATTGAAATAGGATTTTTATAATCCTTTATACCAGCAACTGCACCAATATCTAAAGTATCTCCATCCATATATGCTGCATCTAATTCAACTTCACAATCTTCGTTAGGTAATCCACCATAACCTACTGATTTATAAAAAGGATAATCTTCAACCATCTTTATTGCATTTTCAATAGCATCACCTGCTGTACCGCCCTTTTCTAATATTTCCTTAGAGCTTGTTATTCCTTCTACTGCCATTCTCCATGTAGCTATCATTGCATATTTCATAAACCTCATCCTCCCAAATATTATTTTGATGTCTATTTTTATAGCAATTAACATGCCAACTATTATAAAGCATATAAATACTAGTTAAATTCATATTTTCATTGATAACATAAATTAGTGTATTGTATAATTATGTTACAAATTATAGTGTGTTATTTTTTTAATACAGTTTGTATTGGTTTTCATATAATTTATAATACATATCTATTATAAATTATACAAACACAAGAATTAAAGGGGGAAGAATTTATGAAGAGAATAGATTTAGTCTACAATTCTTTAAAAGATTTAGATAAAGGTGAAGGTGTTTCTACTATAGAACTAAGTGAATACCTTAATTTAGAACGTTCTAATGTATCTAAAGACTTAAATAACCTAGTTAAAAATGGAATGGTATTTAAAAATAATTCAAGACCTGTAAGATACTTTTTTAATAATCCAAATACTAATGATATTACTCACAAATCCTCTTTGGACAATTTATGCTATTTATCCCCTTCCCTTTCAGAGGCTGTAAAGCTGGCTAAAACTGCTATACTTTATCCACCTAACGGAATGGATTCCCTTATAATTGGTGATACTGGTGTAGGTAAGTCAATGTTAGCTAAACTTATGCATGAGTATTTTAACTCCTTAGATAATACAAAGGATATTCCATTTGTGCATTTTAACTGTTCAGACTATTCTAATAACCCTCAGCTTTTAAGTTCACAATTATTTGGTGTTAAAAAAGGTACATATACTGGAGCAACTGAGGATAGAAAAGGCGTAATTGAAGAAGCTGACGGTGGAATACTATTTCTGGATGAAATACATAACTTGCCAAAAGAAGGTCAAGAAATGCTTTTTGTATACATGGATACAGGGTATTTCAGAAGATTTGGAGAGGTTTCTAAGAAAATAAAGTCTTCTGCAAGAATTATATGTGCTACTAATAAGGATATAAACGCCTCACTTTTAGATACTTTTATTAGAAGAATTCCAGTTAAAATTTATCTGCCAAGTCTAGAAGATAGATTTATTGAGGAAAGACTAACCTTAATTGAAAGGTTTATTAAAGATGAAAGTTTGAGATTAGACAAGCCCGTATTAGTATCAAAAAACTCCATGATAGCCTTATTATCATATAATTGTCCCTATAATGTAGGTCAATTAAAAAGCGATATTAAACTTGCTGTAGCTAATGCTTATTCAGACTATTTTATACATCACAAAAAGCAAATAAAAATAAATAGTCCAGACTTTCAAAATGATATTAAATCCTCCCTTCTTTCACCAAAAGAAGATGCACTAAGACTTGTGGATTTAATGGCAGATACAGATGGTTATTTTATATATGATAAGAACTCACAAATTACAAGTCATTCATTCTTAAAACAAAAACAAACCATTTTACTTAGCTACAAAGAATTTATGACAGCTATATCCATAAAAATAGCTAATAATAAGGAGCTTGATATTCATCAAATACGTGAAGATTTCACTAAATACTTCAAAGCAGTTATAGATAATGGTACAAGCTATAACTTCTACTTTCATCCATCTGCATATGAAGATTTAACTAATGGTATTTTTAAAGAAAATCCTGAACTAAAGTTTTCCTTTACAGATGATATTATAAAGAATTTCTTTAGTATTCATGTAGATATGATTTATGACAGAATTGATTTCATTCAATACTCCCCTACTAGTTCTATAAGTAAGCTAAAGATGAATTATCCTGAATATTATTCAATTGCAAATAATATAAAGGGACTAATTGAAAAATACTATAATGTTAATTTATCAGAAACAGAACTACTTTTCTTAATCATATTTATAATGTGTTGCTAAAAACAAAAGGAGCTGTGGCATTAGCAGATAAAAATTTGCTAGCGATAACTCCTTTTTTTAATTAATGATTTATAGATATTTTAGCCATTTCTCTTGTATTTAGTATCTTAGAAACCTCAGTTTCATTTATATCACACTCTTCAAGAACAACTTCTTTAACATACTTTCCTGTTTTCAAAGCTTTCTTTGCTATAGCAGCTGACTTTTCATAACCTAATATTGGTGCTAAAGCTGTAACTATTCCTATACTTCCATCAACTAAGTTGTTGCATCTCTTTTCATTAGCTTCAATGCCTTTAACACAGTTCTCTATAAATGTTTCTACACCATTAGTTAAAATAACAAGAGATTCATATAGATTATGAATTACTATTGGATAGAACGCATTTAATTCTAATTGACCACTTTGTGTAGCCATAGTAATTGTTAAATCATTGCCCATGATCTGGAATGATATTTCTTTCATTACTTCTGGCATTACTGGATTAACCTTACCTGGCATTATTGAGGAACCATTTTGCCTTGCAGGTAATCTTATTTCTCCAAAGCCTGCTCTTGGTCCTGATGACATTAAAATTAAATCTCCAGCAATCTTACTTATATTAACTGCACAAACCTTTAATTGTGATGATACCTCAGCATATTTATCTAAATTTTGTGTTCCATCAACAAGGTTTGATGATTGTATTATATGTTCATCAAATATATTGCTTAATTCTAAAACTACAGAATCTATATACTTTTCATTTGCTGTAATTCCAGTACCAACAGCTGTACCACCTAAATTCACTTCTAATAATGAATCCTTAACACTTTCTAATCTTTTTACATCTCTTCCTATTGCCATTGAAAAAGCCTTAAATTCTGAACCTAAACTTATAGGTACTGCATCTTGCATTTCAGTTCTACCCATTTTTATAACATCTGTAAATTCTTCTGCTTTTATATTAAATTCATAGGATAGCTTTATTAGTTTTTCAATACAGCCATTTAAAAGTTCATAAGCTGTAAGGCTTGCAGCAGTAGGAATTACATCATTTGTAGACTGTCCCATATTTACATGGTCATTTGGATGTATTGGATAATACTCCCCTTTGCTAAATCCAAGAATCTCATTGGCCCTATTTGCAATAACCTCATTTATATTCATATTTAAAGATGTTCCAGCCCCACCTTGAATTGGATCTATAATAAATTCATTATCAAACTTACCACTATATACTTCTTCACAGGCCTTAACTATAGCCTCTTTATATTCTTCTTTAAGTTCTCCCACATTACAATTTGTAATAGCACAAGCTTTCTTAACAACAGAAAGATTTTTTATAAGTTGCTTATTGATTGTTTGACCACTAATTCTAAAGTTTTCATGCCCTCTTAAGCTTTGTACTCCATAATAAGCCTTACTAGGTACTTGTTTTTCTCCAATAGAATCTCTCTCTTTTCTAAATTCCATAACTATTCCTCCTAAGAAAATAAAGATTTTTCTTTCTGAAGATTTAAATAGCAAAACCTGTGCCAAAACACTGTATATACCTATTTATCCTATTTTCTAAGTACTTTCTGTAGTAATATAAAGAAGTGTGTCAAAAACTTCTACTTCAGCCTTTATAAAAACACACTAGTCATTAAAATAATACACTTTTTTCATCCATACCATAGGTCCTAAAACTTGTTTTTTGTGTTCTGTGATGGCGCTTTAATTCTTAGTTTGCTAGTCCTATTATAGCTCTAACATATATCTTTGTAATATTTATAAGATCTTCAATTATCATATATTCATTAGAATTATGAGCAATTCCTTTTTGACCAGGAAAAGAAGGACCAAAAGCTACTATATTAGGCATTACCTTAGCATAAGTTCCACCTGTAGTAGTAACAGGGGTACCATCTTCTCCTGTTACCTCTTCATAAGCATCCTTCATAACATTTAGCATTTGAGCATTCTTATCAAAGAATACAGAATCCATTCTTCTATTTTCTATAATAGAATACTCTGATAATACACCTATTATTTCCATTATGCTTTTGTAGCTATATGACATTGGATATCTAAACACAACAGATAACTTAAGCATGCCATCCTCAAGCTTTAAAGAGTAAGGGTTAGTTACTAGACTGCCTGATATTTCATCCCTACATTCTATACCTATGTTGCTTAAATCATAATTCTTGTGAAATACTTTATATATAAAATTAAAAAACTCTCTTTCTTCTTTGCATAAAGAGGTTTCATATCTTAAGCTTTCACATAAACTTGTAATAGCATTAATACCACTTTCAGGTGCATTTCCTGGAGCTGTTTTCCCCCTATTAGTAATAGATTTACCATCTTTAAAATCAACTTGAATAAAATCTGGAACCACATTACTTCTAAATCCACCATTAATTGATTTAATACCAGAATCACTTAGTTTTTTACTGCATATAGTTATATCTAAAATTCCCCTTTCGCCATAAACAGCAGGAAACTTACAATCAGGAGTAAAACCTGAAATTGGTGGTTTTTCATTAATAAGATAATATGGAATATCTTTAAAACCTGTCTCTTCATTTGAACCAAATATAATTCTTACTCTTTTAGAAAGTGGAATATTAAGATCTTTTACTATTTTTAATGCATATAGACAAGATATTATAGGACCTTTATTATCTAATACGCCTCTACCATAAAGCTTTCCATCTCTTATATCCATTTTAAAAGGTGGTGTTATCCAACCTTCTTCATTAGCAGGTACAACATCTACATGTCCAATTATACCTACGTAATCTTCTCCATCTCCATACTCTGCATACCCTATAGCATTTTGGATATTTTTAGTCTTAAAGCCCATCTCCTTTGATATATCTAAGGCTTCAAATAAGGCTTTTTTGCTAAATTCTCCAAAAGGAGCATCTATACAAGATGCTCCTTCAATGCTAGGAATATTTACAAGTCTCTCAATGGATTTTATCATATCCTCCTTATATTGAAGGATTTTTTCATCAATCTTGTTCATAAATATCCCCTCTATACTAGGTCTACTAGAAGCAAACCTTATTTTTTAATTCATCTACATTTTCATTGTTAGCTAACTTAATAGCCATTTTACATATATTTTCAATAGATTCATTTAAGCCGATTCCACCCTTTTTAGGAGTTTTAACAACTATTACTCTATCTTTATACTTTTCAGTTCCTGGATTTTCTACAGACATAGCTGCAAATGCAGGAATCCCACTATTATTATTAATTTCCTCAGCTAATCCTCCTGCCATTTCTCCAAAGTTTGGATAATGTAGAGCTGGTCCACATACAACTACATCAGGACTAAGCTTTTTAACCATTGCTACAAATTTCTTTTTAACTTCTTCTTCATTATCTCTATAATATAAATCACCACAGTACAATGTTGAAATTATTTCCCCACCTAAATCAGTTAGGAATGGTTCCATCATTTTACCAGGTCCAATAGCTGTCTTCTTTCCTGCTGGTGGTATATGAGCATTTTCATCGCTTCCCATACCTGCTTGTACATGATTTAAAATTAATAATACTTTCTTCATCTATAACATCTCCTAAGTTTATAAAGTTAGATCATCAAAATCTATATCATCATCTTCGTCATTTGCTGCATTTACTGCTTCTTCTTTTAAGTATTGCTTATCAAGCATCTTAATAAATGGAATATAAAGTACAACACCTAAAATTATTAATATTAATTGTAACACTGAACCTTGCCATCCTGATACTAAGAAACCTGAAATTACTGGTGGAGTTGTCCATGGAATTTGTACACCATTTGTAAGTGGAACTAAACCAGCTGTCATACAGAAATAAGTAATAATTATATTGATTGTTGGTATTAAAGCAAATGGAATTAACATTAACGGATTTAACATAATTGGAAGACCAAATATAATAGGTTCATTTATACCAAAGACACCTGGTAAAAATGATAATTTACCCATTTGTTTAATTCTTTGGCTTCTACAAACTATGAAAATAGCTATTATTAAAGATAAAGTTGACCCTGCACCACCAAATGTTGCAAACATATCTTGGAATTGTCCTGTAATTATATTTGGTATTTCTTGGCCAGCTTTGAATGCATCAAGATTTTCTACAGATAATGCCTTTAAAATTGGATTAAATACTGCACCAACCACACTTGAACCATTTATACCAAAGAACCAGAATCCATGTAAGAATAGATATGCTATTACCATTGCAGGTAAAGTATTACCTAATTTTAATAATGGAACTTGTAAAATCTTAAATATGAAATTGTGTAAATTGCTATAACTTGTTAATGTAAACACCCAGTTAATTAAGAAGAATACTGTCATAACTATAGCAGCTGGAATTAAAGCTTCAAAAGACTTAGCAACTGTTGGTGGAACTCCTGCTGGAAGTTTTATAACCCAACCTTTTTTAAGTATCTTAGCAAATATAGTTACCGCAACAAGTGCTACTATCATACCAAGGAATAATCCTTTTGAGCCTACCCAATCTAGTGGCACACAAGAAACATCATATGTTATATCGCTTCCCTTTGGCGTAAAGGTTCTTGAAAATGGAGTAACTATAAAGAATGCTACAAGACCTGTTACTGAAGCTTGTATAGCATCAATATCTAACTCTCTACCTAAACTATAACCAATACCAACAACTGCAAGTATAGTCATTAAATCAAAAGTTGCTGAAACAGGAACTGAAAGCTTCGCTGCCCAACCTTCACCTAAAAATCTTGCAATCATTTCATCCCATCCTGGTATTGGGAAGTTAGCAATAAGTAGGAATAGCGAACCTACTATTAATAAAGGTGTAGAAATTAAGAAACCATCTCTAATTGCTATTAGGTATTTATTCTTACCGATAACTTCTGCAAGTGGCATTAATACTTTTTCCATCTTTTTCATTATAGTATTCATTGATTTACCCTCCAGTTCTTTAGATACTATTAAATTTTACTTTGAATTACCTTTGATTAATCTTATTGCTTGCTTTAGCACCTTTTCTCCGTCCATTGCACCATAAGATGCCGGTTCAATTGGAGCTATTGGAATATTTAATGGTATACAATCCTCTTCAATCTTATTGAATAAGAATCTAACTTGCGGTCCAAGCAAAACACAATCTGGTCTCTTTTCATTGATTAACACATGTGACTTTCCAGCTGGAAAAGCTTCAATATGAATATCAAGATTGTGCTTATTTGCAACTTCTTGCATTTTTGAAACCATTAAACTAGTTGACATTCCTGCTTCGCAGAATAAAAATATTTTTTTCATTTGTATAACCTCTCTTTCTTTTTACATTTAAATGTAATTCTTATGCTCTTTAATAAAGCAAGAATTATGCCAACATCTAATATTCAATTTTTAAGGTATTTTTTCAACTCACAAAACAATCTGTATCAATTTTTCAATACATTTAATAGTTCTTTCATTTGTTAAATAACCATAGTGTATCATTTTTCAAATTTAACAACACACTTTAACATCTATAAAACACTCTTTTTTATCGATAACCTTTACAAAAATATTATATAATGGTTTCTTAAATATATAAAGAAAAAACACTGCTATGCAGTGCTTAAAATATGTAACTAAAAGCTTATTTATTCTTTGAACCTATATAACATTTTTTCTGCAGCTCCTTTAACATCTTCCTTACCTAGTATACAAGATACAACTGCAATTCCATGAATATTACTTCCCTTAAGTTTAGTAACATTATTTTCATTTATACCTCCTATGGCTACAACAGGGATATTAACTGATGCAGTAATGCTAGATAAAGTTTCATAAGATACATCTCTTGTATCTTTTTTAGTTGATGTGCTAAAAACAGCTCCAACACCTAAGTAATCTGCACCATCCTTCTCAGCTTTTAAAGCTTCTTGTAAAGTAGCAGCAGATACCCCTAGTATTTTGTCTTTACCTAGGATCTTTCTAGCCACCAAAGCAGGTAAATCCTTTTGACCTATATGAAGGCCATCAGCATCAATGGCTAGTGCAATATCTAATCTATCATTAATTATTAGAGGTACATTATACCTTGAAGTTACTTCTTTAACCTTAATAGCTATTTCATAGAATTCTCTAGATGTAACATTCTTTTCTCTTAATTGAACTAAAGTTACTCCACCCAAAATACTATCCTCTATGCATTTTATTAAATCTCTTCCGCTTAAAACATCTCTATCTGTTACAAGATAAAGTGTATAATCAACACTCTTCATTTATTTTACCTCTTTTCTCAATTACTTCCTTTGATAAATTGTAAATATTATCCATAAGTTTAACCTTAAAAGTACCTGTTCCATCACCTTCTTTTAGACTTTCATAAGCTAATTCTCCAGAGATACCCATAGAAACAACTCCACTTAAAGCTGCTATAAGGTTGTCCTCATGAGTTCCTAAATACGACCCAATAAGAGAGGAACACATACACCCTGTTCCTGTAATCTTAGACATTATTTTATGTCCATTTTCCACTGTATAAATCATCTTTCCATCCGTAACAATATCAATTGCTCCTGTTATAACTATTATTGAACCTACACTTTTAGAGAAATCCTTTGCTAAAAGTTTACCTTTCTCTAATTCATCCTTTATAGAAGTATCATCTAAGGAATCTACTCCTTTAGTTTTTGTATTAATTCCATATAAAGTCTTTATCTCAGATAAATTTCCCCTTATTACTGCTAATTTAATATTATCAATTATAGTTTTTGCTACTTTTGTCCTATATGGTGTAGCCCCTGCCCCAACTGGGTCCAAAATAACAGGAATTCCAACTTCATTAGCCTTCTTTCCAGCCTTAAGCATACATTCTACCTTTCTAGAATTTAAGGTACCTATATTTATTACAAGAGAAGATGCTATAGAAGTCATAGCCTCAACCTCATTTATATCATCTGCCATAACAGGTGACCCACCAATGCTTAAGGTTATATTAGCACAGTCATTCACAGTTACATAGTTAGTAATATGATGTACTAAAGGTGCCCCATCTCTCACCTTTTCTAATAAATCACCTATAGAAACTTTTATATCCATTATTCTATCACACCACTTTTATTATATAGTTCATAAAAATGGTTTGTAGGTCCAACACCCTTACCTATATCTAAAGAATGCTTAATTGCAACTGTAATATATCTCTTTGCTTCACTTATTGCTTCTTCCATAGATAATCCTCCTGCAAGATTTGCAGTTATTGTTGAGGATAAAGTACAACCTGTTCCATGGGTATTCTTTGTGTGAATTCTTTCAGAAGTATAATAATGAAATTCTTCTCCATTAAAAAGCACATCTATAGCTTCACCATCTAGGTGTCCACCTTTTAGTAGAACATTCTTACATCCCAATTTAATTAGTTCCTTACAAGCTTCACACATATCTTCTTTTGTTTTTATATTTATAATTGATGATCCTATTTCTTTAAGAATTTCTTCAGCTTCAGGAATATTGGGTGTTATTAAATCTGCTAGTGGCAGTAGATTTTGAATTAGAGTCTTCTTAGACTCAGGTTTTAGTAAAGAAAACCCACTTTTAGAAATCATAACTGGATCTATTACCAAATTAGTTGGTTTATATTGTCTAAGTTTTTCTGCAATAGCATTTATAGTTTCTATCTTGGAAACCATCCCAATCTTTACTCCATCTACCCTAATATCAGTAAATATTGCGTCAATTTGATTCTTTATTATTTCATCATCAATATCTTGTACACTAAATACTCCTTGAGTATTTTGAGCAGTTACTGCAGTAATCACACTCATCCCATAAACATAATTTGCACTAAAAGCTTTTAAATCTGCTTGAATCCCTGCTCCACCACAGCTATCAGACCCTGCAATTGTTAAACAATGTTTCATCATAAATTCCTCCTTAAAGTAAAAAATGTACAAGCAGAAAGATGCTTGTACATTAAAATCAAATTACATTAACAACTTCCTACGCTGGTATTAACCAAACAGGTTCCTAGGGTTAGAAAGTATACGGCTTTCACTCTCAGCTTACCAATTTAAGCCCCCCTGTGTTTCTATTATCTAAAACAACTTTATCATAATATACCATTTTTCTCAAGTCCAGTAATATTTCAATAATTTATATATATTTATGAAAGTAATAGTACATAATCAATATAAATGCATATACTTTTATTAAGTTTATAACGAAAAAGGAGAAAATGAAATGAAACAATATGTTTGTTCCATTTGTGGCTATATTTATGACCCTGAAATAGGTGATGAAGATAATGGAATTGAAGCTGGAACACCATTTGAAGATTTACCTTATGAATGGACATGCCCAATTTGTAATGCTACAAAAGAAAGTTTTGAAGAAGTAATTGAATAATTAAATCATTCTATAAAAGAAACTCCAATAGGGGTTTTCTTTTTTTGAATAAATATTGTATTTTTACATATACTAATTTATAAATTTCCAGTAGGAGGGTATTATGCATAATAAATATAATGATTTATTTGATACATTAGTTAAATCTTATTATGAAGGTGATTTTGACAAAACTTTAAACAGAATTATTACTTGTCATGAATCATCTCCACAGGAAACATTTGAAATTATAACTTCTCTTTGTGGAGTAAAAATAGAATTTGACAACAACTATTTATATAACTTAAAGAAAGCTATTACCCATTATACAGTTCAAAAAAAGGTTGTAGAAAAACTTCAATGTTGTAGTGACGATTCTTGCAAGGGTGATGATAATAAATATAACTGTCAAAGAGCCTGTCCTTTTGATGCAATATATTTTGATAATGAAAAAGGAAGTACAGAAATAGATGGGGATAAGTGTTTAGGTTGTGGCATATGTGTAGATTCATGTAAATCTGGAAGAATATTAGATAAGGTTCAGTATATCCCAATAATAGACTTAATAAAAAATAATAAAACTGTTATTGCAGCTGTTGCCCCTGCTATAAGTGGTCAATTTGGTGACGATGTAACAATGGATCAACTAAGAGCTGCCTTTATTCAAATGGGCTTTACGGATATGGTAGAGGTAGCTTTTGCAGCAGATATTCTAAGTATCAAAGAAGCTGTTGAATTTAATAAACATGTAAAGAGTCCTAATGATTTAATGATTACATCCTGTTGTTGCCCTATGTGGGTTGGAATGCTTAAAAAAGTATATAATGAATTAATTGATGATCTTTCTCCTTCTGTTTCCCCAATGGTTGCAGCAGGTAGAATTATTAAGAAATTAAATCCTGAGGCCAAGGTTGTTTTTGTTGGTCCTTGTATTGCTAAAAAAGCTGAAGCTAAAGAAAAGGATGTGGCTGGTGCTATAGATTTTGTACTTACTTTCCAAGAGGTTGATGAGATTTTTAATGCTATGGACATAAGGCCAAGAGATTTAGAAGGAGTACCAACTAAGGAATATGCATCTAAGGGTGGTAGATTATATGCAAGGACTGGTGGGGTATCAATAGCTGTACATGATGTACTAAAGGAACTATATCCTGACCAAATAAAGAATTTTAAAGCTATTCAAGCAAATGGTGTAGTTGAATGTAAGAAGATTTTAAATTCTGCCTTAAATGGAGAAATAAATGCTAGCTTCCTTGAAGGAATGGGTTGTGTTGGTGGATGTGTTGGTGGCCCTAAAGCTAATGTTCCTATTGCTAGAGGAAAGGAATCTGTAGATAATTTTGCTAAGGAATCTGCAATTCAAGTGCCTGTTCACTCTGATACCTTGGATGATGTGTTAGGTAGATTAGGAATAGAGTCTTTAAAGGACTTTGAAGATAAAGATAAAATTCAATTATTTGAAAGAGAATTTTAGAAGGAGTAAACACTGTTATCATCAGTGTTTACTCCTTTTATTCATCAACTCTAATTATTTTATAGTTTTCATCATATTTTATTCCTAGTTCTTTAGATAACTTATCATTTATAAGGTTAAGCTTTTCGCTATATTCTCTATATTCCTTACTTAACACCTTCATATTAGGAATAAATACTTCATAATATCCACTTTCTTTGTAGAAGTTCATAAGTTTTTTCTTGAAATTAAAAAATGGATTCAAAGATGGTAAAAGTGACCATTCTTTTTGTTTATCTACGTATCCTAATAGCTCTTTCTTATACTCTTCTAGTTCTTCTCCTTGGGCTTCTAATAATGCCTCCATCTTACTTTTTGTAGCTTCGTATGTTTTCTTTCTAATTTCATCACTGGAATTTTCTAGCCCCATTTGTATGAACTTAGGTATTTTAAATTGTGGTATATTATCTAGAAAATCAACTATATTATGCCATGCTTTAATTTTTTCTATAGTATCTAATGGTTCGTTTAAGTATGGTGAAAAATGATATGCCATATATTCTCCAAATTCCTTTGGGAAAGCTCTTTTTAGCTCACGCTTTATAAATTCCCCACTCTTTTTTTCCTCTTGAATTATTTCATCATTTAACTTGGATATTTCATTAATTGACATATCTCCCTCTATTAATCTTTCCAGATAAATCTTATCTATTTTTAGCCTGATCTCTTTTTGCTCTTTCTCTAGTACTATTTTATTTAGTATATCTTTTTTGTCATTAGACTTTAATATAGTCATAATGTCCTTTACTGAAATATCTAGCTTTCTATATAATGATATCTCTTGTAATATCTTTATATCTTCATTGCTATAATCCCTATATCCATTGCTAAGCTTACTTGGGGTTATAAACTTTTCCTTTTCATAATATAAAATAGCTTTTTTAGTTAAACCAGTGCTTTTACATACCTCATTAATTAACATATACTCACCTCTTAAGATACATAATAGAGTACTCCCTAAGGGCATAGTCAACTATATTATTCAATCTTTTTATATTAATATGTATTTTAATAAATCTAATGGGGTATCTAAAAGATAATCTCCTTGAATTCCATCAATTGATGCTGCTCCCCATTTAGCTAGGGCAAAATCCATATTTGCTGCTTTAGTTGCTTTATAATCTGATAATGTATCCCCCATATATATGCATTCTTCACCATTTAGATCTAATGTATCACAAACCTTAAGCAGTGGATCTGGATAAGGTTTATGTCGTTCTGTATCTTCCGCAAGTACTGTACACGAAATATATTCTTCAAGACCTGTTGGAGAAAAATCTATTTCATACTGTTTTTTCATTTTTGAACTTGCAATTGCACATTTAATTCCTAATTCGTTTAATCTAGGAATAAGTTTATTAAAACCTTCATAAAGTGTTGCTCCTTCTTCAAAGCTATTTACATATTCTACCCATTTAGCATAGGATTTTTCAATATCCTTAAATCCTAATTCTTCTATTGTCTTTATTCCTGGATAAGCCATATATTTAAGTAGGTCATTATAAGGAATAAAAATATTTAACTCTTCTTTTACTAACCTTTGTAAAGGTATCATATTCATTCGTTCTGTATTTAACACTGTACCATCTAAATCAAATATTACACATTTGTATCTCTTCATAAACTTCATCCTTCATATTTAAATTTATTTTAAAGTGTTAACAAGTACTCTTCTAGCCTTTGGTAACATATCTGTTTTTATCAAAAAGTTCCATACTGGCTCAAACTTCTTCCATGCTCCTGCATATGTAAAATGCTTTAGTTTCATTTTTAATTCTTCATGATTTTTTGAGTCCTTAAATATGTTACTCCATTTATAGAATTCTTTATAAGCTTCCTTATATCCTTTTTCCATTTCCTCTTTTGTTATATTGGGATGATTAAACGTTAAATGTCTTGTATCATACTTTCTCCAATCTTCTGTAATTATCCTATTAGATTTTTTCATTTCTTCAAAAATTGGAGTTCCTGGATATGGAGTTAGAATATGATTTGTTACTGTTGTTATTCCATTATCTATTGCCCATTCTGTTGTTCTAGCAAAAACGTCATTTTTATCATCATCAAGTCCAAATATAAAGCTTCCATTTATCATTATTCCTATTTCATAAGTCCTATTAAAACCACATCACAATGCTTTTTAGCTTCATATGGCAATGAAGTTGCATGTAGTCCTCCTAATGCCACAGTTACCCCTTTATTTCTATAATGGTCTGCTATTTCATATGCCCTATATGAGTTAGTAATATATGTTTCAATGCAAACTAAATCTGGAAAATCATCTAACTTTAGAATTTCAATATGTTCATCTACTATTTCTATTTCATCTTCTTCACCGCAAAAAGAAGCAAGCGTAGCTAATCCAAGTGGAGGAAATAAAGAATACTTTATTGGCCTCCAGTATGGACTTTTAGCTTCTTCAAGTGCAGGTAAAATAAACTTAATTTTCACCCTTATTGCCCCTTATATCAATTTATTTATTACTATTTTAGGATGAAAAAATTACTTTTTAATATTTTATTTCTTACTTATTCCTTAAGCTATGAATTCTCCCTCTAAAATAGACATTAAAATAACATCGTGGTATTCATTTTTAAAGAATAATCCATCTCTTTGACGTCCTTCCTCTTTAAAACCAACCTTCTCATAAGTCCTCTTAGCTCTTTTATTATAATCAAATACCTCTAATTCAACTCTATGAAGCTTTAATTCTTCAAAAGCATATTTTATAGTTTCATATACTGCCCTATACCCTATCCCCATACCAAAATACTTTTTATTAAATAGAGCTATTCTAAAGCCACAGATTCTACTCTCAAAATCTATGTCCATTAATGAAGTTTCTCCAATAATTTTACCATCTCCTATAATTAAGAAATGTCTCCTTTCCTCATCATCAACAAGCTTATCTACAAATTTATCAATTATTTTAAAGTCAACTTTTTCTGTAGTAGCTGTATAATGAAGCATTTCTTCATCTGGATTTTCAAAACCTGCCTTCCAATACTCTTCTTTATCATTTTTTTCTATAAGTCTAAGTTTTATATTCATAACATTCTCCCTTTTATCTATGATAACCATATGCTACCATAGAAGTCATACAATTGGCTATACTAAATATAGGAATGTTAAAAAGGTGTAGAGGATATTTATTTTGCTTGTTCCGTCGCAAGCTCCAAGTCACAGAAAAATAAATATCTATTCCCTTCTTACTTAAGGTAAGGAAAATATAAAATTACTATCCTTTATTTTATATTTTTTAATATTAAACTTTAATAATACCTTTGATTTATAGCTAATTGAAATTTTATACTTTACTAGACAGTTAAAAAGAGTACCCTCTTTTAAAGGTACTCTTTTTGTAGAGAAAAGATTCGCGATGAAAAATTTTGTTTGTATGTATAAATTTATTATAGCTTCTATTTATGCTATTGGTGTAATCATAAATATTCTTGATTCATGTGTGAAATAATTTAACTATGAAGCTAATTAATAATTTACACCTTGTTGAGAATGATTTTCATTCTGTGATTATAATATATAATATATTTGGATATATGTCAACACCTCTTATAAAATTTTCCTATAAAAGATTAAAATCTCAGAGGATTCCCTCTGAGATTAAATTGATGACAAACACTAAAGCTCCTACTATTGTAAATAAAACTAATAGTTTAAAATTTTTTATAAACCTTCTATAAAGTCCACTTTCCCCCATTGTAGTCTTATTAATTTTCATATGAATTAAATATAATTTTATAAATTCCACTATTACAACTATAGCTATTAATATTGCTATAATCGTTAAAGCATCTTTCAATTTTAACACCCCACAAATTGCATATTACATATATATTTTACCATTAAATTTACAGTACATAACTTAATTTATTCTTAATTATTATTTTTATTGTTCTGCAATTCACCTCCTATATATGCAAATATTTACTTTGACTATCAAAATAAATATGCTATAATTTAATAAATTTAAATAAGGAGAAATGTAATGAGTAAAATAAAAAAGATAATAATTAGTATTGCAATAATAATTACAGTAATAATTGGACTAGCCCTAGGTTTGGGAGGAACCTACTTATATAATTTAGCCTTAGATCCTACAACAGATAAATCAATAGTTTTTGGATCAGACGAAGAAAGTACAGAAGCCATATCTCAAAATGAAACAAGTGGTGAAGTTAATATTGACGCTGAAACTTGGTTACTTAATGACAGTGGTTATGAATCTCTTTATAGAACATCTAAGGATGGGCTTAAACTACATAATTATTTATTAAAGAATAACTCAAACAAATGGGTTATCACAGTGCATGGTTATACTTCTGAAGGAAAGCTTATGTCTAACTATGGAAAAAAGTTTTATGACATAGGATATAATGTTCTTATACCAGATTTAAGAGGACATGGAATGAGCGAAGGTGACTACATTGGAATGGGTTGGGATGAAAGGTTAGATATAATTGACCTAATTAACTATATAATAGATGTTGACAAAGATTCGGAAATAGTTTTATTTGGAGTATCTATGGGGGCTGCAACTGTAATGAATGTTTCTGGTGAGAATTTACCTTCTAATGTTAAAGCTATAATTGAAGATTGTGGATATACATCAGCTTGGGATCAATTCTCTTATCAATTAGATGAACTTTTTGGATTACCACCTTTTCCAATGATGCATACAGCTAGTTTAATTGGAAAGTTTAGAGCCGGCTATTGGTTAAAGGATGCTTCTCCATTAGAACAAGTAAAAAAATCTAAAACTCCTACACTTTTTATTCATGGAGATAAGGATGATTTTGTGCCGTTTTCAATGCTAGAGCAAGTGTATAATGCTTGTTCAGCACCAAAAGAGAAGCTAGTAGTTGAAGGGGCAGGACATGCTAAATCTAGTAAAGTGAACCCTGATATGTATTGGAATGGTATATCTAAATTCCTAAGTAAATATATTTAATAAATAGTATTATAAAAGAGGATTCAATATAATAATTGGATCCTCTTTTTATAATTGTACTATCTCATAAATTTTATTTTTTTGCTATATAAATCCTATTTATGCTCTTTCCAATCTTTTTTATTAATTTTCCCTCTTAATCATATCTATTTGACTTTTTTCTTCACTAGGTACAAAACCAATGTCTGTATACAAATGAATTCCAGGATAATTACATTCATCAGCAGCAAGGAAGGCTCTAGCAGCATTATACTTCTTACCATATGCAAGAGCTTTAAGTATAAGCTTTCTACCTATTCCCATATTTTGAAACTTAGGAATAACTGCAACCTCTCTAATCCAAAGTATTGATCCTTTTTTGCTTTCATGTCCATATGTAGCAACACATATAAGACCTATTATTTCATTATTAATATCTCTCTCAATTATTATTCCATTATTTCTTGTTCCTGAATTACTCCCAGAGTCCTCAGTATTACTAATCCATTCCTTCATCCATTTAGATGTTTGACCAGTAAAACCCCTACTTTGATTTTTGCACATCATAGTTACTTTTGAAGCTTCTTCACACTCTTCTATGGTTAAAAATTCAAAATCATCTGAAGGCTCTATTTCATTAAGACTATACTTAAAGTAGTCATGCCAAGCATTTCTAATTATTAGCCCTCCCTCCTCTAGCTTTGAAACCCATTCATGAGGTATAAAAGTTACTAAAAACTCTTTCTTATGTTTTAAACGATCTATTAGATACTCTACTGAATTTGTTGCCCAGTGATATTCATTTACTTTACCTTCATAATTAAATCCATATATTAAAATTATATTGTCATTTTCCACCTTAACTTCATAATTACATATATCCTCATAATCTATATAATTCATAGAAGAAAATTTAAATTTACTAAGTTTTGATTGTATTCTATTAAAGATTTCCTCTGTCATTATAATATCACCTTCAACTCCTTAACATTTTTAATCCAAATTAATTTATCTTCATAGGCTAATAGCATATTTTCATATATTATCACTTAGCCTTTACTCATTAGTTTCTCTATAGACTTTAGTTTTAAAATTTGTATAGTGTTGTCTTAAGTTTTCATTAAATAAATTGTTAGTTGCCTCTGTCTCAGAATAGGGAACTCTAAATGGTAGAATATAATGTTCATAATTAAATATATTTCCACCAAAACAAACATCTTCTTTTAAATCCAATTTATAAAAAACATATCCACGTTGTTTAGTTGAACCAAAAGGATAATTTACACTTCCAGTAATTGTCCAACTTTCAAGTAGGTTACCAAACCAATCATTTGATGTAAATAATTCATTTTTTAGTTTAGGTATTAAAGCTATTTTTTCTATCCCTTTTTCCTCATATAACAACCTTCCACTTATTAATTTTAATACTTCGCTACAGCTTACAGAAAAATTATCTCTCCAATAAGCTTTACCATCTTTCCAATTAAAATATTGAACTGAATACATGCTACTATCCTCTAATTCAATATAGATACTAGTAGCTTCTAAATTATAACCAAAATTTAATATTTCACTTGAAAAATCAACATATATCGGATTCTTTAGTAGCATAATTTCATGTTTCTAAAATTCCTAGCCATGATAGTGAATGCTCTAAGGCATACAAAATCATTCCCACAAATGATGTCAAAATCAAAATTCCTTTTGTATCAAATTTTATCATTGCTTTTCTATAAAAGACTTCCTCTGCTATAGGAGGAAATATAATTGTTGACATAGCAAAGAGTATTAACCGAAACAGATTGTTTCTTGTAAGCCCAATCATTCCATCATTAACATTAGGAAAAATCCTTTTTAATGAAGAACTAAGAAGAAAAGCAGCAACCATCCCCACTGCAGTTATTACTACTGAAAGCCAAAATATTTTACCCCACTTTAATTAACTATTTAGGTAAATTATAACATAAAGGTGTTAACAATATTCTATATAATAATATATAATTTTTATTGATTATTAAAAGTTTTTTCACTATAATTGTTGTATATCAAACAGTTGTATATGCTACAGTTTAGAAAGAAGGTTTTTTAGTGAAATATAGTAAGATTGGAATTGAACTTAGGGGCTTAAACAACATGATTAAAAGGTATATAGATAAACATTTAAATAAAAAAATTGTGGATCAAATAACTGGTACTAATGGCTGGATTATAACTTATTTATCTCACAATTTAGATAGAGATGTGTTTCAAAAAGACCTAGAAGAAGAATTTGGTGTTACTCGTTCTACTGCTTCTAAGGTTGTAAACTTAATGGTTCAAAAAGGACTTGTAGAAAGACATTCTGTTCCTTATGATGGTAGATTAAAAAAGTTGGTATTAACTCCTAAGGCTAGTAAAATATCAGAGCTTATCAATGAAGATAAGGAAACAATAGAAAAACTTTTAACTAAGGGATTTTCAGATGAAGAACTAGAAACTCTACAATCTTATATTGAAAGAATGAAAAACAACCTTCAATAAAAGTCGTAATTATCGACTTTTTTATTTGTAGATAATGTTGGATATCAAACATTGTTTCCATTATAAACTATATGCAACAACTAATTAACACAGGAGGTAATCATATGATAAAAAAGTTAGCACAAAGCATTAGAGAATTTAAAAAAGATTCTATTTTATCTGCAATTTTTATGTGCTTTGAAGTAACTATGGAAGTTGTTATTCCTATCCTTATGGCTAATCTAATTGATTATGGAATAGATCAAGGAAATATGCCTTTTATTCTAAAGATGGGCATAGCATTACTTATTTCTGCAGCTATTTCATTATTTTTTGGGATAATGTCTGGTCAAAAGGCTGCCATTGCTTCAGCTGGATTTGCAAAGAACCTTAGAAAGGATATGTACTACAAGGTACAGGATTATTCCTTCTCAAATATTGATAAATTCTCTACTGCAAGCATTGTAACAAGACTTACAACAGATGTAACTAATGTCCAAAATTCATATCAAATGATAATACGTATGGCAGTTAGAGCACCAATAATGCTCATATTTTCACTTTTTGCTGCATTTACTATCGATATAAAGTTATCACTAATATTCTTAGTAACTGTACCAGTTTTAGGTGTAGGATTATGGTTTGTTATGACAAGGGTTCATCCTATTTTTAAAAGAGTTTTTAAAACTTATGATAAGTTAAACAGTATTGTACAAGAAAATCTACATGGAATAAGAGTTGTTAAATCCTTTGTACGTGAAGATTTTGAAATAGATAAGTTTGAAGATGTATCTAATGAAATTTACAAAGATTTCTCTAAGGCAGAAAAAACTGTATCTTATAATGCTCCACTTATGCAGCTTTGTATGTATGCTACTACCATATTTATTTCATGGTTTGGAGCAAGAGCTATTGTAGCTTCTGGTGGTGATGCTAATTTAGGTTTAAGTACTGGTGAACTTATGAGCTTATTAAGCTATGCTACCCAAATTCTTTCAAGCCTTATGATGCTTTCAATGGTTATAGTTATGATTACAATATCAAGGGCATCTGCAGAAAGAATTGTAGAAGTATTAGATGAAGAGATAGATTTAAAGAACCCAACTTCACCTGTTATGACAGTAAATAATGGTGATATAGAATTTAAAAACGTTAATTTCTCTTATTCAAAAAATGCAGACAAGCTTTGCTTAAATAATATCAACATTAAGATAAATTCTGGTGATACAGTTGGTATTTTAGGGGGAACAGGTTCCTCTAAATCTTCTCTAATTCAACTTATACCAAGACTTTATGATGTAACTGGTGGTTCAGTTAAGGTTGGCGGAATTGATGTTAGAGATTATGATATTGAAACACTTAGAAATGAAGTTGCAGTTGTACTTCAAAAAAATGTGTTATTCTCTGGAACCATTAAAGAAAATCTACGTTGGGGTAATGAAAATGCTACAGATGAAGAGCTTATTCGTGCTTGTAAATTAGCAGAAGCTCATTCCTTTATTGAAACATTCCCTAAGGGATATGATACTTATATTGAACAAGGTGGTACTAATGTGTCAGGTGGTCAAAAACAACGTCTATGTATTGCACGTGCTCTGTTAAAGAAGCCTAAAATATTAATTTTAGATGACTCTACTTCTGCTGTTGATACTAAGACAGATGCTTTAATTAGGAAAGCCTTTAAAGAAGAAATACCAAATACAACTAAGGTTATAATTGCTCAAAGAGTTTCTTCTATACAAGATTCAGATAAGATTATTGTAATGGATGATGGTAATGTTGCTGCAATTGGTACCCATGAAGAACTATTAAAAACAAGCGAAATTTACAAAGAAGTTTATGAATCACAAATGAAGGGAGGAAGTGACAATGAGTAAAAAAGCAGACTCAAAAACACTGAAAAGGCTTCTTTCATATATAAGTAAGTATAGAATACAATTTATTTTTGTTTTAGTTAGTATATTACTAAGCGCTGTAGCAAGTGTTGTATCTACTTTATTCCTAAAGACACTTATAGATGACTATATCACTCCCCTTTTACTTGAGGCTGTGCCTGACTTTTCAGGACTAGCTAGATTAATTCTTATAATGGCTGGAATTTATTTAATAGGTGTTATTGCTACCCTATTTTATAACAGAGTTATGGTTGTTATTGCACAGGGAGTACTTAAAGAAATAAGGGATGAAATGTTTGAGAAAATGCAGAAACTTCCTATAAGATATTTTGATACTCACTCTCATGGTGATATTATGAGTCACTACACAAATGATACTGATACCTTAAGACAAATGCTTACACAATCTATTCCTCAGCTATTCTCCTCTGTGGTAACTATTATAGCTGTATTTGTCTCAATGCTTACATTAAGCCTTTGGTTAACTATTTTTGTTGTTCTATTTACCTTTATTATTCTTAAGGTTGTTGGAAATATTACAAGTAAATCTAGTAAATACTTTGTAAGCCAACAAAAATCTCTTGGGGATGTTAATGGTTATATTGAAGAAATGATAAATGGTCAAAAGGTTGTTAAGGTATTTTGCCATGAAGATAAAGCAAAAGAAGTGTTTAACCAAAAGAATGAAGAGCTATGTAAAAATGCTACTGAAGCTAACAGATTTGCAAATATGCTTGGACCTTTAATGAATAATATGGGATATATTCTTTATGTTTCCATGGCTATTGTAGGAGGTGGACTTGCCATTCTAGGTGTTACTAATGTAAGTCTAAGTGGAGTTGGAACTTTAACCTTAGGTATGATTGCTTCCTTCTTACAACTTTCAAGAAGCTTTATTATGCCTCTTAGCCAAGTTTCTCAGCAATTAAGTTCAATTGTAATGGCCATTGCAGGTGCCGGAAGAATATTTGAACTAATAGATGAAAAGTGGGAAGAAGATGAAGGATACGTTACTTTAGTAAATGTAAACAAGGTAAATGGTGAGCTTATAGAAACTAAGGATCATAGTCATCATTGGGCTTGGAAACATCCTCATAGTGATGGAACTGTTACTTATACAGAACTTAAAGGTGAAGTTAGATTCTTTGATGTAGACTTTGGGTATAATGAAGAAAAGATAGTTCTTCACAATATATCCCTATATGCAGAACCTGGACAAAAAATAGCCTTTGTTGGTGCAACAGGTGCTGGTAAGACAACAATAACTAATTTAATTAATAGATTTTATGATATTGCTGATGGTAAGATTAGATATGATGGAATTAATATAAATAAGATTAAGAAGGATGACTTAAGAAGATCCTTAGGTATTGTTCTTCAAGATGTTAACCTATTTACAGGAACAGTTATGGAAAATATTCGTTATGGTAGACTTGATGCTTCTGATGAAGAATGTATACAAGCTGCTAAATTAGCTAATGCAGATGGATTTATAAGAATGTTACCTAATGGCTATAATACTATCATCTCTGGAGATGGAAGTGATCTATCTCAAGGTCAAAGACAACTTATTTCAATTGCACGTGCTGCTGTTGCTGATCCACCTGTTATGATTCTAGATGAAGCTACTTCTTCTATTGATACTCATACAGAGGCTATAGTTCAAAGGGGAATGGATTCACTTATGGAAGGTAGAACTGTTTTTGTTATTGCTCACAGACTTTCAACTGTTAAGAATTCAGATGTTATTATGGTTCTTGAAAAAGGAAGAATTATTGAACGTGGTAGTCATGAATCTTTAATCAAGGAAAAAGGAAAATATTATCAACTCTATACTGGAGCTTTTGAATTAGAATAGGCTTAGTGAAAGCTATTTACAAGTAATATTATTAATTCTATAATGAAAGAAAAACATATGGGGGATATTTATGAGAAAAGCTACTTTTTACCTATGGAAATTAGAGTATCTTAAGGGGGAAAAGCTACCAAAGGATGCTGACTCTGAAACTTTAAAGGCTGATGATGTTTTATATGATGAATTATTTAATTCATATATTAAAATAGATGACACTAATTTAGATATAGAAGATATTAATTTATATTTAAAAGCTAAGAATGCCTATAATATAAATATCATAAAGAATTGTTTTATTACTATAACAGTAATTCTTAGTATTCTATGCTTTATAATTCTAACAGGACTTTACTAAAAGTAATAAAAGAGGGGATTTAGCACAAAAATAAGCTAAATCCCTTCTTTCATTAGTGAAAAAATCACAACTACATATCTTATACCAAGCATAATAGTTATTGTATATAATAACATGATTTCTTATTATATATACTTCTCAATCTTACATTGCTCTTGAACTTCTTTTCCTAAAATTGTAATTGCTTGCTTTGGACAATTACTAAAGCAACGGTAACACATTGTACACTTGCCTTTCCCTTTAGCCTTATCATTATCTAATTCAATATTATTCATTGGACATACTGCAACACATTTACCACATCCAACACATTTTTCACTTATAATTTTAAACTTGTCAGTATAACTCTTAGTCTTATTATAAAACCATAATCTCTGACCAAATAAACCAACTATATGATATCTAAAACCTAATCCTTCCTTTAAAGGCACTCCAGCTTTAAATTTATTAGCACATTCTTTTATCTTTTCTTCAGCCTCTTTTACTATAGCTTTATTTTCTTCTAAGGATTTTTTCAATACCTTTTTATCACCAATACAATCAGGCATCTTTAAATGTAACCCACCTAATATATTGGCTCCATATTTTTTTAATAAACGAGCTGAACATCCTGCTCCATCACCACTAAATAATCCCATGGTTGATATAATAAAAATATTTTTTCCATTAAACTCTTTCTGGTTTATTTCTATAAAATCTCTAACTATTTTAGGCAAATTGCTAAAATATATTGGATACGCAAATACAATATCTTTATTTTCTCTAATGACATTTATTATATTTGGATCTTCAACGGAGAAACTCTTCCCATCCCCCTGGTATTCACTTAAAAATTTCTCAAGACAGTATCTTGTATTACCTGTTCCACTAAAATATACTCCAACCATAATTATTCACCTACCAATAAACAAATAAAGAAATAAACATATAAATATAAAAATATATAAATATTCATATGTATAATTATACCATATATTTTTCCATATACATGATTAAAAGTAATTTTGTTGATTTAAATTCTAAATATTTTACTTTTATAATCCTTAATAGATTCTATCTTCTAAAATTATCTTTCAAATATTAAAAAGCTATGGAAAGATTAAACTTTCCATAGCTTTTATAATTCCTTTATGATTTTAGCAGGATTCCCACCAATTACAACATTGTCTCCAAAGCTCTTAGTGACTACAGCACCAGCAGCAACTACAACATTATTTCCTAAAGTAACTCCAGGAACTATTGTAGCGCTACCTCCTATCCAACAATTGTCTCCTATTGTTATAGGTTTCCCAAACTCTGTTCCACTAATTCTTTCCTGATGATCTAGAGGATGGGTTGCTGTATATATTCCAACCTGTGGAGCTACAAAGCAATTATCCCCAATTCTTATTTCACAAACATCTAAAAATACGCAGTTATAATTTGCATAAAAATTCTCTCCTACATGTATATTACATCCATAATCGCAATTAAAATTAGGTTCAATATAAATATTTTCACCTGTTGATCCAAACAACTTTTTTAATAGTTCACTTCTTTTTTCCTTGTCTCTAATAGAGGTTTTGTTATACTCCTCTGTTAGTATTCTTGCATTATATCTTAAATATTCTAGTTCCTTATCAGCAGGATTATAAGCTTCTCCTGCAATCATTTTTTCTCTTTCTGTCATAATTCTTATCTCCTTTTATCATATTCTTCAAAATTCTTTCATTTATACTCCATGGTTTCTTAACCATTTCCACACCTCTAAACCTTTTCTTTTATATTAATAAAAGCTATACTCACCCTCTTTAGCTATAACCCAAGTATAATGCCTATAGCTATCTATTCTATCAAAAGAAATATCTTCCCCATTTATCCAATATATATTTCCATCTTTAATTTCTAATGTTACTCCAAATATTGTACAATCATAATCTTCTGATTCTGGAACAAGGTTTAATCTAATTAATTTATTAAACTTAATCTCTAAATTTCTTGGATTTCCTTGCCTTTGAAAAACTACCTTTAGTATTCTTTTATCATTAATGGGTTGCATACTTAAATCCTCATTAACATATGCCCCACTTTCATAATTAATTTCACTTATACAACTATCATGAAAATAATTGTATTCCTCCATTAATATTTCTATATCTCTCTTGCTATTTATTGAAAAATACTTTCTATTAATCATAATCTTCACCTAAAATTAAATTATAATTTAATTTTACACTATAAGCCATATTATAACAATTGAATGTTTGACCACTAATTGCTTTGTGGTAAAATATAACTATATGTAGAAGGTAAATTTATGAGAACTTTAGTTTACGGTTTAACAGGTTCAGTAGTAAATTTAATTAATAACTTAAATAGATAATTAAAAAATACTCTGCAATTATTTGCAGAGCATTTCTTTTATTATTTATTCATTGAAGAAAGATTGTTGCCTTCTTCTCCATCAGGCTTAGTTCTTAAATATTCTTCACCTTTTCTTGAATGAGCTATAATAACTCCTTCAATTTCTCCATTTTTAGCTCTTTCTACCCCTACTTCTTTTGAAATAGTTTCACCATTGCTTAAAACATAATCTGAAATTTCGCCACTTTTTTTAATTGTTTCAACTATTCTATTTGCCATATATATCACCTCAAGAATAGCATTTGCAATTTCACAAAAAATATTTCTTAATTTTCAACCTATAAAGATTTATTTTCTACTTCCTCATTTATCCTTGAAATTAATTCATATAAATTAACAACTCCCTCATCACCATTTTTTCTACTACGAAGTGATATCTTATTTAAGCATTCTTCCTTTTCACCTATAACAACCATGTATGGTACTCTTTCATTTCTTGCTTCCCTTATTTTATAACCTATCTTTTCATCTCTATCATCTAACTCAACTCTTATTCCAGCTTCATTTAATATATCCCTTACTTTATTTGAATAGTCTTCAAACTTATTTGATATAGGTAGTACTTTAACTTGAACTGGAGCAAGCCAAGTTGGGAATTTTCCTGCAAAATGTTCAATTAAAATTCCTATAAATCTTTCAATACTTCCAAAAATAACTCTATGGATTACAATAGGTCTATGCTTTTCACCATCTTGACCTATATAATCTAAATTAAATCTTTGAGGAAGTTGGAAATCTAATTGAATTGTTCCACATTGCCATGTTCTTCCTAGGCTATCTTCTAAATGAAAGTCAATCTTAGGCCCATAAAAAGCACCATCACCTTCGTTTATTATATAGTCTAGGTTTAACTCTTCTAATGCCCCCTTTAATGAACCTTCTGCTAAATTCCAATCTTCATCACTACCCATGGAATCCTCTGGTCTTGTAGATAACTCAACCTTATAGCTAAAACCAAATTTAGAGTATACTTCATCTATAAGCTTTACTACCCCCATGATTTCAGACTTTATTTGATTAGGTAACATAAATATATGAGCATCATCCTGTGTAAAGGCTCTTACTCTCATAAGACCATGTAATGCTCCTGAAAGTTCATGTCTGTGAACTCTTCCAAGTTCACCCACCCTAACTGGAAAATCTCTATAAGAATGTGCTTCAGATTTATAAATTAACATCCCACCTGGACAATTCATTGGCTTAAGTGCAAACTCTTCTTCATCTATCATTGAAGTATACATATTTTCTTTATAATGATACCAATGTCCTGAAGTTTCCCATAACTGCTTATTTAACATAATAGGTGTTTCAACTTCCACATATCCTGCCAATTTGTGAAGCTCTCTCCAAAATTCTATAAGATTATTTTTTAAAAATACACCCTTTGGAAGAAAAAATGGGAATCCTGGGCCTTCTTGAACAAAAGTAAACAACTTCAGTTCCTTACCTAGTTTTCTATGATCTCTTTTCTTAGCTTCTTCAATATTGGCTAAATGCTTCTCTAATAATTCCTTATTTTTGAATGCTACACCATAAATTCTTTGAAGCATTTTATTCTTTTCATCCCCCTTCCAATATGCACCATTAACACTTGTTAATTTATAAGCTTTTACATATTTAGTTGAAGGTATATGTGGTCCCCTGCAAAGGTCTACATATTCTCCTTGTCTATAAAGAGATATTTTTTCTCCTTGAGGTAAGTCATTAATAAGTTCTATTTTATAGGATTCATTGTTTTCCTCCATAATTTTAAGAGCTTCTTCTCTTGAAACCTCAAACCTTTCAAATTGTAAATTTTCATTAATTATATTATTCATTTCCTTTTCTATCTTTTGTAAGTCTTCAATAGTTAAATGCTTCTCAATATCAAAATCATAGTAAAACCCATTTTCTATTGATGGCCCTATTGCTAGTTTTGCATCCTTATACAACCTTTTTACTGCTTGTGCCATTATATGGGAGGTAGAATGTCTAATAACCTCAATTGCTTTATCATTATCAGCTGTTAGAATGTTTACCTCATCATTGTCTTTTAGCATATAATTTAAATCTACTAAGGTGTTATTTACTTCACCTACAATTGCCTTTTTAGCAAGATTTCTGTTAATGCTTTTTGCTAGGTCTAAAAGAGTTAAGTTTTCTTCTACTTCTCTTATTGACCCATCATTCAACTTTACTTTAATACTCATTTTTCTACCTCCTCTTAATAATATATAAAAAAAGCACTCATCCCTACTTGGGACGAATGCTAATTATCCGTGGTTCCACCCAAATTGAATTAAAAAATTCAATTCTTCTCTTAAATTTTATCGATTTTCACCGATGACATTTCGCTTTAAATAAGTTACTAAATCATAGCTCCTGGGTAGTTTTTCTTATAGTCATGTTTAAAAATGCTTGCAGCCGGTGACATTTTCTCTCTTAAAACTGTATTCTATAATACTTTTCCCTATCGTAGCTTATACTATTTTGTTTTTCTTGAATTATATTCCATTGACAATGCTTTGTCAATACTTTCTAATTCATCTTACTTAATAAAGAATTTAACTTTTCTACTGTTATATCTGATTCTATATTATTTATAATAAATTTTACTCCCTTAGCTTCACTTTTTAATAAGCTCTCTATGGTAGTATTAAAACTGCTCATATCTAAATCTATAGAAATACCATTAGTATGTCCTAATCTCTTTGAATAAGTACTACTTTCGTTCTTGTTTATAAAAAATCTTACATAGCCCCCTTCTATTGCAGGATCAAAATTATTAAATATTATATCATTAAATGTTGTCCCTGCCTTTGGAACTACCCATAACTTTGCATTACCATACTTAATGCTATTTAGTATGTTCATAACAAGATACTCTTTTCTTTCTAGTATAGGATCTTGTCCATTTTTTATTAAACATTGATTTACCAAATCATACAAACTACATGCTAAATATTCTCTTCCTTCGTCTACAATAAGCTTCCCAACCCCTGAAAACATAGCTCTATAAGACTCTAATGATAGTTCTTCAAATGGTATTTTTTTTATTAAATATTCTCCTTTAAGCTTTAAATTATAATAATCAGCATATTCCTTAGCTATCTTCTCTTCAGAAAAGAGCCACATTGTAGGTATATTTTCATGTATACCATATCTTATATCACCCCTACCGCTTTTTATGAACTCTTCACTGGAATCCTTACTAACTAAAGTATATATTTCATTAGAACCTATTAATAGTTTAATTATTTCATCACATTTATCAAGATATTCCTTCGGATTATTTCTTACATTATTTAAACTTCTTATTTTTTCTTGCACCTTTCCTATACTCATTAGTGCTCCCCCTATTCATCTTTATTGCTTCTTCCTTAGTATACCTAATTTTTATAATATTTGTCTATAAATATACTTTAAATACATAATAAAGACTGTCTTTAAAGTAAAAGGATATCTACAAAAAAATAATATTATACACTTTTTATTTTTTTATCACCATTTACCTATTATCTACATAAGATAAATTATACGAATGGATAAAAAATAAATAACAAAAAGATGAAAAGGTGGATTTACTATGTGTGAAAATAATAATAATTATTCTGAAATAGCAGAAGCTTACCGTAACTATAGAGATAATTTTTATAACAATACTTCTTTCTTAAGTAGCGAATGTGAATGTAATAGAGATCGTGATAGGGATAGAGATTGCAATAGAGATAGAGACAGAGATTGTAATAGAGATAGAGATAGGGATCGTGATGACAGACGTCTTTGCTGTGGAAGAAGATTTGATAATAGTCCAATGGATGAGAGAACAGAAAGAGCATTAAGAGCTTTTGAAAATCAATTAAGAAATACTAATAATGCTATTAACTGCCTAAATCAATGCTTTAATAATCTAGATGATACTTTATTTGAAAGTCGTTGCTGCGTAAGTAACAGAATAAAGAATATCTTAAGATCTATTCAAAGCGATATTTGTGACTTACAAGACGATGTTAGAGATATAGCTGATGATACAAACTGTTTAGGTCAAAGTTTATAATCTAACAATATTATTTTTGTTCCACTAATTATCTACTGTAATTAGTGGAACAGTGATGATAATATCATTTTACATACCTTGTAATCATAACTCCCTTTTCCCCAATTGACTTAACTGTACCTGATTCACCTGGTTTTAATTCTTTTAAAGTCATAATCAAAAACTCCTTTCAAAACTTAATTAACCACTATAAGTGAATCAAGTCCACGATTCAAAGCAATTTTTACCCCTTTAACTAAAATAATCCCCCTATTTCAGTTGAATATAATTCTCAGTGTCTTTTTATTAATTGGTATATACTGAAAAAAAAAATTCTATTCAATAATGTTACTGATAAAATTTATCAATAATGAAAAATAAGTATTTTTTGAGCAAAATAATAAGACACCTGTAATTTAACAGGTATCTCTTTAACTATTTCTATACTTTATTTATCAATATTCTATACTATCTTATGTACCACAGTAGGTTTTATATCCTTTCTCTATATTTTTAGGTAACTTTGTATATTCTTCATTAACACTTAAGTAATCATATGGATTTTTTAAAACTGCTATAAGATTTTCCATTACACTATAATCATTTCTATTTACTGCTGCTTCTAGTGCTTCCTCTACTCTATGATTTCTTGGTATTACAGTTGGATTATTTTCTTCCATAAGTTTTTTTACTTCATCCTTGCCTTCTTCTTGTCTACTCAATCTTTCATTCCATAAAGTATACCATGTTTTAAACTCATCCATATAGAAAATATCCATGCTTGTAAACTTTCCAATAGTTAAGTTATAGAAAGTATTTGTATAGTCTGCTTTATATTTTAGCATTATACTTAGAAGCCCTTCTATTAAATCTTTATCTCCTTCCTCTTCATTAAATAAACCAAGCTTTTTTCTCATTCCTGAATACCAATTATTTAAATATAATTGGTTATATCTATCTAAAGCTCCATTTGCTATCTCAATTGCTTTATCCTTATCATCATCTAATAATGATAATATAGCTTCAGCAAATCTTGCTAGATTCCACCCACCAATTCTAGGCTGTTTTTCATAGGCATATCTACCATTTAGATCTATTGAACTAAATACAGTACTTGGATCATATATATCCATAAAAGCACAAGGACCATAGTCAATAGTTTCTCCTGCTATAGACATATTGTCTGTATTCATAACTCCATGAATAAACCCTACAAGTTGCCACTTTGAAATTAATTCAGCTTGCCTTTTTACAACTTGATTTAGTAAGTATTCATAAGGATTCCCATTATAATTTCCATCAAAATGTCTCTCTAAAGTATAATCTGCCAATTCCTTTAAATATTTTTTATCTCCAAGTCTTGCAGCATACTCAAATGTTCCTACACGTATATGACTTTTTGCAATTCTTGTTAGTATTGCACCAGGTAAGAAATCCTCTCTAAAAATATCTTCTCCTGTTTTTAATACGGCCAAACTTCTGGTAGTTGGTATACCTAAAGCATACATTCCTTCACTTATAATGTATTCTCTAAGCATCGGGCCTAATGATGCCTTACCATCCCCACCTCTAGAATAAGGAGTTCTACCTGACCCTTTAAGCTGGATATCTACTCTTTCTCCATCCTTTGTTAAGTATTCCCCAAGAAGTACTGCTCTTCCATCACCTAAAATAGTAAAGTATCCAAACTGATGTCCAGCATAAGCTTGTGCAATTGGTGTTGTACCATCTAAAATTTTATTACCGCTTAAAAAATTTGCTCCTTCCTCACTTTCTAAGAAGCTTACATCTATTCCTAGATTTTTAGCTAAGGTTTTGTTTAGCGCAACAATCTTTGGTTCTTTTACCTTTTCAGGATATTTAGCTGTGAAAAGTCTACTTGGTAATTTAGCATAGGTATTTTCTAGTTTTATAGTCTTATCTTTTAAAATTCTATCCATCTTTTCTCCTTTGTTTATTTTATTTATAGTAGAATACTAAATAAATTGTTTTATTAAAATTATACATTATTAGTTTTTGCATGTTTAACTTTAATATGTCTATTAAAGTAAATAAGTAAAGAGAAAATTTAATTTCCCTCATTTATCTCTATTCTGTTTACTCCTTCTAACTGCAAGTATTTATTAGTACATTTAGTATATCGTTTCATAATCCAGCAACTATCCACATATATTAAAAGCTGTCGAAAAATTTTTTCAACAGCTCTAATTTTATATTTCTATGATTGTTATATTAACATCTCTTAATTTTATGCAACAGCTTGATGCATTAACTAAAGCAATTCCAATGACATCTTTATTGGCTTTAATAATAGAATTACCAGTGATAGTTACCCATTGATTTTTCCTATATATACTTTGTGAACTCATTCCAGGATAGGGTCTTCCATTTAGTAAGAAAATTACATTTATTTCATTTGTACAACTTAAATCACATATAGAAGCAGTAAGATTACAACTAATTAAATATGATTTTCCTGGAGATAAAATTATAATTGAGCGTCCTTCTCTATGAATAATAGCTGTACCTTTTACTTGTATATTATTCATTAAAGGAATTAGCTCCTTACCTTCTATGCACTTACAATAAGGCGTGTTTACAAATAAATAGTCATGAATACATTTTTCTCCTGGAATTCCTTGTGGGCCTCTTGGTCCAATTTCTCCCTGTGGACCCATTGGTCCTTGGGGCCCTTGAGGTCCTCTTTCACCTTGTGGTCCTGCTGGGCAAACTGGACAATTTGTATTTATTATTATTGTATGAACTGTATTACTAGTAGTAGTTATTGTTCTGTTACTTCCAGTTGAATCTCTAAAAGTATAGGTTATTCCAGCATTATTGATTACTGTATAACCATTCCTAACATTGCTATTAACTCTTACCTCAAATGATATAGTTATGGTTTCTCTAGCATTAATATCTCTTAAGGATATACCTGAATTTATATTACTTTCATCTAATTGTACATTGTTAATCATTAAAGTGTTTGGAACTATAGTTACTCCTTCAGGTACTATATCTCTAAAAATTACATTTGTTAATTGTTGATTACTTGAATTTATAAATGTTATTGTATATCTTATAGTATCACCAGTGCTTGCTATAATCCTATCTACACTCTTTTGAATATTTGTAACTGGAGCACCTTGAAGTTGCAATAACCTAATATCATCAATTAAATAATCATTTCCTCCTGCTGGACCGCCTTCACTTATAAAACTAACTGTTAATCTTGTATTGTTTCCACTATTAAAAGTTGCTCCTACTTGTCTCCAAGTTGGAATCCTAGTTACCCTAAGAGTACTACTTAATGGTTGATTAAAAAGAAACTCTGTATTACTTCTTACAATTACACGTAATTCTGGAAGTACTGAATTTAGTTCTGAGTCTATATTCATAACCCATGTTGAAAATACATAATTTGTATTTGGTTCTACAGTAACTGTTGTAGTAAAAATAGATTGGTTTGGATTGCTTCCATTTACTATCATCATACGTCCGCTTTCATCACCTGTTGTATGATCTGAAACATTAAACCATGTTCCAAAATTAGTATTAGTTATAGTGTTACTAATAGAATACTCACCATCATTAGGCTTAAAATAGACGTAACGTACATATTTAAAAGTTGTTATAAAATCTGAGTATGGAACTGTTGTAGGGCTTGTATCAACAGGAGTTCCATTTGGTAATATCCCAAAATCTCCATCATTTCCAGCTGTAATTAGATTATTACCTATAGTTACATAATTGTTTAATTCAAGATATATATCTTCAACTGGTGCATCTACAAATCTTACATTGGAAATATTAGAATTAGAAACATTAACGTATACTGTATTCGGTGATAAAGAATTTACACGATTTGTTTCCCTTGGTGGAGATGTTATTAAGCCTATATCTGGATCACTTGGGGTTACTGATATACTTTTACTAGAATTCCAGTTTCCACTATTTGAAATTTCACCTGTGTATCCAGCTGCCTCTACTATACGATAACTTCCTTTTGGAACGTCTCTAAAAGCAAAATTACCATCACTATTTGTTAAAACTACAATACCCTTACCTACAAATGTTCCTTCTATATTTGTATCTCCTCTAACTTGTATTGCTACTGGCACACCTTTTATTGGTTGATTTCCAGAAGCTTCATTAGGTTGACTATTTATATTAAAAATTACACTTCCTGTAATATTCATATTTCCTCCTATAATTTAAACATATTTTTTATCTTTCGTAAAAAAACTTACTACTATTAATATATGAAATGCTATAATTACGGTTCTTATTAAGTTAAGAAGAAAGCCGCTAGGTATAAAACCTAACGACTGTTTACAATTATAATTTTTTATATACATCATAAATATATTTAATTATGAAATTTTTCCTGATTGTTTACTGGCATAGTGTGGATTAAAATAAGACATATAGACTAGTATCTGATTAACCATATTGTTTTCTAAAACTACAACTAAATATCTATCTTACATTGTCAACCTTATCACGCTTATTTATACAATAAACTGAAATAATAAAAAATACCATTCCAAATAAACTTAACACTAATAAGTTCATTACAATTACACTTATATCTGCTCCTTGCTGTGCATTATTAATAGCTTCCATTGCCCATCTTATAGGCGTAAAATATGAAATTTTATTTATTGTATTACTTAAATAGGATAAAGGCACAAAACACCCACCTAATGCTAGAAATGATATTGTAACAAAGTTACTTATTATGCTTGAAAAATCTCTATCATTAGTTATGGTCATACAAAATGTTCCTACAGATACTGCAACTATTCCTAATATTAATAATATCACTATAAGCATAAGGTTACTAACTCCAATTTCTATGGTTGAAACAAAGTTTATTTCTATAACACTTATTGAAAATAAAATTGATAGTAAAATAGTTGTACTTATAATATTACTTAAATAATATTGCCATGGTTTTACACTAGTTGTAAGAATTCGTGTATACATATTTTGTTCCTTATCTTCGCTAATTAATCCAGAACCACTCATTGCTCTATAAAAAGCAAACATAATTATAAACCCTATTAAGCTTTGACTTATACTATGATTCTTTTTTACATCATTTAAACCTTTATATGAAACTTGAATTTTTTCTTTTTCTTTTCTTTCAACTGACAATTTATATTTTTCAAAGTCACCCTCATTTACTTTTGCTAAATTTATCATATTGGATAATTCAATAGATAGTCCTTTATCTAAAATTTCATGAATATTTTCCCCTTCTATCCCATATAAAATCACACCTGAATTATCGCCCTTTAATATTTTTTCCTCCATATTTTTCTCAATCATTATACCTAAATAAATATCTCTAGTATTAAATTTTTGTTTTAGATCATCTTCACTATTAACTTTAACTAGATTAATCATATCAATATCAGACAAATACTCATCTAATTTATTAGAAGAAAAAGATTTACTTTCATCATATATTCCTACATTTATTTCAGTGATAGATCCATCTATAATCTTTGGGGCAAATAGAAATATAATTAAAGGAAAAACTACTGTTAGTATTGTATACGCAGGTTTCTTTAATATCATTATCTTTAAATTATTCTTTACTAAGGCATATACACTTCTCATACTTCTCTCTTCTCCCTTCTAATACATATATAAAGACAACAAAATAAAATTATAGTTACTGTAATACTTATTACTAAGCTTACATTTAGGCAATAAAAATTTCCTTCATAGGCAGCTTTAAATATGCCCTTATTTAACCATCTTAAAGGAGAAATATTTGTTACTAAATTGAATATTCCATTCATTTCAAGAGGTAGTGATATATAAGATCCCCCTAGGAAAGAAAAGACTGGAATAATAAGTCCTTGTAAGAACAATGCTGCCCTATCTCTTTGCTTTATTGCGTAACCAACAAAAGTTCCTAAGGTAACCATCATTAAAGCAGCAGCTATTACATACATAAAAGTTATGAGTGGATTGTCTCCCCAATTTGACTTTAATTTAAAGAGAGAAAATAAAAATCCTGGTGTAATTATAATTATGCTTAGAATTAAACTTGAAATAATTCTTCCAACAAAATATTTAAAATCAGATAATCCTGTTAAAATTATTCTATCCTTTATTCCAGATGATTTTTCTAATCCAAGTAATCCTATGGGAAATAATGTTACATAAAGCATCATCATAGTTACTTCAACTATTCCATAGTACTGATAAGAATTAGGAGCATCCTCCTCTTTAATAAACCTTACGTCTATACTATCATTGAGAAATTCTTCACTACTAATAATTTCAGATGCCCTATCTACATCTACCATATATAATTCATTTATACTTGCATAGGTATCACTAAAGGACTTTAAATAAGATAGGACAGTTGCACCTTCTGAGACTCTTTTCTCCGAATAATAAGTTTCTATAGAGCCTTCCTTAAGCAAAATAAATATTGCTCTTTCATTTTCAACATTAGCCTTTCCTTCTTCAACAGATGATACTTCTTTTATACTAAAATCCTCATAATTGAATACATTATCTTTTATTTCATTTATAATTTCATCTTTTCCTGATTCATTGTAATAACATATATTAATAACTTCATTTTCACTATTTATAGAGTTAGTATTAGATAACATTACGCCAAGAAGTACCATAAGAAAAATTGGAAATAATGTATTAAATATCACCCATTTTCTTTGCCTAAGATTAAATTTAAGTCCATCAACAATAACATGAAACATAAAATCTCACCTACTCCCTCAAGCTTCTGCCGGTTAATGTCAGAAAAACTGTTTCTAAGGTAACTTCTCTATATCCAATATCACCAATACCAATTTCATTTCTTGTAAAATAATTAATTATTTTATCTAGGTTATTTACATTCTTAGAAGTGTTTATAGTTACTAAATTATCATCTTGATATACTGATAAAACTCCCTTAATAGATTTAATTTCTTCAATATTAATTTCTTCATAAGAATTAAGTGTAAGAGATAGGGTTTTCTTATCATCTACTATACTTTTTAGTTCATCCTTTGTTCCCTCTACTATAACTTTACCATGGTCTATAATAGCTATTTGAGTACATATGGACTCTACCTCCTCCATATAATGAGAAGTATAAATTATTGTTGTACCTTCTTCGTTTAATTTCTTAATGGAATCTAAAATATGATTTCTAGATTGAGCATCTATTCCAACAGTTGGTTCATCCATAATAATTATCTTAGGATTATGAACAATAGCACAAGCTATATTTAACCTTCTAAGCATTCCACCAGAATATTCTTTAGCCTTTTTATTCTTAACATCTTTAAGACCTACAAACTCTAACGCTCTCTCTACTGCCTCTTTCAATTCTTTTCCCCTAAGTCCATATAGTTCACCAAAAAAGCTAATATTTTCTTTAGCAGTAAATTCCTCATATATAGCTATTTTTTGCGGAACTAGTCCAATTTTTCTTTTTATATTAACATCATTTTTCTCAATGCTAGTTCCCATTATTTTTATATCACCTGAAGAAGGTCTTACTAAGCCACATATAGTACTAATAGTTGTACTTTTACCTGCTCCATTTGGGCCAAGAAGTCCATATATCTCTCCTTCATCTATGGATAATGAAATATTATCAATGGCAACAAAGTCATCAAATTTTTTAACCAACTTATCAATTTCTATTACCTTCATTATTATTTCCTCCTTCACTTTCTAACTTTAGTATATAAAAAAAGACCTTCTACAAACTGTAGAAAAGGTCATATTCTCTATATGACAAAAGTCATATCCTCTCTCCTGTATAATAATAAACAGCTATTTGTGTTCTATGCTTTAAACCTGTTTTATTTAGTATGGATGTAATATAGTTTTTCACTGTTCCTTCTGAGATAAATAGTTTTTTGCTTATTTCCTTATTACTTAACCCTTGAGAAATCCCTACAATCACCTCATATTCTCTATCCGTAAAAAGTGATTTATCTATTTTTCCCTTAGGAGTATCTTGTCCAATCTCCTTATATCTCTTTAATATATCTTCCTGAATTACTGATATACCATTGTAAGCCATTTTTATAGTATCTATAATTTTATCTGGCGTAGTATTCTTTAATAAATACCCAATCGCTCCTTGATTTAATGATTTTTCTATATATTCATCCTCATCAAAGGTTGTTAACACAATAACTTTTGTCTTCAAATCTCTTCTTCCCATTTCTGCCAATGTTTCTACACCATTTAAAATTGGCATTCTTATATCCATAAGAACTACATCCAAGTAGCTTCCTTCTAAATATTTTAATAGTTCTTGTCCATTTTTAAATGTTCCCTTAACATCAATCTCCTCATTAGATCCAATAATTATTTTCAAACTCTCCCTAATTAAATCATCATCATCTACTATAGCAATTTTAATGCACATTATAATTCTCCCTCTTCTTTAAATATCATAATTGCCCTAAACCCTCTACTTCCATCTAGAATTAAATTTCCTTGTAAATTTAGCAGTCTTTCTTCTAACGCTTGTAATCCCATTCCTTTTATAATTTTGTTTGAACCAATACCATCATCGATAACTTCTACTTTTATATATTTATTTAACACCTCTATATTAACCTTAATTTTATTACCTTTAGAATATTTTAGAGAATTAGTTGATAATTCTCTTATTCCTTCAATAATTATTTCCCACTGTCTCCTGGATATTAAATCTAGATTTCCTTCACTTGTTAGTATGTATTTAAATGAAGTGTCCTTTAACTTATTTTGAAGTAACTGCTTAATTTTATTAATTCCAAGCTCTTCTATTGGAGGTTTTATACTTCTTAATGTTGCTCTTATATCATCCATTCCATTTCTAAGTAAATTGGTTAAATTATTTATAATACCTACTGCTTTTTCATTTCCATCTTTTTTCAAAATAATACCTAAAGCTTCAAGTTGAAGTAACGCTCCTGCTAAAGTATGTCCTATCTTATCATGCATAGCACCAGAAATTTCATTTCTTTCTTGTAACTTTGCAGATATTTTTTCTTGCTCTATAAACTTCTCCCTAGATTTCATTTTTAAACTTAATTCTGAATTAATTCTTCTATTTTGATCCCACTCTTTTTCTAAGAATTCTAATCTTTCTTCTTGTTTTTTTCCATAAATTAATGCATATACTGAAAGTGCAATGATTGAGGTTAACTCTACACATAGATTATTTTTATATGTAAACAGAATACTTGTTGGAATAATAAATAGGCAATTATAATAAACCTTTTTTTCTATAGATAAATACTCTGCTAATGTAAAAGCAAATAGAATTATAATAATTTTATTTATATATATTGTTACTACTGCTGAAAAGATTATATTTATAAAGTATATATTCCTTCTTAATCTTTTTGGAAGTAAATAGCTTAACATTGATAATATAATTATAGATAAAATGATAGAAACATTTACCCATGGCTTATCCATGTTATTTAGTGAATTTATTGCAGCATAGCCAACTAAAATAGCTTTTATGATAATATTAAAATCTTTTACTATAAAAATCCCCCCAAAAATCCCCCTTACTACTTCTAATATTTATTTAAGTTGATTTTTTCATCTATTCGTCACAACCTCTCCTTATATCAGTCCCCTTACATATAAGTGATGCAAATAGTAATATATTAAATAACATTTCTATTATAAAAAAAACTATACTCATTTCATTTGGATTGCTCCAAATTTCATAAGGAGCCATTATCCTATTGCTACCATATGATAATTTAAATAACACCACAGCTGCAAATGTTTTTGATATAAAAAACATAACTGCAATCATATATATAGCAATTCCTAATGATTTAAGTGCTATCTTTGTAGGTTTATTTTCTGGATGCTTTCTTACTACTCTTTCTCTTACTAAAATATTAATCCAGAAACAAAATAATATAAATAATTCAGTTACATTAATGAAACCAATAAATCACTCCTCATCTTTTAATCTTCCCATGGCATATCAAATGTTAATATAGGTATAGACACGTCAATATCAGCGCCTAATCCAAGGGAACCTCCTAACTTTAACTGAAGTGCATTAACATTTACTGAACTTATCTATACTTTGAAGGTCTACGTTCCTTTTATCAATATCGTATTTTAAATTTTTAATTGTTTCATTTGTAGTTTTGCTATTACTTATCTCTGCCTGTAAGCCTTCTGGTTCAAGAATAATATTAGTAATCCCATACTTCAAAAGCCAAATAATCATAATGATAGTTATAACCTAATTTTTCAGCTAATGAAACAGAGGCTTTATTATGAGCATCCCAACTTGGATATAACCCTCTATTAAGGCATTCTAAAATTAATTTTGCTCCACAACATAGTGCAAACCCTTTTCTTCTGTACTCCTCTTTAGTATCAATTTCCACTTCAATTCCACCTCTATACCTTGAATAAGCAGCTGCACCTGAAATAGGTTCATTATCTTTCATAACAACAACTCCTAACCCTAGATTCTTAAACATTTCATAATCAGAATATTGAGCTACAAAACTCTTACTCCAATCATTTAACCTGCAGAAATTAAAAATCTCTTCATCTATCATTCTTAGTTCATACTCACTTGGTAAAGAATTTACAATAGCAATCAATTTATCCCTATGAAAAATATGCTCTTCTTTTTTAATAGCATATCTAGTAATTTTTTTTGCATTATTTCCGTAACACTCTTTAATTAGTACTGACCACTCATTACTTTGAGGTACCATTATTATAAAATTCTCTTTATAGTAATCTGGTTTATATTGTACAAGCTCTTTATTAGCTACGCCCCCAAAAAAACAAAAGTCTCCAAGTACAGCCATTGCAGATTTTGGATCTTCTTTATCATCTACATAAATACTTCCCATTATGTTTTGAAGACATGACCATATAATTGTTTCTTCCCAATTTCCAAATAAATCCTTAGCCTTTTCTGTATCTCTTAGCTTATAAATCATATAATGCTCCATTCTCTTTAATACCTAGTCTTAATTATAGTCCTAAATTTATTGTAACACATTTACACGTATCCACAATTATGCATATTTATATATTTATGTATTTATATATTCAAAACAATATTTATTTTTTTACTTTTGCATATATTACTGTTGAAAATATAATTGGAGGTTTGATATGGCTAGAAGAAAAAAAGAATTTGTAATGTCTAAAGATGATTTATGTTACGAAGAACCAATGGATGAAATTTGTTTTACAGATTATGTACCACCATCTAAGGATGCTGTTGCTAGTTTTTGTTTTACCCATGAAGCTACAGAAGAAAAATTATCTTTTGATAAAAGAAAAGCTGAAGCTAAACCTTTTACTGAAACAAAGTTTACTCCCCAATCTCATAAAAATAAAAAAGGTAAAGTACATCCTAATGGTATAACTCCACCTGTAGATGGAGAAAATTTCGAATTTGTTAGAACTTATTGTTTTAGAAAATCTACTTTAATCAAGCTAAATAAACTTAAAGCTAATAGTCCAGACTTTAATATTTATATTAGCACTATAATCGATAATGCTATCTGTTTTTACTATGATAGCATTATGTAAAAAAGTTGAGAGTTTATACTCTCAACTTTTTCATAACCACTCAAGCTTACTCATAATCTAATAATGCTTGCACATCATACTCCTTTTTTGAAATATTATAGTACAAAGTTGTAACCTCTTTATCATCTAAGACCTTTGAAGTATCTGGAATACTTTTATGTAATCCTATCTCACCAATCACCTTATTTTCTTCCTTTAAAACATGTAATTATTTCTTTCATTTTTTTCATCCCCTTTGCCTATCCATAAACGATTAACTCTTCTTAGAAATCTATAATTACACTTTTATACATATCTTGTAAGACAAAATATATATAAAAAGAAGAGAAACCATAATTTATGATTTCTCTTCATAAGCTATTCATTTTTTAGTTTAATTTTAGACATCATTATAGGAATGGTTGTTGCTACTACTAAGGCTATTAAAAGTATTATCCCCATACCATTACTTGCTGCAAATCCAATAGGAGTTTTTGGGGTTATTACTCCTGTAACCTGAAGTATTATTCCTAATAAGCCAATTATAGAGCCACCAGCAACAAGCCCTGAAGAAAGGCTTATTCCATTTGAAACTTTTACTTCCTTTTCCTCTTCATCTTTACTTATTTTTTCTACAAATACTCTTATTAAAGCACCTACTAATATTATAGAAGTTGTTGATATAGGTAAATAAAATCCTATAGCAATAGTCATTATAGGTAAATCTAATAAGAATAAGAACAATGCCATTACAATACCAACTATAATCATTGGCCATGGTAAATCACCAGACATTATACCTGATGTTAAAGTTGACATTAAGTTAGCTTGTGGAAGAGCAAATGGTGCTTCTGCTCCAGTAATTCTTAACTGGCTTGATAGAACTAAGATTGTTCCTGTTACTACTATAACACCAATAACACTTGATATAGCAAATGAATTTCTCATTTCACTTCTGCTTCCACCTATTATGTAACTTACCTTTTGAGATTGGCTATATCCACCAGCTACTGCTATTGCAACTACCATAAAGGCTGCAAATAAAAGTAATGATTTATTATCAGCTGGAGAAGTCCATCCCATTATAACGAAAACTAAAGTTAATATTACTAAAGATGCAATTGTCATACCTGATACTGGTAGGTTTGATGTACCAATTGTACCGGTTAAACGTCCTGCTACTATAACAAATAATAATGATAATATCATAGAAACTATTGCACCTATTATTGCCATCTTTATATTTTGAGAAATTATAAAGGCTGCAACAAAGGCTACTATAATTCCGCCAAATAGCATAAGAATTCCACCTGAATTCTTTTCATTGCTTCCATCATTGCTTGATTTTGCTTTAAATGTTTCTTTAAGAGAAACAATAATTGTTGGTATAAGCTTAACTGCACCAATAATACCACCACAAAGCATCATTCCAGCACCAATATACTTAACATAGCTTCCTGCTATTGTATTTACATCCATTTGATGCAGTAACACAGAAGCATCATTCCATGATTGAGCACCATGTTCTGCAAAATCAGTAAAGTAACCTATTAATGGAGTAATACCAAAGTTAGCTAAAACTGAACCTGCAAACATCATTAAAGATACTTCAAGACCAACTATAAATCCAATACCTAATAAAAGTGGATTTACTTCAGTTGAGAACTTCCATTTATAAAACTTACTTCCTACAAAAGTAATAGTATTGTTAATTAGATTTAAAAACGATCCTGTTAATACATTAATAATACCACTTATTCCAAATCCTATACCCATGTATTTTATAGCATCTCCACCTGCTTCAGATGCAACTAAAGTTTCAGATATAGCCATTGATTCTGGATACATAAGAGTTCCATGTTCCTCTACTATTAAGAACTTATAAACTAATGAAAGACATCCAATACCAAATAGTGTTCCTCCTACTCCAACAGTAATTCCTTCTATAAGAGTAATATCACTTCCTATAAGAATAATTGCAGGTAAAACATAAATCATACCGCTTGCTATAGATTCTCCACCACTTGACATACCTTGAGTTATATTTTTCCCAAGGATACCTTTACTTTTGGCAAAAACTCCAATAAGCATTGATCCTATAATAGCACCAGGAATCCCTGCTGCAACAGTTAATCCAGATTTCATTCCAGAATAAGCTGTAGATGCTGCAAACACAGCAGCTAAAATTGAACCTATTATGATTACTGCAAGATTTGTTCCACTTTTAGACTTATCAGTTATGTATGGAACATAATCCTTACCATGAACACCACCATAGGCCTCTTTAGGTAATTTCTTTTTCATCTTTTGTCCCCTTTTCTTTTGTTTATTTATAAATTTATATATAGTATATCCATTTTTCCTAATATAATAATTATCTCATATTTTATCTTTTATCGCTTTAGTCTGATAAAATAAAAAAACATGATAAATATTATCATGTTTTTTTTAACAATACAAACCATAATTTGTATTACCTTTAACTTCTAATTATAAAGTATTAATAATTTAACTTATGATTTGAAAAAATATAAATTATATTATAATGAGTTTTAAAAAGAATTATGAAATTAGCTATATATAAATACTATTTTAATATTTTTATAGATTATCATTGAATTTAGCAATTCCACTTAATTTTCGCAGGGTTTTCTTCGTTAGGTATAGCAACCTTTTCAAGTGACACTAACATTTTTTCTAATTCTTTACTAGCTAATTCATCATATATTTTTGAACTTTCTGATAAACCACACTTATCATAAACAATTGCTGCTGCTCCATAAAAAGTGAAACCAAGAGCATTTGTTGGTGTATTAATTGTGCCACAAGCTGTTACTATAGCACGACAAGCTGCCTGAGCAATAGGGTTTTCTTCTATACTTCTTGCAATTACATTTCCTTCCTTTATAAGTGGTTTAACCTCATTTAATTTTTTAGTTCCATTTAAATATTCCTTAGAAGCTGATAATATATTGCGAAGTCTTAAATAATCACTATAGTTTTTTTCATATATGTTAAGAAAATTATCCTCTGCATATGTAATTGCCCAATTTGCTAATGTAGTTTTGCTTTGTGTTTCTATTAAACTCATTAATGATACTATGTGGGGATCCTCCAAGCTACCTAACATCTTCCTTAGTTTTGCCATATTTATTCCTACTTTCTTTTAACTAATTATTATTTCTTTTAGTTCCTCTACATTATTTACTATATAATCTGCACCTTCTTTAAGTAACTCTTCCCCTCCTCTAAATCCCCATGAAACACCTATAGATTTAACTCCAGCATTTCTTGCAGTTATTATATCGACATTTGAATCACCAATATATATACATTCCTCTTTACTTATGCCAAATTCATCAATTACTTCTAAAACTGATGTTGGATCAGGCTTAGCTTTATAGTTTTCTCTTAATCCTAAAACTATTTTAAACCTATCACAAAAATATTTATGTATTATCTCTAATGTAAAATCATGTTTCTTATTAGATACAACAGCTAGTCCAATTTCTTCATCTATTAGTTGCTCTAAAAGATCCATTATTCCATTATAAGGCCTAGTCATATCCATCATATGTTCATTATAGTATTTATTAAACACTTCTAATACCTTATTAACTGTTTCACTATCCCTACATCCAACTGGAACAGCTCTTTCCACCAGCTTGTACAATCCATTACCAATAAAAGTTTTATACTTCTCTGACTCATGAATTGGAAATGAGAATTTACTAAGAGCATAGTTACATGCATTTGCTAAATCGTCAATTGTATTTAATAATGTACCATCCAAATCAAAAATTGCTACTTTAAACATTACTCTCTCCTATTTAACCTAATTTCTTATTCGATTATACCATATTTATCTTTTACATTTTATAAGAAATATAGTAAGAATTATACTTATCCTAAAGCAGTGATTATATACTATTAAAAATACTATTGGATAACAAAAACATTAATTTTATTAAAATAGCATTTAAAATTAGCACTTCAATGCCATTTGCTTTATGGAATAACTTTACATATAATTAACTTATGCTAATTATTAGAAAAGGAGTATTAAACGTGAGCAATACATTTACCAAAGATTATGATATAAACATATATGATGTAGATTCTAATATGAATTGTAAATATTCATCTTTAATGAATTACTTATGGGATGTTGTAATATCTCAAACTGATTCTTTAGGCGAAACTGACCATGGACTTGTACATAATTGTGTGTGGGTTCTATTAAAATATGATTTGAAAATCCTAGAATACCCTAAGTTTAGAGATAGAATAACTGTTGAAACTGAAGCCATAGGTATTAAAAAGTTATATGGTTATAGACGTTGCACAATAAAAAACTCAGAAGGCAATATAATTTTATCTGGGATTTCTACTGCAATGCTAATTGACATTGAAAAGAGACGCCCAGCAAAGATTTCTCCTGAACAATTAGAGATTTACGGAATTCAAAAAGAATTGGATGAAATCACACCATTAGATGATTTTATAAAACTTGAAGTTCCTAGCATTACAAGAGATTATACTGTTAGACATAGTTACATTGATTCAAACAATCACGTTAATAATGTTAAGTATGTTGAAATGGCAATTGATACTTTACCTAAGGAGCTTTTAGAGCAATATGAACTATCAGGTATAAAAGTTCTATTTAAGAAAGAAGCTAGTGAGGATTCAACTCTACACTTTAGCACAGACATTTTAAGAAATGGTGAAGATGAATTAATTACAGTTCATAGGGTTTTTAAGGATGAAGTTCAAAAGCCAATTACAAAATTAGAATTTAAATGGAAAAAGAATAGCTAAACACTATTCTTTTTTTGATAATATAATTATTTTAAATAATATCGTATTCTATTCTTAGTTTTATTTTTATATTCAATAGCATAAACTTCTTCCTCTGCATTTAGAACCATTTTACTGTTCATTAAATAACTTATCTGCTAAAGCATCAATATATTCCTTCGACCCCTTAAGACCAGCGCCTGTTGTCATTCTATATAGCTTAACTGCCTTTACTTTCTGCCCTTCTTTTATTAATTTATTATATAATTTCCTTACCTTTAGTACGCGTGGGGTGGATATTTGTTTTGATGTGACTTGGAGCTTGGGACTGAACAAGCAAAATAAATATCCGCTACACCTTTTTTATAACTTTATTTATTTCGCTAACAACTTCCTTTAATTCTTTATATGTTGTATCAATCTTAATTGTATTCATTTTCTCATATAATGCTAGCCTTTCAAGACTTCTTCTTATATTATCTTCATCTCTTAAACCTTCACTAATATCTCCTCTAATTCTTGATACTAATGATTCCGCAGAACACATTAAAGTGATTTTATAAATTTCTACATTTGAAGTATTAAGGCCTTTTAATATTTCCTCCATTATTTCATCTGTATGAATGACCCAGTTAAATATTATATATTTGCTACTAGAATTTCTTATATAATTATTTAGAATATGAATTATATTATCTAAAACCATAGTCTTATTTTCTTCATTTACTGTAAATGGGTTCATCATCCAGCAATCATCTCCATCTAGCCAAAATGAATTATCTAATTCTTTATAAAGCATTCTACAAACTGAAGTTTTTCCAACTCCCATAACTCCATTTATAATAATTAACTTCTTTTTCACTTCTATCACCTATTCAATTTCTAATTATTTAAGTCTCCTTGCTTTCTATAAATATAGGTAACAAAGGATCCTCTCTCATCTATCGTCTCATTATACTTAACCAATTCTAAGTTTTCATTTAACCCATCAAAATCTGATGGACGTATTAAGTCTTCTTCTCTTATCTTTGAATCTGGTACATGTTTCTGTCCAAAACCATTAATGAATAAAATACCTTCTATTCTAAGATGTTTATGTATACTACTTAATTGCTCCTTACTTAATCTATAATGATTTATAATTATATTATCAAATTTCTCTATGTTATCTAAAGCATCAGCTTTACTTAAATCTACTTTCTTAGTATTAACTCTATAATTATTCATTGCTGCAAAGGTATGTAGTCTTTCAAGTGCTTTAATACTAAAATCTACTCCAGTAACATTTAATCCTTCCTTTAATAAAAACAAACTATTCCTACCATCTCCACAAGCTAAGTCAAGAACAGTTCCACTTTTAAGATACCTTATGCTCTTAACTAAAGCCTCTTCTGGTTTTAAAGGATTCCCTCCCCTATTTTCAACCTTTTCATCCCAATAACTTTCGTTTCCCATGTATTCAATATTACTCTCCTATAAGTTTAACAAATAATTCTTAAAATTTATAACTATAAACTATAATCAAGATTAAACAATTATCTAAAAAAGTGAGTTTTAAAGTCTGTACAATGTTGTCTTAGTTTATCACTGAACATTAAATTTTGTTGCTCTGTTTCAACATAAGGGATTCTAAATGGACTTTGGTAGTGTATATAATTAAATATATTTGCCCCAGAAAACATACCTTCATCAATATCTAGTCTATAAAATACATATCCTCTTTGTTTATCAGAGCCGAAAGGATAGTTTACAGCTCCACTAATTTTATCATAGGCAATTTCATCACCAAACCAATCATTCTCTATAACATTTTTGTTCTTTAGTCTTGGTATTTCAGCAGAATAGTTTAAACCCTTTTTTTCAAATAATAATCTGCCACTAATTAACTCAAATTTCTGAGTATTACTAATTGAAAATCCGTCATGCCAGTATGCTCTTCCGTCTTTCCACTTAAAATATTCAATGACATACATTTCATTATTCTTTAATTCAGCATAAATAGTAGTTGCCTCCAAATTATATTTACCTGGTATCTTGTTATATGTACGAACGCCTAAATCATTTTCAATAGTTTCCTCTTCATAATCAAACATTAACACTTCATTAGATGATTCTATAACTATTGCATTCTTTAACAAAGCTATTTCCTCATCTGATATATCATTAATGATATCCCTGGGAAATCCCTTATCTATAAGTATTTCTCTAGTTTCTGAATTTTGAGGAGTAACAAACTCTATAGAATTTAATTTAATATGATTAGATAATAAACAACAAATAAAAACTGCTACTACACATCCAATATAATATATACAAAGAAATTTCCTATTACTTATCTTTTTATGCACTTTTGATGGCTTATAGTTTATTGTATTAAAATAATTACTTAATTTATAAAAAGAACAGAAATAATACAGATAACTTAAATTTAAAATAATAAATATCCACCAAAGGCTACCTAAACCAGATACTATGCAAATTACAATAATAACCCTCCAAATAATTATTCCTAAAATAGGATCTTTTCTTGGTTTAATATCTGCTCTCTCAAAAACTTGCTTTAAACCTTTACGAAATATAAAAAGAAAGCTTATTTGAAATATAGTTTGAAATAATACTTCAATTGAAATATTATTGAATCTTTCACCTAAGGGTGTATTGGTACATATTAAATTAAAAATATCAACTATAATATTTATTATAGAAAAAATCCAGGCTATATTAAGAGCTTTATTTTCCTTATGTATATCACGTAAACCGATATATAAAAGTCCTACTCCTATTGTTGGTAATATATACTGTAATTTAAATATACTAAATGTAACTAAAGTAAGCGCAAATCCCAATGCTATATTTTTTATTGCATTACGCCATATATCATTATCATATTTACTATATGAATCTGTAGGTGTATTGATAATACTTCCCTCATTCAGATTATCTAATTTAAAATCATTGCCACTCATTATCCCCTATCCCCTTTTTTACTTTTCTTTCATTGTAAATTATATAATTAAGTTTATATTTATTATTAAAGTTACTTTTTTCATCATTTTTACACTCAGTTTGCCATTATATGTAATTATATCATATATTATAAATTCATTGTTATTTTATCCACTCATGTTTAAAGCGTAGGATATGTTTTTTCTAAATTAAATATAACTAAAAGTCATAATCAAAATATTCTTTTACAAACCCTTCCATAGAAGTTCCTCTATCTTTTTTACTTATATAATCTAAATCAGAATCATAGAAATATAAATAAGCTATACTTTTTTTATCATCCGATGTACCAATCATACCAAAAGACTTTGGAAATTCAGCTGTGTAACTCTCATTTCCTGAAGCTACTTTAAATGTATAACTATTTACCTTAAACTCATTTTCAGGAATAAGAAAACTATCTATATTATAATCATAGACAGGCTTATCTAAATAAGTATACTGTTCCTTTAATTTTTCTTTTTCTTTTTCATAGGTTGAATCATCATAGCTTACAACCAAAGCTATTGAATCTGACTGAAAAATTATAATGGAATTATTAGTATATCTGTATTCAATAGTTTCACTTTCAGGTAACTCTTCTATCTTTGGCATAAAACTTTTTGCAAAATTATCAATAACTTCACCACTATTTAGGTATTGGTTTATATCTGAGTTTGATTTGGTGCAACCTATAAAACAAAAAGATAATATTATCAAAACTATACTAAAAAACTTTTTTCTCATTCTCTACCTCACCTATTAGTAATTATCTTCTCAAATCTATTTTTATTTAAAATTTCATGTGTTATAAATTCTCCATTATAAAATAAAGCATATGTTGTAAAAGGACATGGAGAATTCTGTGCCTCTTCATATGTTTCAAGCAATACACTTTTAAACTGAATTCCTTTACTATAAGCTACCTCTTCAATTATAGGTACATACTTTGCAGTAAATGGGCATTGGTGAGTATAATAAAGTACAAATCCTTCATTTTCAATAGTAGGTTTCTTTACACTATCTTTAAAAGAAGGTTTAATTGAATCTTCATAAAAAGGTAGATACAAAAGTTCAAAATATGATTCTAAACTATCTGCCAATTTAAAACCTTTATACCTTAAAAATTCTGGATCAGAAAGGTATGGTTTCTTTTTCTTTGAAGATAAAACTACAAGTCCTTTTTTACCTTTTTCCTTACTATCTTTAATACACTCTTCTAATAGTAGATTTGAATTTCCTTCCCCTTTGTATCTTCCAGACACCCAAAAACAATTAATAAACATATATTCCACAGCTTCAATTGGACACCATGCCTTTTCAGCAGGAATATATTCTATAAAACACTTTCCTCTAACATTACCTTTCTTAAAAACAAGTCCATCATCAAACCTTTCTAAAAGCCAAGCTTTCTTTGAAGCTACTTGACAATCCTTATTGCTAGAAATTGCACAACAAATATGCTCTTCCTCTAAATTTTCTTTATTAACAGTAATAATCTCCATATAACTTCTCCTCATTAAAACTATTTATCTTTTAAAATAAAGTTGCTAAGTAAAGCCACAATAAGCATATATACAGGTACAGCTATATAGGAAAACCTCTCCACTCTAATCCCTAATAAAATATTAATTATAATTTGAAATGGAATTGTTGTGTAAAGAGCAATATAACTTATAAAAGGTAATATTACTTTTGACGAAGTACTCCAAGGACTAAAAAATCCCTCTAAATTAATTATTACAAAAATATAAAACCCATATATACCTTTTCAAATTTTCCTGTACATATTCATATTTCTCTATTAATTTTGCTGATATCATACTAAGGACGGTTGTAATAAAATAAATTATAATTATTTTATAGATTTCCTTTAAGGTTTGTATTTTTGCCATTTTTCCTCTCACTATCTTCTAAATCTTATTTAAATCAACATCAATATAAAACAATTTTTTATATGGAATACTATAACATATTACATCTTAACTCAAAAATACTGCATATCCCCAATTAGACTATGCAATACTTTAAGAACTATTTAACTAAATTAATTGCTTTCTTTATAGCTTCCTTATCATCCAAGCTATTAGATATATCTACTAAAATACTAGATATATCAGTGTCTATAATAACAAAATCTTAGACAAATTCTTTTTTAGTTTCTCTAACATTCATTTTCCCCCTTTTTAAAGAATATCTAAACTACTTAAATATTACCAGAGTACTGATATATATAAATTATAACATATTATTCCAAATAATTTCTTAACAAAAATACTGCATGTCTATATATGAACAATGCAGTATCTCTAACTTATTATTTCTCTTCTAAATTATTTTACTTCTATAAAAATTTAATACATTTTCATTTCCATCAATTTTATCTTTATTATCTTATTTTCCTCTTGTAAACATAAGCTGAAATAAATGATGTAATTGGCACCGCTAATATTATTCCAATACTTCCTGATATACTCTGTGCAAACTCTATTGCAATAAAATCAGAACTCATTAATTGATTAAATTGAGTATTATATGAATACAGAGCAAGCATAGTACTTAATGAAGTGCCTGCAAATGCAAGAATTAGAGTATTAGACATTGTCCCAATCATATCTCTTCCTATATTAATTCCAGACTTAAAAATAGTTTTCATATCTAACTCCCTATTTAATTCATTTATTTCATAAATTGAAGATGCTATAGACATTGCTACATCCATTACAGCTCCTAATGATGAAATTAATATTCCAGAAAATAGTATATCCCTAATCTTTAGTCCTGTATTTTGAGCTATAAGAATTAAAGATTCAGCCTCATCTAAATTAAAGCCAGATATGTTCAAAAAATTTGATATAAAATAGAATATCACACCTGAAATTATTACCCCTACACAGGTGGCCAGTGTAGCTACTATAGTCTTTTTACTCCATCCATTTAATAAAAACAATGTTACAATTGTAGAAATTATTGATACTATTATTGATAAAGCAATTGGTGAATATCCTCTGTATATAAAAGGAATCATAAAGAATATAATTGAATAGAAAGTAAATAATAGACCTATCATAGACCTAAATCCCTTCCCCCTACCTATTAAAACCATAATTACAAAGAAAATAATAACTATAATATATATATAATTATTTCTACTGTAATTATATATATTTACCTTATAAAAATCTTCACTTGGTCTATCTACACATACCATAATTTCTTTTCCTTCTTTAGCAACTACATTATGCTTTTGAGTTATATAATTTGTTACCTCTACTTTTTCTCCTTTAAGTTCCCCAGTTAAAAGTTCTACTTCTAATTCTTGAATACCAGAATATCTCCTATTGGATATTTGTTCTTTCTCTAAATTTTCTTTTATAACACTTATTACCCTTGCCTTTTCATAACTTAAAGTACTATTATCATACTTCTTAAAATCATCTTTAAAGGTATTATTTAATAATGTTGTACAAAGTATAAATACACCTATTAACCATGTTATTACAATATCAGTTCTGCTTAACCTTTTTAACATCTCTTTCTCCTAAATAGAAAGTTTAGCTTTGCATTTAAGCAAAGCTAAACTAATAATTTATATTCTAATTCTTACTTTCTTGTAACTTCTTTTTCTTTAGTACTAAATATAGAATTGAACCTGAAGCCAGCACCATTAACGGTATATATACAAATGGATTTCCTACTGTATCACCAGTTTTCACTGGATTAGAACTTTCATTTTTATCCCCATCATTTTTATCTACCTCTGGTTTAATAGATCCACTATCTCCTGGATTTTGTACTTCTCCATTTTCTTCTCCTGTTGATCCATTATCTTCTTTATCTTCCTCGACATCTTTTACTATTGAATATTCATCAATAACTTCCATATTATCAGTTCTATAGGTTACAACTTTAAATGAGTTGTCTGTAATTTCAATATTTGAAATTGTAGGAACCTTACTTTGGTCTTTTACCGCTGCATAAGTAAAATCTTCATTTTCTAAAATATTATAGTATTTACTACCACTTGCAGAGTTAGCTGTTAAATAAAGTGTTCCTTCTGGGTCTACTACATTACCTTCATTGTCTAAAGTTTGATTCTTTAATTCTTTAAAACCTTCCATTTGATAAGATCTTGTATATACATGATCATGCCCCATTAAAACAACATCTATATCATTCTTATCAAAGATTGGCACTAAAGTTTCTCTTCTACTTAAAATTGAGTCCTCTAAAGAATGACTAGCAACACTATAAATAGAGTGATGGAAGGTTACTATCCTCCACTTTGCATCCTTATTTTTTTCAATTGTCTCTTGAATAAATTGTTCATGTTCAGCAGAACTTGTATTATTTGAGTTTAATGAGATAAATAATGCATTTCCATATCTAAAGTAATAATCTCCTCCAGCTGCATTACTTCCTAAAGTACTTAAATTCGGTACATTAAAATGTTGTGTATAGTTAATTCCAACATCATGATTACCTACATTAGTTGCAACTGGTAATGACTCTAATACTTCAGGACTTAAATATCCATCATATTCAGCTTCATTTCCTGCTTTGTTAACTTGATCTCCAGCACTAATAAGAAAACTTGCATCAGGGAACTTTGAGATAGCCTTGTTTAAGGTATCTGTCCATCCATTAATATCAGATTCTATGCTACCAGAGCCTATTTGTGGGTCACCTGCTAATAAGAAATTAAACTTATTTGTATCTTTAGTCGATAAATTATTAACTTCAGACCATACCCCTTCTTTTCCTATTCTATAAACATAATCTGTATTTTCTTCTAAGTTTATTGCAGATGCCTTATTACTTCTATTTATATCATCTATCTTAGTAATTTCTCCCTTATAGCTTTTAGCTTTTTCTACTGGGAAAATATCGCCATTCATATCTGATTTTTTAGCAACTTGAAGCTCAGTTTCTCCATCAAAGTTTGTATACCAAGTAAAATTTACTTCTGACTCATCTGCTCCTACAGTTAGCGAAATATCACTTACTTTTGGTTCTTCCTTTTCAATCTCTTCTGAGCTTAAAATAAGTGAATTACATCCAAAATATATATCAGAGCTTGTCTCTCTATCTTGATGAACCTCAACAGCTATAACATTGTTACCTTCCTTAAGCATTGATAAATCTGTCAACTCAAATTCTTCTGTTATTGGACTTCCATTCCCATTTCCAGCATAAAACATATTATTTTCTTGCTTTTCTTCTGGCACTAAATATCTTTTAACTTCACTACCATTAATGTATACAACTATTGAATCATCAAAAGTAAAACTAGCTTTTATTTTATTTACATCTTCTAAGTTGTCTACATTAAATTCAGTTCTAAAGAAATATGTTTCAATTGCTCTGTCCTTACCAGAAGAAGTTTTTCCATTATAGTGCTGTAACACTGTATTTGCTCCGTCTATTATTTCACCATTTTTTGCTCCGTAAGGTCCTTTTGATATCTTCCATGAAGTATCATCAAATCCAATGTTTTGTCCTTCATATTCAATATCTTTAGGAAGGGTCCAGGCGGATTTAATTTTAAAATTATCGAATAAATACGTTCCTACTGCTGGATCTGTTCCATCATCTAAATATCTCCAGCTTGTATCATTATTTATTACTGTCTTATCACTCTCAATTGTCTTAACATGTGCAATAGAATTATCAACGGCTTGTCCATTTTCAGCTCTTGCAGTTATTCCTACTCCAACAACTAGTGCAGAAACCAATGACATTGATATTATCTTTTTCAACTTCTTACTTTTCATCTTAAACTCTCCTCTTATAATTTAATTGGACAATTTAAGAATATAAAACTTTTATTATATGTATATTAAGTAAATGTAATAAAATGTAAAGACAAGATTAAAATTAATTTCACGTACTTTGGTAAACAAAAACAAAGAAACACCAGCTCTAGTAGTGTTTCTTCATTTTTAATGCATAGACCAGTTATAAAATTTCAATTAGCTATAAATCAAAGGTATTATTACATTTTCATATTAAAAAATATAAAATAAAGGATAGTAATTTTATAATTTCCTTACCATTAGTACGGGTGGGGTGGATATTTGTTTTGATATGACTTGGAGCTTGCGACGGAACAAGCAAAATAAATATCCTCTACACCTTTTTTATTATTTCTTAATTATCTCCCATTACATATATCCCATATAAATCTTTCGAAATTATCCCTTTGACTATATTTATTATTAGGATAAATTTCTAAAGAAGTTATTGCATCATTCAAGGACTTTGGTGTTAAAGACTCCATATCCTCAAACTCCCACTCTTCATAAAGATCTCTTAATGTTTCTCCAATCCTTAAAAGACTTTCATAATGCTTTCCACTAGAGAAGCCTTTTATTATTTTATCTTCTTTCTGGTGATAGTAAAAGAATGGTGACTTTGCTAACCATCCTTTCTTAACTTCATCCCCATTGGTAGTTTTAGTTAAAACATAATTAATCAACTCTGTAAACTCTGTAAATCTTCCCGACTCTATTTTTATACCTACTATTGGGTACCATAGTCCATTAATCTTTCCACTATTTGTACCTGATGACCTATAAAATGCCAATGTTACTCTCTCAATTCCATAATCATATCTTATATCTATATCTATAAGTCCAATCATTCTAAAATAGTTAATTGAATAGATATTAATTCTAAAACTATCTTCATATACACCTAAAATTTCTATAGAATTATTCATAGCCTCACCTTCATTATAAATTAAAAACAGCCATGTGATATATGAATCACATGGCCTTTTTTTATTACATACTTAAGCTTTTAATTTTATCAAGTTGCTCTCTAATTTCTCTAATATTACTATAGCACTTTTTAATACCCATAAGCCTTTTTAAGAATATAAGCTCTTCCTTATTTAAATCAAGCTCTTTATACCATGGGAGTTCTTTTTCACTTTCAGGCTCATATGATGAATAGTAAAGATGAAGTAGAAAATCACCTAAATACCAATAGTCTAATTCTTTTTCATAGTTTCTATTGTCTATTAGCCTAGCAAGACCAAAATCTATTAGAGCTAATTCATTGTTATCCTTTAATATTAAATTAGGAGGTCTAATATCTCGGTGAACTATATGATTCTTATGCAAAGTTTCCATCATATCTATAATTTTACTGCAATATTCATATATTTCTTCCTTTGAAAACCTATGGTTATCCTCAAGTAATAGATCTTCAATTACCTTTCCTTCAATATATTCAAGGATATATCCTTCTCTATATTCATCTTTAAAATTAGATATAAACTTTGGAAATCTAGGATCATCTAACATTTTTAATGTTTTCTTTTCATAGATGAGTTTTCTTTTTGTTTTTTTAATCATATCCAACTTTAATTGTTTTACTATGACCTTTTCATGATTCTCATTTTCTCCTAGATATACAATTCCATATCTACCTTCGCCTAATAGTTTAATTACAGAATACCCATTTACTTTTTCTCCAAATTCATATAACTTATCCATAGCAATATACTTATTTAAAACTATTTACTACTAATAGCTTCTTCTGCATGATTTTCTACATGACCATCTAGATCTACAATTTGATTTTCTAAATGATCTGCTAAATGATCTACTAAATGATCTACTTGCTGACCAACTAAAAAATCTACTGAAGGATCTACTCTTAGACCTACTAAATGATCTGCTTCTTGATTTACTAAATGACTTTCTTGATCTTTTACATTCTCTTTCTGATTTAGAAGATGATTTACTCCATCCTCTATAATAATTGTGACCCATATATGATCTTTCTCTAATACATTTCATTATTAACACCCCTAAATTTATTTACTTATTGCACTTAATATATACTATTCAAAAATACTAAAAGAGTTACATAATCTTTTAATTGTAAAAAATTTGGAGCAGATATTTATTTTTCTCGTTCCATCGCAAGCTCCAAGTTACAAAAAAATAAAGAAGCTAAAAATTCAGCTTCTTTATTAATTAACAAATTATATTCCTATGATAGGTTGAGATAAATCCCTTTCGTAAATACCATATGCAGCTAACAACGCATATAAGGTGCCTGATGTTCTAAGTATATTTGAAATATTAACATATATATCTGGTTCAAGAGAAAAGTCCACTTCTCCTTTCGCCTTTCTCTCTTTAAAGTGGTCAAAACGAATAAATCCAAGTTGAGTATATATAAATCTTGAAATCACCAATAATTCAAGAGATTGAACAGCAGGTATATCAGGATTCGGAAGATTTTCAGTTTCATTAGTATACCTACTATGAATTAGATTAATACTTTCAATAGTAGATATATATGAAAGTAAATCTCCTATAATTGAAATAATATCTGCTATATGCTGATAACTTAACAAGTTTAATTCTTCAATATCACGTTCACTAAAAGAACTATATTCTGATTCATTTCCAAATATATTATTAAAATCCGAATACTTATTTTTCATATTACCTCTAAAAATATTGGTATATATATATTTTATACTTTTCTAATGATAAAGGTTCACTACTATTTCTCAAAGCCAAATGAGACCATCTAAAAACTATACCAAACTACAATTTAACCCTACTTACAAAACTCATCTTTTTCTTTTGTAAGTACAAGCATTAATTGAATAACAGTTATTATAACAGAACTTCCTTTCTTGTATGCTATATATCTATCTTCCCATCTTGTAGCATATTTCTCCTTAAATTTTTTAAGACCTTTAAATGAATATACAAAATTACCATATACAAATATTTGGTAGGCTATCTTTTCTCTTAAAAAAGCATGCTTAGTTCTTCCTACATCTGCTAATGGTGCAAGTCCTAAATTAAAATATTTAAACCCATTTTCCTTTGCATACTCAAAAATATTTGCAAACATATAGTCCATAATTCCATTAAGCTCAATTTTCTTAAACCTCATAAGATCAACAGATAAGGTCTCACCATCATACATTGGCATTATTGTAGCAAACCCCTTAAGTTCGCCTTCAGAATTCCTTACAACAGCAATTTTATCCATTTCTATATAATCTCTATCTAAAAACCCTACACAAAATCCTTTTTCTTTTTGTCCATTAAGCCATTCTTCTGAAACCTCTTTCATTTCATTAAATAGCTCATCATTATAAGGTGGACTAACAATTGAGAATTCATAGCCAGCCTTGGTTATTCTTCCTATAGCTTGTCTATTACTTTTATTCTTATTACCTACTAAAGAAAACTTATCCAATTCGATCCATGCATCCTGACCAAGCTTCATAAACTCATAACCTAGATCGTGAAGTTCCCCCATTACTTCAACATCAATTCCACTAAAAACTAAAGTATATCCATATAAATCAGCAAACTCTAAGAATTCCTGTATCCCCTCAAAAAAGTTCTCCTTATTACCTACTGGATTACCTAAAACTATAACTTTATCTCCAGATATATCATACTGAAAAAGCACATCTTCATTTTTATTTATGTATATATACTTATCTCCTAAAAATACATAGTGAATAAGTCTAGAGCCACCATAATTTTCAATAATTTTTTTAACCTTTTCTTTATCTAATTCTTTCTTTGGAAATTTATTTAATCTATTGAGTAATATTAAAAGCATAACTAATAATAAAGCTATTGTTGCTCCAATAAAAACGGAACTTACTAAATTATCTTTATAAAAGCTTTTTACTATTTCCTCTAAATTTAAAATAGGTATCTTTCTATGTATATAATGTACTACCTTTGAATAACTTGATATCAAATATACTGATAAGGTTAATAAAATAATTGCTATATCTTTAATTGCATTTTTCCATGTATAAATAAAACCTATTCTATAGAATATTTTTCTACTAAATAATATTAATATCCAAACAAGTCCTATAAATATACATTCATGAATATTATACTTGCTAAAAAATCCTCCCATAGTTATAAAAGCAAATACAAAAACCATAAAATAATAAACTTCTTTAGTTTTTGTATGAAGTATAGTTGATAATACTATAAGAATAAATCCTATTATTATACTTAAAGATATAGATAACTCTACTATATCCATATTTAAGATTTCACTTTTATGAGGAAAATAACGTTTTAAGTATATATTATTACCAAATATTAAATATATTCCCGTAATAAATAACATGATTTTCAAAACACAATGAGCTAATTTCGAATTTAACCTTGATATAACTTCTCTTGCTTCTTCATTTATCTTCATATACAAATCTGATAAATATAAAACTAATCCTATTAACACAGGAATTATATAGTAACTTAGTCTATATAAGATTATAAGTAATAGAACTTGCTCTGAAGGTACATTAAAATCTTTAAGTCCTACTAGTAGTGTTAAATCAAAAGTACCAACACCACTAGGTACCATACTTATCATAGCTACTATTATAGCCATAACATATATAGGGAAGAATTGTGATAAAGTCACCCTTATTCCTAAAATTACAATCAATCCATATATTAAGAGTATAGTTGTTGCCCATTCTAAAATTGAAGTAAACATTATTTTTAATGTAATATAGTAATTTTCTTTATTTCTATTTTTAAATACCTTGTAGGTAGCCCCTATAAAAATAATTGGAATATATAAGCCTATTAAAGCTGATATGAAGAATATATAATCAATACTTCTTCCATTTACTAAGCTCCATAAAGAATATATTAAGCATACCAAAGAAAATCCTGATAGGTTTAATCCAACAACCTTAGATGTTTCTTTTATGAGTTTTGATGAATCATCCACGTATTTTTTATAAAAATGATTTTTTAGGAATATAGCTGAACTTCCACCAAATCCAACTAAGTTAGATATTGAACTTGCAATCCAAGAATACTTGTACACTTTTCTTGTACTTAGGTTTATTTGTACCTTATTTTTTATTATTAAATCGTAAAATGATAATGGTAAATATGATATTATCCCTAATACTATAATTATCATTATATTCTTAACTGTTAACCTGTCAGAATACATATTGAATAGATTAACATCTATATCAAGAAAAATATTATATAATTCCCTTAATGCAAAAAATAATATTACTACTATAATTGGAATTTGAATCATTTGCACTATTTTCTTATTTAGTTTTTTCTTCATATTTATCCCCTTCGTTTATAAAGTATGGTTTATATGTTAAAGAAATTATCTTAAGAGAACCTTAACTATTTCTTAATATCCTCTAAAAATAATCAAACTATGTATGATTCTTATCTATAATATATGAATTTGACAGCTATAGTTATTTGTATTAAATTCAATTTTTTCTTCTGCTTCCTTCTTTTTTATCTCTAAAATGTAAATGAAAGTTTAAATATCTTCCTTTATGGATATAATTTTTAAAGAATCACCTTTTAGCCTAAATATTCTATTTTAAAAAGAGAATCTATTTTAAAGATTCTCTTTTTGAATGTATATGAAAATATAAAATCAAGGATAATAATTTTATAATTTCCTTACTTTTAGTATGAAGAAAATATATATTTATTTTCTGTGACTTGGAGCTTGCGCTGGAAGGCTAAGAATAAATATCACACACCTTTTATTTACTAATTCTTATGAACACTTCCTTCAAATAGTTTTTCTTTCTCTTTAGGAAGCTTATTTTCAACTAAAATATCATAAAATCCTGATATTATATAGCTTATAGTCATAACTATAATAATGGCTACCATTTCTCCTCCACCAAAATATTCAAGAGACATGGCCATTGATGTAATTGGAAGTGATGTTGCACTACAAAAAACTCCAATCATCCCTAATGCTGTAGAAGACTCTAACGGAAGATTTATTAACCCTGAAACTGAACTACCAAGTGTTGCTCCTACAAAGAATGTTGGATTTCCTCTTCCTCCTTGGAAAACTGACCCTAAAGCAACTGCTGTAAATAAGATCTTCCATGTGCTATCCATTATACTTACCCTATTATTAAAGGAATCATTTATGAAAGATTGACCTAATCCATTATAATTATCTCCAATGATTAAGAATAACACTATTGTTATTACCCCTCCCAAAATTGCCTTTATATATGGATTTTTAGTAACTAGATCATATAACTTACTGCTATTATCTAATACTAAATTAAATACAAACCCAGCAATACCACATATTATCCCAAGTAAAACCAGCTTTAAAAGCAGTAAAATACTTATTTCTCCCAAGTTTAACTGAGGATATACTACTTCCTTATTACCTATAAGATTAGCTATCTCATTTGAAAATACAGTTGTTAAAAATGTAGGTATTAAGGCTTGATAATGAAACTTTCCTTTCAATACTAATTCCATCCCCAAAATTGCTCCTGCAAAAGGTACATCATATATAACTCCAAAGGCACTTCCTACCCCACAAATTACTAAGGTTCTTTGCTCGCCATCAGATAAATTAAAGATTCTTGCCATAAAATCTCCTAATGTTCCACCCATTGCAACAGCTGATCCTTCTTTTCCAGCAGAGCCTCCACATAAAGTTGTTAAAAATGAACCTATAAATACTACAATAGACATAAAAAAAGGAATATCTTTTGCAGCTGACTGAACTTCAGATTTTAGCAAGTTTTCCCCGGAGTATGCATTTCTTCTTGTATGTAAATATAAAAATGTTATAATCAATCCAGCGAAGGGTAATAGGTAAATCATAAATTCATGATCTTTTCTGAAGTTATTTCCCCAGTTTAATAGGATATTAAATAAACCAACTATAACTCCTATGGGCACAGCCATTGCTATGCTTAGTGCAATCCATTTTAGTACATTAAAAATTAATGAACTATACTGATTTTCCCCATTAGTTTTTAACTTTTCCATAACCGTCTCCTTCTATCTTCATCATAAATATAATTTCCTAAATAAAAAAAGTGGCTGCGCCACGCTCCCTTCGGGAAACTTAATTGTAAGTAAAACCCCAAAAGCATAGGATTCTCAAAATCCTATGCTTAATTTCTA
>NZ_JAHAIF010000088.1 GCF_018372875.1 Clostridium sp. | reverse complement strand
TGGATATTTATGTATATTGGGAGATGCTTTTGCATCTCCTTTTATTTTTATCTAGTTTTTATTACTATCTCTGCCTACTAAAATTATACTCTAACTATTATAATATAACTCGCACTTTTCAATTAAAATGTATATAATAAAACTTATGCTAACTAAAACTATTATTCAAAGGAGATTATAATGAAATCATTTAAAGAATTAGGACTAAATGAAAATATAATAAATGGGTTAAATAAACAAGGAATTGAAACCCCAACTGAAATTCAATCCCTATCTATTTCAGATATATTAGATGGAAGGGATGTTATAGGTGAAGCTCATACAGGAAGTGGTAAAACACTAGCCTTTCTTGCTCCACTTTTTCAAAAAATTGATGAAACAAAAAGAGAAATGCAAGTACTTATTCTAGTTCCAACTCATGAACTAGTAATGCAAATTAATAACCAAATAAAATTACTTAGTACAAATTCAGAAAAAGCTGTTACTTCTCTAAATATTATTGGTGATGTGAATATAGATAAACAAATTAAGAAATTAAAAGAAATAAAACCTCATATAATAGTAGGTACTCCTGGTAGAGTATTAGATTTAATGAATAAAAAGAAAATTGCCTCTCACCAAATTAAAACTATTGTTATTGATGAAGGTGATAACCTTTTAGATAACACTAGCTCAAACTTTGTTAAAGACATAGTTAAGAAAACAATGAGAGATAGACAACTTCTAATTTTTTCAGCTACTATTAGCAATAAGACTTTAAGTACTTCAAAGGAACTTATGAAGGATCCTATTATCTATAAGAACAAACAACAAGTTTCTTTAAATCCAAATATTGAACATTACTATATAGAAGTTGACCAAAGAGAAAAGGTTGAGGTACTAAGAAAATTATTATCTGCAGTAAACCCTGAGAAGGCATTAGTTTTTGTTAATAAATCTTTTGATATTAATATTGTTAAAGATAAATTGAATTATCATAATAAATCAGCTTTTGCCATGCATAACAGATTAACAAAAGAACAAAGACAAAATGCTTTAGAAAGTTTTAGAAATGGTAAGATAAATATTTTAATTTCTTCTGATATGACTGCAAGAGGTTTAGATATTGATAATATAACTCATATTATAAACCTAGACTTTCCTAAAAATTCAGAAGAGTACTTACATAGAGCTGGTAGAACAGCTAGAGGAAATAATTGTGGAACAACTATTTCTTTAGTAACTCAAAAAGAAAAAGGTGCTATAAGAATATACGAAAGAGATTTCAAAATTAAAATTCAAAAGAAAAATCTATCTTATGGAAAACTAATTTAATTAATGATAAGAGGCTGTGATTTCTTTGCAGTCTTTTATTTTTTCAATATATATTTATATAAATATATATTGTTATATTTATGGATCCATCTAAGAATCTTTATAATAAAAGAATTTTTAAAAGATATATTATTAATATAATTTTTCTTATTAATATAACTAAGCACCCAATCTCATTTTAATTTTCATTTTCTATTTTTACCCTTTTAATTCCTTTACTGTTATAATATTCTTATAGGTCTTATCTATTAGTTTCCATCTATTATAAAGGATAAATTATTTATCTTAACTATATACTAATAGTATTGACAGAAAATATTGTTGAGGTGATTATATGTGGTTTAATAAAAACTCTAATGATGTAATTAAAGAATTAAATTCAGATTCTTTAAATGGACTAACCTCTGAAGAAGCAAAAATTAGATTACAAAAGAATGGTGAAAACAAATTAGCTAGCAAGAAAAAGAAAACAATGATCCAACTATTTTTAGCGCAATTAAATGATGCTATGATTTATATTTTAATTGCTGCTGCAATTGTATCTGGAATAATGGGAGAAATAAGTGATTCTATTATAATTCTCATAGTTATTTTAATTAACGCTACAATTGGAGTTGTACAAGAATCAAAAGCTGAAAAAGCTCTTGAAGCCCTTAAAGAACTAAGTACTCCTAAGGCATTAGTAAAAAGAAATGGTGAATTAATAGAAATACCATCCGAAGAAGTTGTAACTGGAGATATTGTAATAATTGATGCTGGAAGATATATTCCTGCTGATTTAAGATTAATAGAAACAGCCAATCTTCAAATTGAAGAATCGGCCTTTACAGGAGAATCTGTTCCAGCAGAAAAAGATTCAAAAATAGTACTTGAAGATGATAAAGCTCCTGTAGGAGATAGAGTTAATATGGCATATATGTCTACATTAGCAACCTATGGACGTGGTACTGGTATTGTAGTTGCAACAGGAATGGATACTGAAATAGGAAAAATTGCAAAGATGTTAGATAATGAAGAAGAAGAAGCCACTCCTCTTCAGAAGCGTTTAGCACAACTTGGTAAAATCCTAGGTTTTGCAGCCATTGGAATATGCGTAATAATCTTTATATTATCTATGTTCCAAGGAAGAGACTGGTTTGAAATGTTATTAACTGCCATTTCATTAGCAGTAGCTGCTATTCCTGAAGGACTTCCAGCAATAGTTGCTATAGTTTTAGCTCTTGGGGTACAAAGAATGATAAAGCACAATGCCATAGTAAAAAAACTACCTGCTGTTGAAACTCTAGGATCAGTAAGTATTATATGTTCTGATAAAACAGGAACTCTTACAATAAATCAAATGACTGTTAAGAAGATATATATCAATGATTCTCTTGTACCTATAGATAATATAGATATTAAAGATAATTCAACAGAGCTTTTAGTTGAAGCAATGGTTTTATGTAACGATGCTACTTCTAACGAAACTTCTAAAACTGGAGATCCTACTGAAATAGCATTACTTGATGTAGGTAATAAGGTTAATTTATTTAAAGATTCACTAAACGAAGAGCATAAAAGAGTTGATGAGATACCTTTTGATTCTGATAGAAAGTTAATGACTACTGTAAATGCTTATGAAAATAAATTTAGAGTATATACAAAAGGTGCAATAGACTCTCTATTTAAAATATGTAATAAAGTTCTTATAAATAGTGAAATAGTACCTCTTACAGAGGAAAAGAAAAAGGAACTTTTAGATGCATCAAACTCTATGAGTGATACAGCATTAAGAGTTTTAGGTGCTTCTTACAAAGAAATTGATAATAAAAATGTATCTATAGACAACCTAGAAAAAGACCAAATCTTTATAGGTCTTATGGGTATGATAGACCCACCAAGAGAAGAAGTAAAGGCTTCTATAGTTGAATGTAAAAAAGCAGGTATAATTCCTATTATGATTACTGGAGACCATAAGAATACAGCTTTTGCTATTGGTAACGAATTAGGAATGGCAGATAATATAAATCAATGTATGTCTGGTAGCGAAATTGATAATTATAGCCAAGAGGAATTTAATAAAATAGTAAATAACTATAGAATTTTTGCTAGGGTTTCTCCAGAGCATAAAGTAAAAATCGTAAAAGCTTTTAAGTCTCACGGAAATATAGTTTCAATGACTGGAGACGGCGTAAATGATGCTCCATCCCTAAAAGCAGCCGACATAGGCGTTGCTATGGGAATTACAGGTACAGATGTTGCTAAGGGTGCTGCAGATATGATACTAACTGATGATAACTTCTCTACTATTGTAAATGCAGTTGAAGAAGGTAGAAACATTTACAACAATATTAAAAAAGCTATTATATTCTTGCTTTCTTGTAACTTAGGTGAAATAGTTGCCTTGTTTGTTGCTATATTACTTAATTGGAATACTCCACTTTTACCTATTCATATTCTATGGGTAAACTTAATTACAGATAGTTTTCCAGCCCTATCACTAGGAGTAGACCCTAAAGACTCTTCTGTTATGGAAGAAGAACCAAGAAACCCTAAAGAAAGCTTATTTGCTGGGCATATGGGAATATACCTAACAGTTAACGGGTTATTAATTGGTATTCTAACACTTTTTGCATTTAAACTTGGAGAAAGAATTTATCCAAACTCATTAATGCATGCTCAAACAATGGCTTTTGTAGTGCTTAGTGTATCTCAATTATTTTTCTCTTTAAATATGAGAAGTACTAAAAAATCAATTTTTTCAGTAGGTTTATTTACTAATAAATATTTAATTGCATCTATAGTCTTTGGTATATTAATACAACTTGCTGTAATAACAATACCTTTCTTAGCAGGTGTATTTAAAGTTTATGCATTAACATTAAATGATTGGATTCTAGTAATATTAATTTCACTAGTTCCACTATTAATTAATGAAATATTAAAGATATTCCTAAGAATGAAAAAGAATAGCTAATAAAAAAGGGGCTGTATCAGATTAAGGTTTTTTACCTTAGGCTGATACAGCCTTATTTTTATAATTTTAAATTTTATTCATAACTTTATATGTATTT
>NZ_JAHAIF010000007.1 GCF_018372875.1 Clostridium sp. | reverse complement strand
AATATTTTATCATAAATCCTAAACTCGTAGAGTTTGGGATTTATTTTTTTTACAAAAAAAGAGCTACGCACTAATTATTTAGTGCGACAGCCCCTTTTTTTGATGTCTAGGAAAGTATGCAAAGCACGTACATTCTTAAGGGAAAATGTTATTAATTTCGAAACATGTTTTTAAAGTATATAAATTAATGAATATATAGAAAAAAGTTATTATAATAATTTTAAATAGTGTAGACAAATTAAGTTAATTGTATAGCTAATTTGTAAGATATTCGAAAATAAGAAGTAATTCACCGAAAAATGTGTTGAATTCTTCTGAAATACTTTTAAAGCTATCATAACTTCCAATTGGAACAGATAAGGTAGAGGCTTTAGCTAATTTAGAATTTTTATTAGCTGTAAAGGAAATAATTTTAAATCCATGATTATTAGCTTCTTCAACTAGCTCTACTAGCCTAGAGGTTTTTCCAGAACGTGATATAGCTATTATTAATAGATTATCCTTGTTTTCTGGCGAAAGTAGCTGAAGATGTAGTGTATGTGCACAGCTGTATCCTTTTAGAAATAAAGCTTCACTAATAAAATTTGATATTATATCTGAAAAACCCATGCCAGTTATAACAATTTGTTTATTCTTATATTCAGAAAGAATTGAATTAAAATCTTTCTTATAAGGTTTTACAGTATCATAAAGCTTTGAATATGTATTTTCGTTATTATTTTCACTTTTATTATAAGTGTAGGATATGTAATGAATCATATCAGAATAACCTTCAAAACCTAGTTTTTTAACTAATTTATATACCATAGATGTTGAGGTATAGTTATCTGATGCAAGTTTTCTTATACCTATAGATTTTATTTCATCAATATTATCATAAAGATACTGAAGTAATTTTCTTTCCAATGTATCTAAGTTGTGTTTATGAGATAAAAGTTCAATATTCATTAAATCACCTCTAAGGTATTATACAATAAGCTAATTAATAATTAAAATAAAAAATTAACAAAGGAGAATGTACTATGAGCAACAAATTTACTCAAGACCCATGGGCAAGAACAAAAACTCGTAATGGACTAAATGGAGATGAAGTTATATCGGCTCTACAAAAGTCTATTAGAAGGGGACTAGTTGAGGAAGCATGTAAGTTTGCATATGAAATGTATATTACATCACCTCAAATGGAAGATAAGCTATGGAGAAGACTATTAACAATAACTGTTGAAGATATTGGTATGGGAGATCCTAATGCAGCTATATTAGTAAATAATCTTAACCAAATGAGATTACAATTTGATTATGCAGATGGAGATAGACCAATATACTTTATTCATGCTATAAGATATCTTTGTGCATGTGAAAAGGATAGATCAAGTGATCTTCTTAAGAACATTGTAATTAAAGGATTTGCTATGGGTGAGGTTCCAGAAATACCTGACTATGCATTAGATAAGCATACAGTAAGAGGAGCTGAAATGGGAAGAGACTCATTCCATTTCTTAAATGAAGCAAGTAAGGTTATACCTCAAATGGAAGTAGACAATGATTACAAAGAACGTTATGGAAAGATATTAGAAACATATAAGCCAGAAGAAGCAGTTGAATCAGCATTTAAGTTCAATGGATGGCAGTACTAAAATAGCATGGTAGGAGGAAGTGGGCTATGGAAGGAAATAAGTTTTTAGATAAATTAGATAGAGTTTTATCACCAATAGGAAGTAAGTTAGGAAATCAAAGACACTTAAAGGCAATATCTGCTGGTATGATGATGCCTTTAGCATTAATTGTTGTGGGAGCATTATTTTTAGTTATAGCAAACCCACCTATAAATCCAGATTTAGTTAATGCAGATACTGCAAATTTCTTTGTTAAGGGATTATTATCTTGGAAAGAATTCGCTGTTGAAAATTATGCTATATTAACAGCACCATTTAATATGACAATGGGTATGTTTGGACTTATGAGTGCATTCTCAATTGCATACTCATTAGCTAATGAATATAAAATGAAAGCTTCTATTTCAGGATTAATATCATTATCAGTATTTTTAATGATTTGTGCACCAGCTGTAGAAGGGGGCATTTCTACTCAATATCTAGGAGCAGATGGATTATTTGTAGCAATTATTATATCTGTACTATCTGTTGAAATATCAAGATTCCTAAAGGTTAAGGGACTTGAGTTTAAGTTACCAGATTCAGTACCATCAGCTGTAACATCATTTATTAATTCAATATTACCTGTAGTAGCTAATATAGCAATCCTTTATGGGTTAAATATTATATTAGTAGCAAGTTTAGATAAGAATTTACCAGATGCTATAATGAGTATTTTAACACCAGCTTTATCTGTAGTAGATAATTTATGGGGATTCATTTTCCTAATAACTTTTTCTAACTTGTTATGGCTATTTGGAGTTAACGGAACTTCAATTATATTCCCTATAGTATTTTCATTAGGTATAGCTAACAGTGGACTAAATGCAGAATTAGTATCAGCAGGACAAGCACCAACAAACCTTATGAACTTACAAATGTTTAGAATAGCTATCATGGGTGGAGCAGGTAATACAATAGGATTAATTATTCTTATGATGAAGAGTAGATCAACTCATTTAAAGACATTGGGAAGATTATCAATAGTACCTGGAATGTGCGGAATAAATGAACCAGTAATATTTGGTGGCCCAATTGTGTTTAATCCAATACTTGCAATTCCCTTTTTAATTACACCTATAGTATCAGTATCACTTACATATTTTGTTCAAAGTATAGGGTTAATTACACCAGGATACATAGTTGACCCATCATTTACTCCTTTCTTTGCACAAGCTTATTTAAGCTCATTAGATTGGAGAAATGTAGTTTTCGTATTCTTATTAATACCAATATCAATGGTAATATACTATCCATTCTTTAAGATATTTGAAAAGAAGCAACTTAAGGAAGAAGGAATTAATTAAAAATGTAAAAAGATAAGTTCTTAAGAACTTAAGAACTTAAGAAGTTATAGTAAAAATCAGGTGTTTAGTGGATTATGCTTGAATGAATTCTAATTAGAAATAATTTATTTTTAGATATACAATAACTTTCAGTGGAATATATAAAAGGAGCTATGGCTATTTTTTCTGATAATGTCATAGCTCCTTTTTTAAATATTTTTAATACCTTTAGTACGCGTGGGGGGGATATTTGTTTTGATGTGACTTGGAGCTTGCGACGGAACGAGCAAAATAAATATCCCCCCCACCTTTTTTATTTTACAAGTACAAAAATATCTTGGAAGGGTTGACGTGTTTTTATAGGCTGAGGATTTTTTCTGTAGCCTAAAGCAATCATTAAAGTAACATAAAATTTATCTTTATCAAGTAAGTTTCTCTCTACTAAAATTTTGTTTACAGACTCTAAATCGAATCCACCAATAGGACAGGAATCTATTTTTTCAAAAGCAGCAATAGTCATCATATTTGCACAAGCTATATATGTTTGCTTTGTTGAATAGTCAAGAAGGTCCTCTTCTGTCTTAAGCTTACTTTCTTCAAAGCCCTTCATTATTTCCTTATATTTTTCAGAAACTTCATTTGGCATATGATGAACATCCTTTAAAATATAGTTTATGAAATCTGAATTATATTTAATTTGGTTAGGAGTTCTACTTAGAGCAATAACTAAATGGCTACAGGATGGGATTTGCTTTTGTCCACCCCAGGAAACAGAGGCAAGTTCCTTTTTTAAGTCTTCATTTTCTATTATTAAAAACTTCCATGGTTCAATTCCCATAGAGCTAGGAGAAAGACGTGCACTTTCTAATATAAGATTAAGCTCATTTTCACTTATTTTCTTTGAAGGGTCAAATTCCTTGCAAGCGTGTCTAAAATTTAAGGTGTCTAGTATTTCTTTGTTATCCATATAATAATCCTCCTATTATTGTATTTATAGTATTATTGTTTCAAAAATATCTTAACTAATTCGTAATTGTTAATAGAAAATTATAGGATATAATGTAACAAAAGAGTAGTTCGGGGGGTAAATTATATGGAGGGAAAAAAATATATAAAGGTTCTGAAAAAAATGATGGTTACATTTATATGCATATTGGTAATTGTTCTTTGTGGAGCCTTAGTAATAATAAATGATGTACAAGCAAAAGGTGAGAAGAGAATAGTTATAAAGGATACTCTTCCAAAAAAAGTTGATGCCATTATAGTTCTTGGAGCAGGGGTTAGAGAAGATGGTACCCCTTCAGATATTTTAACTGATAGGTTATCAACATCATTAGATATTTTAAATATGGGAGTAGAAGGAAAACTACTTCTTTCAGGGGATCATGGAAGAGAAGGATATAATGAAGTTGGAACTATGAAGGATTATATTTTAAAGAATTCAGATATAAAGGAGAAGGATATTTTTTTAGACCATGCAGGTTTTTCAACTTATGATAGTATTTATAGGGCTAAAGATATTTTCAAGGTTGAAAGTGCCTTAATAGTGACTAATGAATATCATCTACCTAGAGCTTTATACTTAGCAGAGAAGCTTGGCATAGATGCTTATGGATATACTTCTGATAAGAGAGAATACTACTATATGGATGCTTATAAGAAGAGAGAGAGGATTGCACAATTAAAGGATTTCTTGTTTGTAAATGTATTTAAGCCTGAACCTAAATTTTTAGGAGAGTCAATTCCAGTTAATACAAGTGATGGAAGAGATACGGAAGGGTAAAAGAATAGTTTATAGAATATTAAAGTAAAAAGGTTTTGCAAAAAGCAAAATCTTTTTTCACGTTTAGGGAACTTTTATGAATAGTAAGGAATGAGTATTATACTTATATAAAAATTAAATAGGGAACTTGAATAACAAAGAATAGTCTTTTATGGAAGATTAATGCAAGATAAAGTATAATAAAAATCAGGAGAAAAACTTCTGATCTTTTATTTTTAAAAATATATAAATAAAAGAATATAAGAACTTAAGAATAAATTATGGTATTGAGGTATAAAGATGGAGAGAAGTACATATGGGAGGACACAATGATTAAGTTACGTCTTAAAGATATAAGTAAAGTTGTTAATAGATATGCAAAAGTTATTTCAAGTATTGTAAATATCGATGTTGAGATAGTTGATGAGAATTTAATTAGAATAGCTGGAACTGGATTATATAGTAATAAACTTAATGAGAGTATAGATAGGGTTGGATATGTATATAAGCATGCATTAGCTACAGGAGAAATTCAAATTATTAAAAATCCGGGAGAAAATGAATTATGTAAAAACTGTGAGCAATGCGGAAATTGTATAGAAGAGATGGAGATATGTGTTCCCATAAAATATAAAGATGAGACCTTTGGAATTATTGGATTAATTTGTAGTAGCTATGATCAAAAGAAGAGACTAGAAGGTAATTTAACTAATATGGTATCATTCTTAGAGCAAATTGGGGAATTAATTTCAGCAAAAATAATTGAAGAGAATGAAGTTGAGTTAAATCGTTTGAATCTAAATTTCTTAAAACAAATATTGGATTCTGTTGATAATGGCGTAATCCCCATAAAGAGAGATGGTACAATACAAAATATTAATTACTGTGGATTAAAAGAACTAAAACTGAGCCCAAGTGTAATAGGTAAAAATATAGAAATTACCGAGGTAGAGGAGTATTATCACGGAAATAGAACTTTTAAAATAACAATTGAAGAAAAAGAATTTAATGTTGTTGGCAAGCTTATTCCAAATGTAGTTGGAATAGATGAATGTGATAAGATACTGATATTTAATAAGCTACATAAGTTACAAGAGGATGCATTAAATATTTCTTTAGGGGATAATAAAACAAATACGAAGTCAATTATAGGAGAGTCAAAAGCAATAAAGTCATTAAAAAATAAAGTTAAAAGAATAGCAGATTCAAAATCTACTGTATTAATAACTGGAGAAAGTGGAACAGGGAAAGAATTAGTAGCAAGAGCTATTCATTCAGAAAGCGATAGAAAAAATAAGCCATTTATAGCAATTAACTGTGGAGCAATTCCTGAAACTCTTCTTGAAAGTGAATTATTTGGATATGTTAAAGGTGCTTTTTCTGGGGCAAGTTCTAGTGGAAGAATAGGTAAGTTTGAGTTAGCAAATAAGGGTGTAATATTTTTAGATGAAATAGGAGATATGCCTTTATATCTGCAAGTAAAATTATTGAGGGTATTGCAAGAAAGAGTAGTTGTTAGAATTGGGTCAAACCAATTACAACACTTGGATATAAGAGTTATAGCTGCAACTAATAAAAATCTAAAAGAACTTGTAAAGGAAGGAAAGTTCAGAGAAGATTTATATTATAGGCTTAATGTAATTCCTATAGAGGTACCTCCCCTTAGAGATAGAGAAGATGATATAGATATTATTACAAAGGGATTATTAAATAAATATAATCAAATTTATAATAAATATGTTCATACAATTGATGATGACGTAAGAAATATGATGCATAAATATAGTTGGCCAGGAAATATACGTGAATTAGAAAATGTTGTTGAGTTTATGGTAAGTCTTTCTAATGAAAGTGGAATAGTGAAGATAAGTATGCTACCTAAATCCTTTGTTGATGCATATCAAGAAGAAAAGGATAAAAATAAATTTAGTTTCTTAGATAATAATGAAATAAGAACATTAAAGGATATTGAAAAGGAGTATATAACTAAGGTCTTAGGGGAATATGGTTACGATACAGAAGGAAAGAAAAAAGCAGCAAAAAAATTAGGTATTGGACTAGCTACACTTTATAGAAAGTTAGATGATATGAAATAATTATCATTTTGAGAAAAAGTATAAATAATATTATTGAATTAGAAATATAGAATGTTTTAAGCGATTATCATTTTGAGAATTAATTCTCAAAATGATAATCGCTTGTTTTTTATATATAAATTTAATGAAAAAATAGCTTTTATAAAGGGCAAAATGAGATTAAAGTGTATTTTTCCAATGAAAAAATAAAGAAAAAACTGGCATGAAATTTGCTTTAAGAATAAGCATAGGAGGGATGAAAATGATTGAGAATATTAAATGGAAAGAAAATACATTACCTAAAGTAAATAAGGATGATTTATTAGATTTTTTAAGTATTGAGGAAGTATCTAAAGCAAAAAACTTTCATAGTAGTTTTCCTCAATACTCAGAGACACCTTTAGTAAGTTTGGATAATTTAGCAGACTATTTAGGACTAGGTGGAATATTTATTAAAGATGAATCCTACAGATTTGGATTAAATGCATTTAAGGTATTAGGTGGATCCTTTGCTATGGCTAAATATCTAGCTGAAAAGTTGGGAAAGGATATTAGTGAATTACCTTATGAAAAAATGATTTCTAAAGAAGTGAGAGAAGCTTTAGGAGAAATTACTTTTGTAACAGCTACTGATGGAAACCATGGAAGAGGAGTTGCATGGACAGCTAATCAATTAAAACAAAAGTCTGTAGTGTATATGCCTAAGGGATCTTCTTTAATAAGATTAGAGAATATTAGAAAAGAGGGAGCAGAGGCAAGTATAACAGACATGAATTATGATGATGCTGTTAGATTAGCAGATAAATATGCTAAGGAGCATAATGGAGTAGTAATTCAAGATACTGCTTGGGAAGGATATGAGGATATTCCAGCGTGGATAATGCAAGGTTATGGAACAATGGGGCTTGAAGCTTACAATCAGCTTAAAGAATATAAGGTTGAAAGACCTACTCATATATTTATTCAAGCAGGTGTTGGTTCTTTAGCTGGTGGAATCCAAGGATTCTTTGCTTCTGTTTTTGGAGAAGATTGTCCTAAGACTGTAATAGTAGAAGCAAATAAGGCAGATTGTTTATACAAATCAGCAGTTGCAAATGATGGTGAACCAAGAGTTGTTGGTGGAGATATGCAAACTATTATGGCTGGACTAGCATGTGGTGAGCCTAACATAATTGGATGGGAAGTATTAAAAAGTTGTTCAAAGGTATTTGTATCTTGTCCTGACTGGGTAGCAGCTAAGGGTATGAGAATACTAGGTAATCCTTTAAAAGAGGATAAGAGAGTAGTATCGGGAGAATCAGGTGCTGTTACAACAGGCTTAATATATGAAATTATGAAAAATGATGATTATAAAGAATTAAGAGAAAAATTAGAATTAAATGAGGATTCAAAGATATTACTTTTCAGTACAGAAGGGGATACAGATCCTGAGAAATATAGGGAAATTGTTTGGGAAGGAAATTATTAATATATAAGGAGATAAGGGTATGTTAAGTGAAAAAAGAAAAGAAGAGTTAGTTAATTTATGTAGAGAAATGGTTCAAAATCAATCGATATCAGGTGAAGAAGGACAAGTAGTAGGAGTTATTAAGAAAGCTTTAAAAAACTTAGGATATGATGATGTTTATGTTGATGCATATGGTAATGTAATTGGCCATATCAAAGGAAGTAAGCCAGGTAAGAAACTTTTATTTGATGGACATATTGATACAGTTCCAGTTCCTGATGATTCTAAATGGACATATTCACCTTTTGGGGCAGAAGTAGTTGATGGAAAAATTTATGGTAGAGGAACTTCTGATATGAAGGGACAAACTTCAGCTATGATTTCTGCTGCAGCTTATTTTGCAGAAGATGTTAAGAAGGACTTTGAAGGAGATATTTATGTAGCGGGTGTTGTTCATGAGGAATTATTTGAAGGTGTAGCATCAAGAAGCATTAGCTCATTTGTAAAACCTGATTATGTAATAATTGGTGAATCATCAGAAATGAACTTAAAAATAGGACAAAGAGGAAGAGCAGAAATTGTTATAGAAACTTTTGGAAAACCAGCTCACTCAGCTAATCCAGAAAAAGGTGTAAATGCAGTTTACAAGATGTCAAAGGTTATTGAAAAAATTCAAGGAGTAGAAACTCCTGTACATCCTGTACTTGGAAAGGGAATTTTAGTATTAACAGATATTAAGTCATCCCCATATCCAGGAGCTTCAGTTGTACCTGATTACTGTAAAGCAACTTTTGACAGAAGATTATTAGTGGGTGAAACTAAGGAATCTGTATTAGCTCCAATAGAAAAGATTTTAGAAGAGTTAAGAAAAGAAGATGTAGAGTTAAATGTTAAGGTTTCATATGCAAGAGGAAATGAAACTTGTTATACAGGTGAGGTAATAGAAGGAGAAAGATTCTTCCCAGCATGGTTATATGATGAGGAAGATGAATTCGTACAAGCAGCATATAAGGGATTAAAGAATGCTGGAATTAATCCTGAGATAACTCAATACTCTTTCTGTACTAATGGTTCTCACTATGCAGGAGAAAAAGGTATAAAGACAATAGGGTTTGGACCTTCTAAAGAAAATTTAGCTCATACTATTGATGAGTATATAGAATTAGAACAATTATATACAGGAGCTGAAGGATATTATGAAATCTTAAAGTCTGTTTATAAAAAGTAATTTAAGAGGGTGATGGGTGTTGAAAGTTCTAATTAAAAATGGAATTATCGTTAATGGAACAGGAAAGAAACCATTTAAAGGCGATTTGTTAATTGAAGACAGTAGAATAAAAGAAATAGGGAAAGTTAGTGAAAATGCTGACAAGATAATAGATGCAAAAGGTAGAGTAGTATCTCCAGGTTTTATAGATACTCATAGTCATTCAGATTTAATGATTTTAGTAAATCCTTATAATGAAATAAAAATAAGACAGGGGATTACAACTGAGGTTTTAGGACAAGATGGTATATCAATGGCTCCATTACCTACTGAATTTATAAGTCCTTGGAGAAAAAATATAGCTGGTCTTGATGGAGATACAGACGAAATTGATTGGGAATATGAAACAACAAAAAATTATCTAAAGATGATGAAAGATAATGGAGTTGGGCTTAATGAGTGTTATTTAGTTCCTCATGGAAATGTAAGAATGGAAGCTATGGGGTTAGGCAATAGACCTGCTACAGATGAAGAAATCTCTAAGATGTGTGAAATAACAAGAAGAGAGATGGAAGCAGGAGCCTTTGGACTGTCTACAGGTTTAATATATATTCCTTGCGCCTATGGTAGAACTAATGAAATTATAGAAATGTGTAAGGTAGTTGCTGAATATGATGGTGTCTTTGTTGTACATCAAAGAAGTGAGGCAGATACAATTGTAGATTCTATGAAGGAAGTTATAGAAATTGGTAAGAAGTCTGGAGTAAAGGTGCATTTTTCACACTTCAAGGTATGTGGAAAGAACAATTGGAAGTATATTGATGAAATGGAGAAATTACTAGAAGAGGCTGAAGAAGAAGGTATTAGAGTATCATTTGATCAATATCCATATGCTGCTGGTAGTACAATGCTTGGAGTAATTTTACCACCTTGGGCTCATGACGGAGGCACTGATGAGCTTATGAAGAGGCTACAATCAAAAGAACTAAGGGATAAAATGATTTATGATATGGAACATGGTATACCAGGCTGGGATAACTTTGTAGATTTTGCAGGCGTAGATCAAATTTTTGTAACAAGTGTAAAAACTGAGAAGAATAAAGATCTTGTAGGTAAAAGCTTAGAGGAAATCGGAAAAATCAAAGGTAAAGATCCTTTAAATGCAACTTTTGACTTATTATACGAGGAAGAAAATGCTGTAGGAATGGTAGATTTCTATGGATTAGAAGAACATGTAATAAAATTCCTATGTAGAAAAGAACAAAATGTATGTACAGATGGTTTATTATCAGGGAAACCACATCCTAGAGCGTATGGATCATTCCCAAGAATATTAGGAAGGTATGTAAGAGAAAAAAATATTTTATCTGTAGAAGAGGCTATCTATAAAATGTCAAAGAAAGCAGCTGATGCATTTGGAATTAAAGAAAGAGGAGAATTGGCTAAGGGAAACTTTGCAGATATAGTAATCTTTGATTTAGATAAAGTATGTGATAAGGGAACTTATGTTGACCCAAATCAATATCCAGAAGGAATAGATTATGTAATCATAAATGGTGAAGTTGTAATAGAAGAAGGTGTATACAACAAAATTAAAGCTGGTATGGTGGTAACAAAATAAAGGTAGGTAGAGAGAGATGTTAATAGGTAATGGTAGATTGATAACCCATGATAAGAAGAATTCCTATTTAGAAGATGGATGTATCTACATTGATGGAAACATTATTAAAGAAGTAGGAAAGACAAAGGATTTAAAGGATAAATATTCAAATGAAGAGTTTATAGATGCAAAAGGAAATGTAATAATGCCAGGCATTATCAATACCCATCATCATATATATAGTGCTTTTGCTAGGGGGATGAATCTAAATAATCCTCCTGCAAAGGGATTTATAGATATATTAGAAAATTTATGGTGGAGATTAGATAAGGAGTTAACAATTGAAGATACAAGATATAGTGGATATACAACTTTAATAGATTGTATTAAATATGGAGTTACTACAGTTTTTGATCATCATGCAAGTCCAATGCACTTAGAGGGAAGTGTATTTGAATTAGGAGATGTGGCAAAAGAGCTAGGTATAAGAGCTTGTTTGTGTTATGAAACTTCTGATAGAGATGGTGAAGAAATTTTAAATAAAGGTATAAAAGAAAATATAGATTTTATAAAACATGCAAACAACCAAGATGACGATATGATTAAAGGAATGTTTGGAATGCATGCATCCTTTACATTAAGTGATGAAAGCCTATATAAATGTGCAGAGGCAATGGAAGGCATAGACTCTGGATATCATATACATACCGCAGAGGGAATAGATGATGTATATGATTCATTAAGAAGAAGCGGAAAAAGAGTAGCTGAAAGATTAATGGATTTTGACATATTAGGAAGCAAGACTCTAGCAGTTCATAGTATACATTTAAATCCTAGAGAGTTGGATTTAATAAAAGCTACTAATACCAATATTGTTAATAATCCTGAATCTAATATGGGGAATGCTGTAGGATGTGCACCTGTATTAAATATGATTGAAAGAGGAATTAATGTAGGTCTAGGTACAGATGGATATACTTCAGACATGTTTGAATCAATGAAGGTTGAAAATATAATTCAAAAACATAACTTGTGTGATTCTAATGTGGCTTGGGTGGAAACACCAAAAATGATTTTTGAGAACAATGCTAAGATTGCCAATAAATTCTTTAACAATACATTAGGAGTAATTAAAGAAGGAGCTTATGGTGATGTAATTATTGTTGAATATAACCCCTTAACGCCAATGACTAAAGATAATTATAACAGCCATATAGTATTTGGTATGTGCGGGAAAGCTGTATTAACAACAATTGTAAATGGAAAGGTTTTAATGAAGGATAGAGAATTAGTGGGAATTGATGAGGAGAAAATATTCTCTAAATCAAGAGAATTATCAAAGAAACTATGGGATAGAATCTAAATTCGAAAAGAGGAATTGGGTATGAATAATGAGAGTATGAATGTGGCTCCTGTTGATGAAAAGTTACCTGTAGGTAAGAGCTTAGCATTAGCACTTCAACACGTATTAGCCATGTGTGCAGGTGCTGTAGCAGTACCAATAATAGTTGGTAATGCAGCAGGGCTTTCACAAAGTGATATTGTTTTTTTAATAAATGCAGATTTACTAATTGCAGGAGTTGCTACCTTAATTCAAACCTTAGGACTTGGTTCTAAAATTGGAGCTAAGATACCAATGGTAGAAGGTACAAGCTTTGCAACTGTTAGTGCTATGGTCGCAATAGCAGATTCCTATAAAGGGGACTCTTTATCTGCTATGACTACAATATTTGGAGCAGTATTAATAGCAGGTATATTTACATTTTTTATGGCACCTGTTTTTGGAAAGCTATTAAGATTTTTTCCAAAGGTTGTAACAGGAACAGTGGTATCAATTATAGGATTATCCCTTATACCTGTTGCTGTAAGATGGGCAGCAGGAAATGATACTACATCTCCAAGTTTTGCAAGTGCAGAAAATATTATTATGGCACTTGTTACATTAATACTAATAATTTTAATGAATAAGTTCTTAAAAGGAATGTTAGGAAACCTATCAATTCTATTAGGTCTTGTATTAGGTACTGTAATCGCTTCCGTAATTGGAATGACTGATTTTACAATGTTTAAAGAAGCTGGATGGTTTAGTTTGAATTTACCATTTCACTTTGGTACTCCAAAGTTTGAAGCATCAGCAATTATATCTCTTATTTTAGTTGTATTAGTAATAATGACAGAAGCTACAGGAAATATAATTGCAATTCATGAAATGGTTGGTAAAGATTTAGATGACAAAAACTTAGCAAGAGGTTTAAGGACAGATGGATTAGCAACAATGTTAGCCTCTATATTTAATACTTTTCCACATACAGCCTTTGCTCAGAATATAGGTTTAGTTGCTTTAACAGGTGTGAAAAGTAGGTTTGTAGTAGCAATATCTGGAGGAATATTAATTCTATTAGGGTTATTCCCTAAAATGGCAGCATTATTTACTTGTATACCATATCCAGTACTGGGGGGAGCAGGCTTTGTAATGTTTGGAATGGTTATTTCAGGTGGAATTAAAACTTTAAAATCTGTAGAGTTTGATGGAAATAAGAATTCAATGATAGTTGCAGTAAGTATTGGACTTTCAATGATTCCAACAGTTGTCCCAACTTTTTGTCAGAACTTCCCAGAATGGGTAAATACACTTTTCCATAGCGGAATTACTACAGGAAGCCTATGTGCAATATTACTTAATTTACTATTCAATATCTTAGGAGAGAAGAAAAAATATTCAATACAAACAGATTATTCTAAAGAAGTTTAACTAGAGGAGTGAAAAATATGGCAAATTTAAATGTTAATATATTAGGAATGGAATTTAATAACCCTATATTTACAGCAGCTGGACCAGGTGCTAAAGATGGAGATTTATGTGTAAAAGCTGTAGAAGGAGGAGCAGGTGGACTTGTGACTAAAACAATATCTGTTGATCCGGCACCAGTACCAAGACCTTGTATGGCAAAAACTAATTCGGGTTTTTTAAATACTGAATTATGGTCAGAGCTTCCAAAGGAACAATGGATAGAAAAAGAATATAAGAGAGCTAAAAGTGCTGGAGTTCCAATGATAGTAAGTATGGGCTATAAAGCAGAAGATATAGAAAAGATAGCACCATTGGTTAAGCCTTATGCAGATGCAGTAGAGTTATCAACTCACTATGTTGGAACTGATGTAAAGCCAATAGTTGATGCAATGAAGGCTGCTAAAAAGGCATTAGATTGTCCTGTATTTATGAAAATGAGTCCACATACTGATATTCAAACTATTGCAAAGGCTTTAGAGGATGCAGGTGCAGATGGGTTAGTAATGATTAATTCTTTTGGTCCATGTATGTCAATAGATTTAGAAACAGGATATCCAATAATGGGAAGTCAAAAGGGATATGGCTGGTTATCAGGAGCACCAATTAGACCTTTAGCAGTAAGAAATATATATGATGCATCAAGAGTTGTTAATATTCCAATAATAGGAGTTGGAGGAGTTACCTGCGGAAGAGATGCAGCAGAAATGTTAATGGCAGGAGCATCAGCAGTTGAAGTTTGTACAGAAGCAATTTTAAAGGGACCTGGAATATATGGAAAAATAGCGAAAGAGTTAAATGCCTTCTTAGATGAGCATGGATATAAAGATGTAAAAGAAATTATTGGACTATCACATAAAAAGGCTGATGAAAGAACATTCAGGACAGAAGCTATTCCGCCTGTAGTAGATAATGATAAGTGCATAAAATGTGGTCAATGTAGAGTTAGTTGTGTATATGATGCAATTACTATTGAAGATGTTCTTAAGATTGATGAAGATAAGTGTTTTGGTTGTGGATTATGTGTTACAAGATGTCCAAAAGGAGCATTAACTATTCAATATAAATAAGAAGGTGCAATATATGGGTATTGTTTTAAAGGGTGGTACAATAGTTTCTTCGAAAGATTCATATATAGCTGATATAAGAATAGAAAATGGGATAATTAAAGCTATGGGAGAGAATCTAGAAGTTGATGGAGATGAAGTAATTAATGTTTCAGGGAGATATATTCTCCCTGGAGGAATTGATGCTCATACACATTTTGATTTAGAGGTTGGAGTAACAAGAACTGCAGATAATTTTGAAACAGGAACTAAAGCTGCATTAGTTGGTGGTACTACAACAATTATTGATTATGCAAATCATATAAAAGGACAAAGATTTTCAGATGATTTAAGGCACTATAGTACTTTAACAGATGGAAGATGTTATTGTGACTATAGTTATCATCTAAGTATAACAGAATGGAATGAAGATTTTTATGAAGAAATGGAAGAGATGGTTTTAAGAGGAGTACCTTCTTTTAAGATGTATATGGCATATAAGGATACTCTTCAAGTAGAGGATTATGAAATAGAAGAAGCATTAAGAAAAGCTAAAGAATTAGGTATTATACTTTCATTTCATTGTGAAGATGGAGATGAAATAGTTAAAAATGTTTCTAATCTTCTTTTAGAAGGCAAGACAGAGCCAAAATATCATGAGATTTCTAGAGGAGATGAGGTTGAGCTAGCTGCTGTTAAAAGGATTTTAGATATATCTGAAAAGGTTGATTATCCAGTATATATAGTACATCTAAGTACTAAAAAAGCTTTAGATGAAATAATTAGAAGACGTAAATCAGGAACCAAGGTAATTATAGAAACATGTCCTCAATATCTTTTGCTAAATAAAGATGCTTATAAAGGAAAAGTTGATGATGATTTTAATGGAGCAAAATATGTTATGTCTCCTCCACTAAGATCAAAAGAAGATAATAATGCTTTATGGAAAGGTATTGATAATAGGGATATACAAATTCTTGCCACAGATCATTGTTCTTTTAATTATAAAAATCAAAAAGAAATAGGATTAAATGATTTTTCTACAATACCAAACGGAGCACCAGGAGTAGAACATCGCATGATATTACTTTATTCATTTGGAGTAAGAGAAGAGAGAATTTCTATTAATAAGCTAGTAGAAATAACCTCTGAAAATCCATCTAAGATTTTCGGATTATATCCTAATAAGGGAGTAATAGCAGAAGGTAGTGATGGAGATATATTAGTTCTAAATCCAAGTGGAGAAGAGTTAATAACATGGAAAAATCAAACTCAAAATGTTGATTATACTCCATATGAGGGATATAAGGTAAAAGGAAAAATAGAAAGGGTATTCTTAAGAGGAAAAGAAGTAGTTAAAGATGGAAAGCTACTTTCTGATAAGGCCTTTGGAAAGTTTGTAAGTAGAAAAAGGTTGAGAGATGAGGTGCAAAAGTATGGTGAAATTTAAATTAAATGGTAGAGTTGCAGAGATTGAAGAGGGGAGAACTCTTATTAATTATTTAAGAGAGGAATGTGACCTTACTTCAGTAAAAAATGGTTGCGGGGAAGGTGCTTGCGGTGCATGTATGGTTTTAGTTGATGGAAAGGCTACAAAAGCATGTATCTTAAAGTCAGATAAGATAGAAGGAAAGGAAATACAAACTGTTGAAGGATTAAGTGATAGGGACAAAAAGGTATTTGCTTATGCCTTTAGTGAAGCAGGTGCAGTACAATGCGGATTTTGTATTCCTGGAATGGTAATTAGTGCAAAAGCTTTACTTCTTAAAACTTTAAACCCTACATTAGAGGAAATAAAAAAGGCATTAATGGGGAATATCTGTAGGTGTACAGGCTATGTAAAAATTGAAAAAGCAGTACTTATGGCAGCAGAAATCCTTAGGGAAAATAGAGATGTTCCAACAGTATTCTGTAAGGGGATTGTTGGAGAAGAGATGGGAAGAATTGATGCAGAGGATAAGATATTAGCTGAAGGCGAATATGTAGATGATATGAAAATTGATGGTATGATATATGGATTTGCATTAAGAAGTAAATATCCAAGAGCCTTAGTTAAAAATATTGATTATTCTGATGCAGAGAAGTTAGAAGGAGTAGTTAAGGTAGTAACTTCTAAGGATATACCTGGAGAGAGATATGGAGGACACTTAAAGAAAGATTGGCCAGCGCTTATAGAAGTAGGAGAAGAAACTAGATATGTAGGTGATGCTATAGCTTTGGTTGCTGCAACTTCAATGGATATTGCAAGGAAGGCAGCAGACCTAATAAAAGTGGATTATGAGGAGTTAGAACCACTATCATTACCTGAAGAAGCAATGAAGGAAGGAGCTCCTAAAATTCATAAGGATGGCAACATTCTAGTAAGGGAAGTCTTAAAAAGAGGAAAGGTAGATGAAGCTCTTAAAAATTCCAAGTATGTTGTTACTAACCATTACTCAGTTCCATTTACAGAACATGCATTTTTAGAGCCTGAATCTGCAGTGGCAGTTCCAACAGAAAAAGAATTAATAGTTTATACAGGTAGTCAAAGTGTTTATGATGATTTACATGAAATAACTCACTTATTAGGATTAGGTGAGGATAAGGTTAGGATAATATCTAAGTATGTAGGTGGAGGATTCGGTGGCAAAGAAGATATGAGCTGTCAACATCATGCTGCATTACTAGCATACTTAACTGGAAAACCTGTAAAAATGACTTTAACAAGGGCTGAAAGTATTAAGGTTCATCCAAAGAGACATGCCATGGAGATGGAGTTTACAACAGCCTGTGATGAAAAGGGTAAGCTTACAGCAATGAGAGCAAAGATAATTGCTGATACTGGAGCTTATGCATCTCTTGGTGGTCCGGTATTACAAAGAGCATGTACTCATGCAGCAGGTCCATATAATTATCAGAATTCAGAGGTGGAAGGAATTGCAGTATATACTAATAATCCTCCAGGTGGTGCATTTAGAGGTTTTGGTGTTACGCAATCAGCTTTTGCTACTGAATGTAATATAAATCAATTAGCAGAGTTAGTTGGAATATCACCTTGGGAATTTAGATGGAGGAATGCAATTGAAGCAGGACAAGAGTTACCAAATGGCCAAATTGCAGATCCTGGTACAGCTTTAAAAGAAACTTTATTAGCTGTAAAAGATGTATATGACAACAATGAATATGTTGGTATTGCCTGTGCCTTTAAAAACTCTGGTATTGGAGTAGGACTTCCTGATATAGGAAGATGCATCTTAGAAATAAAAGATGGAAAGGTTCATATAAGAAGTTCAGCAGCTTGTATAGGACAAGGTTTAGGAACAATCTTAACGCAAATATTATGTCAGACATTAGATATTACTCCTGATAAGGTAGTATATGAAGCACCTGATACTAGGAGAACACCAGATTCAGGTACCACAACGGCATCAAGACAAACAACTTTCACAGGAGAAGCTGTTAGGGTAACTGCTTTAAAAGTTAAGGAAGCTTTAAATGGAAGAACTTTAGATGCCCTTAATGGACAAGAGTTCTATGGTGAGTTCTCAGGAGTAACAGATAAAATGGGAAGTGATAAAAAGAATCCAGTAAGCCATGTTGCTTATGGATTTGCAACTCAAGTTGTTGTTTTAGATGAAAATGGAAAATTAAAAAAGGTTGTAGCAGCTCATGATGTTGGTAAAGCTATAAACCCAAAGAATGTTGAAGGACAAATTGAGGGTGGAGTAGTTATGGGATTAGGATATGCTCTTACTGAAGATTATCCTTTAAAAAATAGTGTGCCTACTGCAAAATTTGGAACATTAGGGTTATTAAGAGCAACAGCAGTACCAGAGATAAAGGCTATGGTTATAGAAAAAAATACTAATGATTTATCTTATGGTGCTAAAGGGGTAGGAGAGATAACATGTATCCCTACTGCACCAGCAGTTCAAGGTGCTTATTATAAATTTGATGGAGTATTTAGAACTAAATTACCATTAGAAAATACTTTTTATAAAAAGTCAAAAAAATAGAATTATTGATTTGGAGGAAATGAAAATGAATAAAGAAATAATTAATACAGTAAATGCGCCAGCAGCTATTGGACCATATTCACAAGGAGTTAAGGTTGGAGATTTAATATTTACATCAGGTCAATTACCAATTAATCCTGAAACTAAGGAAATACCTAAAGATATTAAAGAAGCAACAAAGCAAAGTATAGAAAATGTTAAAGCTATACTAGAAGAGAGAGGATCAGCTCTAGAAAATGTTATTAAGACTACTGTATTTTTAAAGGATTTAAATGACTTTGCTTCAGTAAATGAAGTATATGGAGAATTTTTTAAAGAGAATCCACCAGCTAGAAGCTGTTTCCAAGTTGCAAAGCTACCAATGGATGCACCAATAGAAATTGAAGTGGTTGCAGTTATCAATAAGTAGAAAAGGAATAGTCAGCGAAGATTACTTCGCTGACTTATAAAAGATATGGAAACTAAAAATATATTTTTAACTGGTAAAAAGAGAAGTGGTAAAAGTACCATGATAAATAATATTCTTAATGAGTTAGATATAAATTATTCTGGATATAGGACTTTACCATATTACATAAATAATGAAGCTAGAGGGTTTTACTTAAATGGATATGTAGATTGTGTTGGTAATAATAGCCCGATTTCCATTAAGATTGGAGAAGAAAAATGCATTCCAATCATTGAAAGTTTTGAGGTTGTAGGTACGTCTATATTAGAAAAAAGTATTGAGTGTAGTAATACAAAACTTATTCTTTTAGATGAAATAGGAAGGTTAGAATCTAATGCATATACATTTAAGAAGAGAATAGTGGAGGCATTAGATAGTGAAAAGGTTGTTTTAGGAGTATTACAAAAAGCTGAGAATGAATTTCTAATAGATATAATTAAACGTGAAGATACTGTAGTTTTTGACATAGATAACTTAACAAATTATGAAATAAATGAAGTCAATAAAAAGATATTAGACATTATAAAATTATTGTTAAAAGGGTGAGGTAAATTATGAAGAGATTTAAGAAAATTATGAGCCTATTTATTATAGGAATATTGATGAGCACATTTGTTGTTGGCTGTGGTTCAAATAATGTGGAATCTAAAGATAATAAAGTAACAGTTGTAGACCAATTAGGTAGGGAAGTTGAATTAGATGGTACACCTGAAAAAATAATATCTAGTTATTATATTTCAACCTCTCTTTTAATTAATTTGGGGGTACAGGATAAGTTAGTTGGAATAGAAGCTAAAGCAAAGACTAGGGAAATGTATAAGAAGGTAGCAAAAGAATTGATAGATTTGCCAGCAGTAGGTACTTCAAAGGAAATTAATATAGAAGAGTGTGCTAATTTAAATCCAGATTTAGTTATTATTCCTACTAGATTAAAGGAGTTCATACCTAAGTTTGAAGAATTAAAGATTCCAGTAATAGCTATAGAACCTGAGACATTGGATCAGTTTAAAGAAACAGTTAAATTAATTGGTAAGGCAGTAGGAAAGGAAGAAAAGGCTAATAAGCTTGTAAACTATTATGATGATACAATATCTAAGGTTAAAGAATTAAATAAGAACCTTACAGAAAAACAAAATGTATATTTAGCAGGTAGTGATAGTGTTTTAAAAACATGTACATCTAAGATGTATCAAAACTATATGTTCGAAGTATGCGGTGGAGAAAATGTTACAAAAGAGCTTACAGATGGATATTGGACAACTATTTCTGTTGAAGAATTAGTTAAAAAGAATCCTGATGTAATCTATATGGTTGGATATGCAAGTTATTCAAAAGATGACATTTTAAAAGATGAAAGACTTAAAGGAATAAATGCTATAAAGAATAACCAGGTTTATGTGTTCCCATCAACTTTAGAAGCATGGGATTATCCAACTCCATCATCTATGTTAGGAATTTTATGGCTTGAAAATAATCTACATCCAGATTTATATTCTAAGGAAGACTATATAAAGGATGCAAAAGATTTTTATAAAGAATTTTATGATATAGAAGTAAGTGAAGAGGAACTTGGCCTATGAAATTAAAGAAGTCTATATTATTACATGGAATAGTTCTTTTTATTTTAATATTAGTATCATTAAGTATAGGGAGATATAATATAGAGTTTAAAGAAGTTATTAAAACCTTGTTTAATATGGATGCAAGCTCTCAGGATTTTAATTTATTAATGAATATTAGAATTCCTAGAGTACTGCTTGTTGTAATTGGTGGTGGAGCCTTAGCATTATCAGGAATGGTATTTCAAAGTATATTTCAAAATCCATTAATTTCACCTGATGTATTAGGAGTTACTTCGGGATGTTCTTTAGGTGCAGTTGTAGCTATAGTATTATTTTCTTCATCAACAATATTATTACAAGTTATGTCATTCGTTTTTGGAATAGGGGCAGTGATTTTTTCAATGCTCCTTTCTAAAAATATGAAAAGCAATAAGGTTTTGGCCTTGGTTATTTCGGGTATAGTAACAGGAGCTATAGCTTCAGCTTTTATAATGATATTTAAGTATTTTGCAGATCCATATAAAGAGCTTCCAGCAATTGATTTTTGGCTTATGGGAGGCTTTTATAATAGTTCATGGTCTAAGGTAGTTATAGTATTCATACTAACATTAATAGCATCATTAGTACTATTTTTAGTTAGATGGCAGCTTAAAGTTTTAACCATGGGAGACACTCAAGCAAAATTATTAGGCGTTAATGTAAATGCGATTAGAATAGTTGCTATATTAGCAGCAACATTATTAGTTTCAGCTGTTGTTTCAGTTGCAGGGGTTGTAAGTTGGATTGGTATTTTAGCACCACATATAGTTAAGTCTTATTCTAAAGATGATATTTCAAAGATAATGCCAACAACATTATTAATGGGAGGAATATTGATGATAATAGCAGATACAATTGCAAGAACAATATCAACAACAGAAATTCCTATAAGCATATTAACTTCATTAGTAGGTGCTCCATTTTTAGTATATCTACTATGTAGAAAGAAGGGGTTAGTATAGATACATCTAAAAAATTAGTAATTGAAAATTTAAGCGTTAATTATGATGAAAAAGAAATTTTAAAAAATATAAATATCAAGTTGAAGCCAGGAGAGACAACTATACTATTAGGTCTTAATGGAGCAGGAAAGACAACCCTTTTGAAAACTATTTCTGGATTAGTAAAATATAAAAATGGAAAAATAAAATATGATAATAATGAGTTTTTAAAATGGAGTAATAAGGAAAGAGGAAAATTAATATCATATATACCTCAATATATACACACAAATCAAAACTATATGGTAGAAGATGTTATTTTAATGGGAATAACACCTTACTTAGGTATTTTTGATATGCCTTCAGAAGAACATTATAAGATGGTTGATGATATCCTAAAGAAATTAAATATTTATCATTTGAAAAATAAGTGTATTGGAGAGTTAAGTGGGGGCGAAAGAAGAATGGTTTATCTAGGAAGAATACTTATGCAAGAATGCAAAATCCTTCTTTTAGATGAACCTAATACATTTTTAGATTATGTAAGGCAACATGATTTTTTCTCATTTATAGATAAATTTATTAAAGATAATAATTTAATAGCTCTTGTGACTGTTCATGATATTAATTTGGCTTTAAGATATGGAGATAAAATTATAATATTAAGTGATAAAAGTGTAGTGGAAACTATAGATTGTACAAAAGAAGGCTATGAAATAAAATTTGTTGAATGTATGAAAAGAGTATATAAAAGAGAGTTAGAATTAATATATACAAAGGTAGGACCAATGGTAGTATGTTAAAAAATTCATTTATAAATATTAATGCCATTATTCTAGCTGCTGGAAATAGTAGTAGATTTAATGGAAACAAATTATTATCCATTTATAATGAAAAGCCCCTAGCAATGCATATCATAGAAAAGAGTTTTGAGGTTGGTTTTAAGGATATAATTTTAGTTACCCAATATAATGAGCTTAAAGAAATGTTAAAGGATAGAGATATTAAAATTATTAGAAATTGTATGCCAAACAAAGGTATATCTTATTCAATAAAGCTTGGATTAAAAGAGTGTAGGAATTGTGATGGGGTAATGTTTTTAGTATGTGATCAACCATATATTTCAGATAAAACTATGAAGGATTTAATAGAAATATTTAAAGAAAATCCTGATAGAATAATAAGTTCTAAGTATTGTGGCAAACTAAGGAATCCTAATATTTTTCCAAAGAAATATTTTAAACAACTTTTAGAACTTAATGGGGATATGGGAGGAAAAAGTATAATATTAAATGACTTAAATAATGTTTTTGAATATGAAATTGAAAATGAACTTGAAGTTTTAGATATAGATACAAAGGAAGATTTAAATAAAATAAATACTTTAATTTAAGAAGACTTTTTAAAGTCTTCTTTTTTGAATTGTAAATATATAACAAACAAGGACGATAATATAAATAAGAATAGGAAGGGGGTAAGCCTATTATGTGGAGAACTACTGATATTAATAAGATTGTAAATAAGTATGAGGTGAAAAAAGTATATGGAGGAAAAAGACCGTCAAAGATAAGGGATGATGGAGGAGAAGGAAAAAATAAGAGCTTTAAAGAAGCTTTAAAGGAGCAAAAAAAGGATAGTTCTAAGGAAGAAATAATAGTTCAAGCCAAGGAAGAACTAGAGGAAAGTGTTATTGTATCATCTTCACTAAGAAGCTTAATACAGAAAAACAATGTTTTAGATAGAATTATAGAAGAGGAAATTCAAAATCATCCAAATTTAAATAATTTAGTAGAGGATCTTTATAAGGAAGAAAAATAAAAGGTGGAAGGTTTAGCCTTCCGCCTTTTAACATAGTCCTCCTTTGCCTCCACTAGAGTTGTTGTTACCACCACAAAGGTTTCCGCCTCCACCGCCACCGGCTTTAGCATTTGAAAAGTTTTGTTTATATGAACCAACTTTTTGATTAAGTGTATTCATAGCAGAAACATATTCGTTATTATAAGGATTAAGAGTTGCAGCTTTTTTTATATGGTTAACACCAGATTCAACCCATCCTTTCTTAAGTAACAATACACCTTTTAAGTAATTCCATTCTGCAGATGAGATATCAGAAACTAAATTAAGTCTTGCTTCAGCAGCAACGAAGTCATCATCTTCTATCATTTCACGTACTTCTTCGCAGGCAATGTTATGAGAGATTATTCTATAAGCTTCATTTGCTTCATTAAGCTTTTCTGTATAGAATGTTTTAATGGAATCGTCTTGAAGGTCATCAGTATTATAAGTTTGTACTATTTTTTGATAAGCTTGATTTACTTCACCCTCAGAAGAGTGAGGTAATACACCAAGTACTTTATAAGGATCCATAAATTTGTATACTCCTTGCATTCTATTGCTTTGATATAAATATACTCATAGCTTTAATAAAATATGATTATATTTATCCATTAATCCTAAATTAATGACGTTTTCGATTATTTCTTTATTTTTAATTAAAGGTAAGTCCTTTAGTTTTTCACTACAGCTAGAAGCTAATGTCATTAATACTAAATCTACCTTTTCTTTAACTATATCCAAAAGTTCTTCATAAGAATAATTCTTTTTATTATAAACTTTAGAAATAGGATTAAACTTACCTCCTTCCATATCTTCTTTTAAGTCGTCAAAAGCATCAATTAAATATATCCATTTTCCAAAGTAATAGCCAAATAGATATAAGTTATTACGTGCCTCCTTTCCATCATCTTTTAGCTTAAAAGGACATTCCTTAAGAACCTCCCCAACTATATGACTAAAGGGATGACTAATTTCATCAAGAGAACTAAAATTTCCACTACGCTCTAAGGAGTGAAGCTTATTTAAATTATCTTTAATGATATTATCTAAATTATTGTTAGATATTTTTTTGTAATAAGGAGTAAGTGATTTTACTAATGCTAGGCTTTTTAAGCTATTATTATCTAAATAGTCATCTAGAAGTTTGTAGTATATTAAAGCCATATTTAAATCTGTGGCATAGTCTAAAGCGCTATTTGTTTCAATACACTCTCTATTTTCTAATGGATGTTTAAGGCATCGTGCCTTGAAGGATTTTGTGTCTTCAGAATTTAGCCCATCCATTAGTACAGCAAAAAATGTAGCATCATAGTTTAACCCAAGTCTGGGTATGTTTCCAAATTTATTTTTTATAGAATAGCACATGCCACAATAATAACTTTTAAACTTTTCATAATCTTTTAATTTTAGTTCACTCATTAAAGGTGTGATATAACCAAACATTTCTCCCCCTTATTTTAAAAATTGTTCTCTTATAAAGGTATTAGCCTTCTCATAGTTATAGTTATCAGCTGTTAGTTTTAATAAAGGTACTTTAGTATAGTCATCTATCTCTATATCTTCTAGCAAAATTGGGTTTATTCTAAGATAGTTATCTCCAAGCAATTCGCTACAATATAAATCCTCCAATGCAGCATCATCATTTAGTAGAACTGAAAGTAAGGGTAGTTTAACCTTTGAAAAAGGTTTTATTGCCCATTGAAGAACTCCCCAATTATGTGTGTTAGAACTGATTTTTTTAGGAGTTATTCCAGTTCCAATTGATAATACCTTAAAATCATCTATGGTATATTTTCCTTTCATGTTGTGAAGTACAGTTATTAAAGATGCAATAGCAGGTGAATTAGTTAAAACACCTCCATCTATATAATTTTTATGAGAAGGAAAGTAAGTTGGAGCAGCTGAACTAGCTAGCGCTATGTCTACTAACCTTTCATGTGAAGTAATATTTTCTGTTAAATTATTAAAGAATACTCCCTGCCAGTGATCTTGATTTACTCCTTTTAAATGAAAGGCAGGAATAAATGCATATTTTTTGAGGTCATTTAAAGTAGCTTCTTTTGATAGGGTGGATTCTATAAAGATTTTCAGCATTTTATCTTTATATCTTGGATGAAATAAGTTAAATCTTTTTGGAGAAAATATTCTTTTTATATTCTCATAGCAATAGATATCATCTATTTCCTTGCCATTAAGTCCATAGGCTAAGGATAGGGCTATTAAGGCTCCAGTAGATGTTCCAGCAAAAAGATCTGTTTTTTTCAAAAGATTAGGATTATCCAAGTAAAGTCTTTTCAGTATTCTAGTAGATAAAGCTCCCTTTATGCCACCACCATCAAAGGAGATAATTCTGAAAGTGGACAATCCACACCTCCTGTATAATCATTCTAAGATTAATCTATGTTACTAATAGTGATATGGTTATTGGTAGTTTGAAATTTATTTTCCTGTTAGACTTTGTAGATACATTTTTATTTATTATTTAACAGTAATCTAACTGGGGATTAACACCAAGAGATACAAAACAATGTAGAATATTAATTGATTCCAAAAGAAAATCACCATATATTGTGAGGAGGAGAATGAGATGAAAAATGTTAAAAAAAGAGTTTTAAGTACTCTACTTCTTGCTGGAGTTACAATAACAAATGTAGTATCTGGTACAAGAGCTATTTCTGCTTATGTAAAGGAAAGGGTAAATGTAGTTGCAGAGTGGAAATTTGATTCAAGTAATATTGAAAGTGGAAGTATTGCCAATAATAATTTAGTTATAAAAGATGTAAGTGGAAATGGAAATAACTTAAGGATGAACACTTATGGTGATGCGGATGATTATAGTAAATACATAAGTTTTTCTGATGATAAGATGTATGACGAGGCTAAAGGAAGTATAGTTATTAATGGAGATAGTGCTAATAAGGTTGGTGCAGATTTTATTACTGTAGATGATGCACCTATAAATAAAGAGGAGTTTGAAAATGGATATACAATAGAGCTAGTTTATAAGTTACCTAGTAATTGGACAGTTTCAGATAGCTGGATGTCTCTTTTAGCTAGACAAGGTGAATCTGAAAGTATGGATGAACCTGAACTTGGAACAATGAATGTTGCAGTTTCTAACTGTAAGGAAATTCAATTCTTAGCGGCTAATAAAGATGATAGTCATAAAATGGATTCAGCATCATGGTCTGTATCTATGGACAAGGGGGGAGTTTGGTACCATATTGCAATAGTTAATGATAATAAAACTATTCGTACTTTTGTAAATGGAGCAGAAGCATTTAGAGATTATGTTAGTGGGGATATGGTAGGTTTATACGCAGATCCTAATGATGGACGTTTTAGAGTTGGATCTAGTTGGTGGAAAGAGGGAAATCAACTTTTAGATAAGTTTGCTAGGGGGAATTATCAAGAAATTAGAATATCTGAGGGGGCTTTAGATAAATCACAGTGGCTAGTTACTAATCCAGAAGAGTATGTTGGTGAGTATGGAAATAATGATGAGTTCTCTCTAAATGGTGAAAGTAATTATAATATGGTATTTTTACCAGACACTCAAAATACTATTAAATTTAGAAAAAATGTTATGGATACTGCAATTGATTGGATAATTGAAAATAAAAATAAAGCTAATATTATATCTGTAGCTAATTTGGGTGATATAGTTGAAAATGGTAATAATGAAGAGCAATGGAATAATGCTCTATTATTCAATAAGTTACCATCAGCTGGTATTAATTTACTTATGCAACCAGGTAATCATGATTGGCCAGAATATTTTGATAAGTATTTTGGTGGTGACAGCGAATATGGTAAGTTAACTAAAGATTATGTTGTTAGAACATCCCCTTCAGGACGTAGTAGTTATATGGTGAATGATGGTGGCTCTTATAAATATATGACTTTGGCCATTGATTATCATAGTTTTGATACTGATTTATCATGGGTAGAGGAGGTTTTATCAAATACTAATATACCTACCATTGTTACAAGCCATGATTTACAAAACTGTTCAGATACTGCCCCTAGTGATATTAAGTTAAGTGAAAAAGGAAAAGAAGTTTGGAATGTAGTAAAGAAGTACAATCAGGTATTTATGATGATTGGTGGACATAGTCATGGGTCAGGGGATGAAATTTTAATTAATGACTTTGGTAATGAAGTATTTAATGTATTAGCTGATTATCAATTTGCATATAATGGTGGAAATGCCTTATTTAAATTTGCGGAGTTTGATGAAAATGCAAATAAGATTTATCTTTCAACTTTTTCACCATACGCAGCAACTTTAAGTGAAGATGAAAGAACTTTCTTTGATGTAAATTATTTAACTGGTGATGGAAACTATAGTGAGCTTAATATTAACTTTACAGAAAGATTTGCTGGAATGGAGAAATCAGACTTAATAAATAAAAGCTTAGAAGAATTAAAATCATTAGTGGAAAAAGCAGAATCCTTAAATAAAGATAAATATACTTATGAAAGTTTCAATGCTTTAGAGGAAGCTGTATATAAAGCTAAAGCTATACTGGTAGATAAAAATATAAACTATAATATAGTTTTAGATACTGTAAAAACATTACAAAATGCAATAGATAATCTTAAGATAATAGAAGATACGCCTTCTAATAATAACGACAATAATAAGCCAGGCGGTAGCCAAGAAAATAATAAACCAAATGGTAGTGAAGATAATAGTGTTGGAAATAATTCTAATAATAACTTACCTAAAACAGGTGATTCAAGTTCATTGTTATATACGTTACTTTCATTACTAGCTGCTTTGGGTGGGGTTATAAAGTATAGGAAAAGAATAGATAATATTAGTGTAAATTAAAAATAAAATTAACTATTAAAATACCGTATTATTCAACGAATATGCGGTATTTTTTTGGTAAAGATATTAGGGGGAAAAATAAAAAGGCAGGTATTAGAGTTTAAAAATATAAATATATAGGATATAAATTAAAATAATAGAAGAAGTATTGTATAATTATGTAATAGGTTAATAAGTAGGAGGAAAGGCATGAAAAAAAATGCATCTCAAAGAGAATTTAAAAAGCTGAAAAGTCAAATTAATCAAATAGAAGAAATAGCTCATCACTCAAAGGGTGGAGCATTAATGGAACATGAATCTACAGTTAGAAAGAAAATACTTCTTCTTATGGGAATGAAGAATGAAGGGTTTAAAGAGTATAAGGATTTATTAGAAAGATATGAAGAATTACTAGAATACATAGCTAAAAAAATACTAGAAAACTATAATAAGAAAAACAATTGCGATTTTGATTATTATCAAGTTGTGAGAGGAAACTATAATAGTCTTTTGAACTCAGGTATAATGACTGTTTTAACTAAACAACATATTCCAAAGATGGTTTCAGAAGAGTTTGAAGAAAACTTCCCTAAGAATCCTAAGGATGAATATAGAGAAGCACGTGGCATGAGAAGAAAGTTTGTAATTCACCTTGGAGACACTAATACAGGTAAAACTTATAATGCTATTCAAAGGCTTAAGGAATGTGATAAAGGTGTATATTTATCACCTCTTAGAATTCTTGCCCTTGAGAATTATGAAAGGTTAAATAATGAGGGAGTGTTATGCGACCTTCAAACAGGAGAGGAAGAATTAATAACAGAGGGAGCTACTCATGTATCTTGTACTATTGAAAAACTTGATTTAAAAAGACAATATGATGTGGCAGTAATTGATGAAATCCAAATGATTGATGATTCTCAAAGAGGAGCAGCATGGAGTAGGGCACTTCTTGGTGTGAGAGCTAAGGAAATTCATGTGTGTGGTGCATCAAATTCTAGAGAAATTTTAGAAGAAATCATAAATGATTGTGGAGATCCATATGAAATTATAGAGTATAAAAGAAGAATACCCCTTGAGGTTCAAGATAAGGCCTTTAATTATAATGAGGTAGAAGAGGGTGATGCCATTGTAGTATTTTCAAAAAAGAGAGTTTTAGAATTAGCTGAAGAGTATTCATCAAAGGGAATAAAGGCTAGTTTAATATATGGCGATTTACCACCTGAGGTTAGAAGGAAGCAGTACGAGCAATTTGTAAATAAGGAAACAAAGATATTAATTACAACAGATGCTATAGGCATGGGAGTTAATCTTCCAATTAGAAGAATAATATTTTTATCTGTTAAAAAGTTTGATGGAGAAGAAGTTAGATTTTTAACCTCCCAAGAAGTTAAGCAGATAGCAGGTAGGGCAGGACGTCAAGGTATTTATGACGTTGGTTATGTAGCTTCAGTTGGTAACAATGCTGAAGTTATTAAGGATAAGCTTCTAAGAGAAGATAAAATTATTACTGAAGCAGTAATAGGCCCTTCAGATGCTATTTTAAGGATAAAGACGTTACCTTTAATTGAGAAGTTAGCATTATGGAGTACAAGGAAAGAGGCTTTACCTTATTATAGAAAGATGGATATTAGTGATTATATTATTGTTTTAGATAGACTTAAGAAATATAGACTTAGGGAAACAATAGAGTGGAGTCTTTTAAAGGTACCTTTTGATGTAACCTCAGATGAGTTAATGGAGCAATTCTTATTTTACGTTGATGAATTATTTGTAGCTGAAAATGATGTTATATCAAGACCAACTATTTTAGGTGGAACATTAGATGAGTTAGAGATTTATTATCAGAAGATAAATATGTATTATTCTTTCTGTAAGGGATTTAACTTAGAGTTTAATGTTCAATGGATTTATGATGAGAGACTTAAAATTAGTGAAGAAATTAATGAAATATTAGTTAGAATATAAGAAAAAAAGAGGTATGCGAGAGGATTATGCATACCTCTTTTTTGGCAAAAGTAATAATTTAAAGGTTAATACTATTATTGTCCTGCAGCTTGAGCAAATTTATTCTTAACTTTATCAATTGCAGGTTGTTGAACTTGTTCTAATTGATATAAGCCTTTTTGTTGCATTAATTTAAAGGTTTCATTTTGTTTTGTTAATGCTTGGTTTAATTGACTATTTAAATCTGTGTGTAATGGCTCTGTAGATGATTCTTCTACAGCTGTATTGTATAGATTAGCTAAGTTTTTTTCTGTTGTAAGAACTTCAGTAATAAGTTCTTTATCAGTTAACCCATTCATTAATGATACCTCCTATTTTAGCATTGCATATAATTTTGCTATATTTTGTTTGTGATAAGTAGCTAATGCGGTAAAGTGATCTTTAAATTGTTGATCTTGAGCTTTTTGAGCAAAATCAGAACATATTTTATTAGCTTGGTCTTCGGCACCCAATAAATCTTCGAGATAAAGTAATTCTTTTTGAGTCATTTGAAAAATCCTCCTTATGTTCATTGATACGTAATTATTTTCCCCGAGAGTGTTTTATTTATTCTAAAGTATTTGGAGTTTATACATAAAATATAATTATGTGATTCTTTTAAAGATAAATGTTGTTAAGTTTATAAATTGTAAAAAGTGTTAAGAATTACAGTTGGTGATATATAATGATAAAATATGATTTGAATTTGAAAAATTTGGAGATACACTTAAATAAACTTTTTGATATAGATTTATATAGGAATATAAAGATTACAGAATGTCCACATTGTAAGTCTGAAAATATAATAAAGTTTGGCTCCTATAAAAATGTACAGAGATATAGATGTAAAGAATGTGGGAAAACTTTTTCTAATAAAACAAACACATCTTTTTATTATTCTAAGAAAAATTCAGAAACTTGGTTAAAATATATTGAACTTATGTTACAAAGAAAAACTCTAAATGAGTGTTCTAAAGAGCTTGGGATAAGTTTGCCAACAGCATTTTATTGGAGGCACAAAATATTATTTTCATTATCAAAAGTTAAAGAAGCTGAAAAATTAGAAAACAATATACACATATCTAAGATATTAATTAAAGAAAATTTTAAAGGCGAAAGGCAAATAAGGAATAAGGAAAGGAAAAATGTTTGGAACGTTATAGCAATAGATTCAGGAGAAAATGTAATATCCAGGCCAATATCTATTGGTATATGGAATGTTGAAAATTTTAATAAATTATTTTATGAGAAAATTGATAAGGATGCCTATATTAATGCTTATTTAGATAGGTACTTAGATGTAATAGCTAAGAAGCATAATGGAAGTGATAAAAATAGGATAAATATAGAACTATCAGAAGTGTTGAAAAACTATAATAAAATCTTTAGAAACTTTTTGAAAGATTATAGAGGGATAGCAACAAAGTATTTAGTACATTACTTATATTTAGTAAATATTTTTGTAATAACCTTTGAAATATCATCTCTGGATCTTATATATTCATTGAATATCTATGACTCTTATATAAAAGAAAATGAAATAAAAAATTTAAAGGCCGTATAAAAGTAACAACAATTAACTTAAAAAGATTTAGAGGATATTTTATACAGCCTAAAGTATCATCATGTAAGGAAGATATGACTTATTGGTATAATACAAATTCCTAAAATTAATGAAAAAATATATAGTTTATTATAGCCATAGACTCTGGCCTCTGGAATAAGTTCTTGAAATGCTATATAAAGCATAATTCCAGCAACTAGTGCAAAAATAACAGCTAAAATTATTTCATTAATAAATGGTTTTAAAAATAAGAAGGCTAAAAAAGCGCCTATAGGTTCAGCAATTCCTGATATAAAAGTATACTTAAAGGCTTTACTTTTACTATTTGTAGAATAGTATATTGGCATAGCAATAGAGATTCCCTCTGGAATATTATGAAGGGCTATTGCCATTGCAATGTAAATACCTAAAGTAGTGCTTTGATAACCTGATACAAAGGTTGCAATACCTTCAGGGAAGTTATGTAGCATAATTGCAATCATAGAAACAAAGCCTACTCTATAAAGATCTCCACTTTTTTTATCTCCTTCAGGAATGAAGTGGTCTATTAAGAAAGCTATAAGAACTCCTATAATCATAAATAATAAGGATAACAGTACTCCCATTAAGTGCCCTTCCTGCTTAACTAAGGTTTCCTGAGCAGAAGGATATAAATCTGTAAAAGATATTGTAATCATAACACCAGCAGAAAAAGCAAGAGCAAAGGTGATTAGCTTCTTGTTTGAAGACTTTGAAAAGAAAACTATAAATGCACCTATAACTGTAGATAATCCTGCTAGTAATGATAATACTAATGAAATCATTGATTGACTATCAAACATAATACAACTCCTAAAAATTTTTCATCTACCTTATTAAATTTATTTAAAATATCTATAAAAATTCCAACTTTATATCACGCTATTGTAAATTTAGAAAAATTAAACTATAATTCTGTATAAAATATAGAAGAACATAAGAAAGGAAAGTAAAATGAAGAACTTTTTGGATAGCATTACTCAGTACTTTTCACCAGAGTTAATAAATAGTTGCAAAAGAATAGCTAAGTTTCTACTAATATACACTGTGCTTTTTATATTGTTTGCAATGGGATTAAAATATGCAATTCCATTTGTAATAGCACTTCTTATTGCAATGAGTTTAAGACCAATAAAAAATAGAATCCTATGCATAAATAAAAGATTAAAAAAGTTTAAGCTTACAGATGGATTTGTTTCAATGGTTTTAACAATAACAATTGTTGCAGTAGCAGCTTTTCTACTATTTATAATAGGGTTTAAAATAGCTGAGCAATTAAATAACTTTTATACATACATAACAGATAAAAATACATTAAATAATATAATGAATACAGCTTCTTTAGAAATAAATAATCTTCTAAAGAATGTTAATGACATAGATTCAGGAATTTTAGAAAAGGTAAATGAGTTAATACCTAAACTAATATCCATTGGAACATCAATTGCAGCTACATTTGTTCAAAACTTATTAAATATATTAGTATCAATTCCAGCTGCATTTGTAATGGTAATAATAACAATTATAGCAACCTTCTTCTTTACTAAGGATATAGATGTAATACAAGTAAAGTTAAAAGGAGCCTTTTCTGAAAAGGGAATTGAGTTAATTAGAAGGCTAAGAAAAAAGAAAAATGAAATATTTGGTGGTTATCTAAAGGCCTTTGCACTTATTATGATAGCAATAATAATTTATACATCTGTAATATACAAATTTGCAGGTGTAAAGTATGCGGTAGTAATAGCAATTATTACAGGGGTATTAGATGCACTACCTATATTTGGTGCAGGCTTAGTTTATGGAATTGTTGGAATAACAACTTTGTTAGGGCAAAACTACAAAGGAACACTAATTATTATTTTAGGGTATATTGGATGCGTTGTAATAAGACAGTTCTTACAACAACAATTAATGTCTACCTTCTTAGGGTTAAATCCATTAGTAATAATAATTGCATTATTCTTAATTATAACACCAGTAGGATTTGTAGGAATGTTCTATTTCTTGGGAGCGTTTATCCTATATGATATAATAACGCCTAATAAAGCACCATAAGGTATGGAATTTTTACCATATTAATAATATAATGGATTTAAACATGTAAAATTGGGGATTAAAAATACACTAAAAAGGGGGAATATCAATTGAAAAAAGTAAAAATAGCATTGCTTGGTTTAGGTAATGTTGGACGTGGAGTGTGGAATATTCTACAAATGAATGGTGAAGAAATCATGAAGCGTTCAGGATGCCAGGTTGAAGTTGCAAAAATCCTTGTAAGAGATCCTAGTAAAGCTAGAGCAGTTAAAGTCCCAGAAGAGTTAATAACAACTAACTTTGATGAAATCTTAAATGATGATTCTATTAAAATAATAGTTGAAGTAATGGGAGGCATAGAGCCAGCTAAAGACTTTATTCTAAAGTCATTAAGTAAAAAGAAGCATATAGTAACAGCTAATAAAATGCTTTTAGCTACATATGGTGATGAGTTATTTAAAAAAGCAGATGAAGAAGAGGTTATGCTTAACTATGAAGCAAGTGTAGCAGGTGGTATACCTATAATTCAAGCTATAAATGAAAGCTTAACAGCAAACAAAATTGAAAAGCTATATGGAATAATTAATGGTACAACAAATTTCATTTTAAGTAAGATGGAGCTTGAAGGTAGTGACTTTGGTGATGTATTAAAAGAAGCACAAGAAAAGGGGTATGCAGAAGCAGACCCTACATCTGATATTGAGGGATTTGATGCTCAATACAAGCTTGTAATTTTATCTTCTTTAGCTTTTGGAACTAAAGTTAAGATAGATGATGTTTACAGGGAAGGAATTACTAAGATAACTTCAAAGGATATTAGATATGCTAAGGATTTTGGGTTAGTAATTAAGCTATTAGCTATAGCAAAAGAAATTGATGGAAAGCTTCAATTAAGGGTGCATCCAACAATGATACCACAGACTCATCCTTTAGCAAATGTACATGATTCCTTTAATGCGGTATTTATTAAAGGGAATGCAGTAGATGATTTAATGTTTTATGGAAGAGGTGCTGGTGATTTACCAACAGGAAGTGCTGTGGTAGCAGATATAGTATCAATTTTAAGAAGTGATGTAGATACTGAAAATAGACTTCCAGTAGAAAAGAATAATTTGTGGCATAAAGAAATTGGGGAAATTAATGATATAACTAGCAGATATTACATTAGAACAACAGTAACAGACAGACCAGGTGTCCTTGGTGAAATTACAGCTATATTTGGTAAGCATGGAGTAAGTTTACGTTCTGTAATTCAAAGAGGAAGAATTAAAAATGAAGAAGAAGTAGGCTTAGTTTTAGTAACTCATTATACTAATGAAGAACAGTTACAAGGCGCAATAAATGAAGTGAAAGATATGGAATCTGTAAAAGAAATTAATAATATGATAAGAATAGAAGATTTTAATTAAAAAGGAGCTCTTTTGAGCTCCTTTATATTGTCATTAGAATAGTTATTGTAATGACTCCTACTACAATTGAAAATCCTAAAGACTTTTTCTTAAGAGAAATTAATAAAACAATAATAGATGCCATAAGTTCTATGTTAGAAAAACTTAAGTTTAATTTACCATTATCAGTGAAAATTCCAGGGCATATTAAGGCAGCAAAAATTCCTGCTGGGATAAACTTCATCCATTCAGTAAGCCACATTGGAAGCTCCTTTCCTGATAGATATACCATAGGTAAACTACGAGGAATATAGGTAAATACAGATATTCCTAGTATAAGTAAAAGCACATTAGCTGTATTAATTTCCATATTCAACACCCTTTCTAAGTTTAATGAATTTTTCTATAAAGTAACAAAGGGTTGCTGATAGCAAGGTAGATATAATTACATATAAGTTGTTGTCCATAATTAAAGAAAGATTAATAGCTGTAAACCCAGAAATAACAGCACATAAAATGTATATTCCTCTTTTAAGTTGAAGACATAAAAGACATATGAACATAGAAGTTAAAACAAAGTTAATTATAGTATCATTAAAGTTAAATATTGAGCCTGTAACTCCACCTAATATATTAGATAATATCCATGTAGAATGAGAAACTACATTAAGTATCAGAGCCCTATGGGGATTCCATATACCTTCTTTAAACTTCATTAAGTTAATAGCAAAAGTCTCATCTGTTATTTCATGAGAAAAAAACAATAAAAACTTTTTATTACATTTACTAAAGTACTGTGAAAGAGTTGAACTCATTAAAATGTGTCTTAAGTTAACTATAAAAGTTGTAAATATTATAGAAAACATTGAAGACTGAGCTATAAGCATAGATGATGTTATAAATTGTCCACTTCCTGCAAATACGCATAAAGAAAGAAGTCCAATTTCAATTGGAGACAATCCTGCTTTTTGAGATAAAATACCTGATGCTATTCCAAGAGGTATGTATCCAATACATATGGGAATAGCCATTTTTATTCCATACATTACATCATCTCTAGATAGTTTATTTTCTTCCTTTTCATTATGTATTGTTTCAATCATTTAAAAGCCCCCTTAAAAATCCCTCAAGTAAAATTATACCATATGAATTTTATAGCATAATATAATTCTATAAAAGTTATTAGAGGTGAAAAAAATGGTGCAAAAAATACTTTATATTCTAGCTATCATTTTGACAATAGCTTCTTTTTATAAAGATAAAGATAAAACAAAAGAAGCATTAAAGAAGGGATGGACTTCTTTTGAAGCTATACTACCAACAGTTCTTTGTGTTATGGCAGTAGTTGGTATTTCTTTAAGTGTAATAGATGAAAAGCTGATAGCTAAGGTTATTGGTCCAGGCTCTGGAGTTTTAGGAATAATAATAGCTATACTTATAGGCTCAATAACTATGATGGCAGGCTTTATAGCCTTTCCTTTAGGGGCCACCTTAATATCTAGGGGAGCTGGGGTCTCACAGGTTGGAGCATTTATATCTGCATTAATGCTAGTAGGATTTTTGACAATTCCTCTAGAGAAGAAATATTGGGGATTGAAAACTACTATATTAAGAAACCTATTGGGAATAGTGATTTCATTTATGGTTGCAGTAGCATTAGGGGTGATATTATGAAGATATTAAAAAGGTACAGAAGTTCAATAATATGTTTAATTATTTTAATAATAATGTATTTAGTAAATAGAGAGATTGGAAGAGTAGCTATAGAGGGAACTATAGAAAATATATGGGAGCTAGTAAAGCTTGTACCGCCAGTATTTATTTTGTTAGGCCTTATGGATGTATGGGTTCCTAAAGAAAAAATGATAAAGTATATGGGTGATGGTTCTAATTTTATAGGGATTTTATTGGCATTTATTATGGGAGCATTTGCAGCAGGACCATTATATGCAGCATTTCCCATAGGAGCAATGTTGCTTAGAAAGGGTACTTCAATAAAAAATGTAATGATATTTACTGGAACTTGGGCTGCTTGTAAGGTACCAATGTTGCTTATAGAGGTATCTTCACTAGGAGCTAAGTTTACTATTGTAAGGCTTGTGGTAGAGATTATAGGAATTGTATTAGTTGCAGAGATAATCAGTAGAGTAATAAATGATGAAGATAGAAATTTAATTTATGAAAATGCAAAAAAACTATAAAATATGTGGTATTCCATAACTTATTATGCTATAATTATCACAATAAAAGATAGTAATAACACAAATTATGGAGGAAATGATGGAACAAGGTAATTTTGGAGATTTTAACGGAGATATTTTTGGACAAATTTTTTCTCACTTTAGGAGAAATTTTAAAGGATTCAGTAATGGTGGAGGTTCTAAAAAGAAGGGATCCTTTGGAGGATTTTTAAAGTGGCTAGTATTAGCTTATGTGGCAGTTGCTATAACAAAGTTTTTTGCATCTGATTTAATACTTGATGTATCTTTAAGTATATTCTATATAGTTGCCCCTTTTGTAGTAGTGTCCGTATTATATGGCATAACTCATTCTATGAAAAAGTTGCCTATAGTTGGTATATTTGTGGCAATATTGTATGCAGTAGTTTTATTTTTATGTAGTCCTATACTAAATTACAAAGCTCATAGAGATTTAGTAGGAACTGTTGATGAAATTGAATTTTCTAATGAAATTGAACATATTGATTTAAAGCAATTACCAACAATAGATACAGAACTTGCTGCAAAGCTTGCAGATAAAAAGCTTGGAGAAATTCCTTCTCTTGGAAGTCAGGTGACAATTGGAGAATTACATTTACAAAGTATTGATGGACAACTTTACTATGTAGCTCCACTTGAACATTCCTCACTAATTAAGTGGATTACAAATAGGGAAGGTACAAGTGGTTATATAAAAGTAAGTGCAACAAATCAAAATGATGTTCAATTGGTTACAGAGCTAGATGGAAAGCCTTTAAAAATTAAATATTTAGAATCATCATATCTTTTAAGTGACCTTCATAGAGCAGCCTTTTTAAGAGATATGAAGTCAGCTCATACAGACTTTACTTTTGAATTAGATGATACTGGAAGGCCATACTGGGTTGTTACTAGATATGATAATGCTATTGGAATTACAGAAGCAAAGGCTATTGGAGCATTAGTTATTGATGCTCAAACAGGAAAATCTGAGATATATGATATAGATAATATGCCTAAATGGATAGATAGAATTCAACCTTCAAGATTTATTAATAACTATATTAATAAGTGGGGAGAATTAGTTCATGGTGTATTTAACTTTAATGACAAGGATAAGTTAAAAACAACTACAGGAATGAACTTAATATTTAATAAAGATGAGTGTTTCTATTATACAGGAATAACATCTGTAGGTAATGATGAAGGATTAGTTGGATTTACATTAACAAATACAAGAACTGGTAAAACTACAATGTATAAGACAGCTGGAGCCACTGAAGAAGCTGCTATTAGATCTGCAGAAGGTAAGGTTCAACAATATGGATATAAAGCTACATTCCCATATTTAATTAATATTCAAGGAGAACCAACTTACTTTACAACATTAAAAGATTCTAATGGTTTAGTTAAGCAATATGCAATGGTTAATGTTAAGAACTACAATACAGTTGGAGTTGGAGATAATCTTCAATCTACATTAAATAAATATTTAGAGGGATTAACTAATACAAATATTTCACTAGAAGGTTCTAATAAAGAAGAGGTTATTCAAGGTGAAGTTGAGAGAATTGGACTTGTTGTTAAAGATGGGTCTAGCATCTATGACCTTAAGCTAAAAGATAGTGATAAAATTTATTCTGTATCAACAGAAACTTCAAGAGAAATAGCTTTAACTAAAGTTGGTGATAAGGTAGAAATAAAATATATAAATGTAGGTGCAAGTAAATATATAATAGTAAACGGATTTACCAATATAACTACTACGCCAGTAGAATAATAGCTAAAAAGGGAGATAGTAATATCTACCTTTTTTTTTAGTTACAGAGAAATATACTTCGTATTACCAAATAATATATATTTATCTTTTTTTTGCAATAAGATATAATTGTACATAGGGCACAAATGTTAAAGAATTAATTATAAAACATATAGGGGAGAGTAAGATATGAAGTTATCAAAAAAAATTGTCATATTATTTATGACTATATCTTTGGTTACAGTAACTTTATACATGATATCTATGGGCTTTGTATCGAAGTATTTATATAGCGGTGAAGTGACTAGAATAAGTGGAATAGCATCTGGCTGTATAAATAGGATAAATGGTGAAGTTTTAAAAGTAATAGGAAAAACAAATGACTATACAAGCTTGTTGTCATCAGTTGATACATATAATGAGAAATTAAATGAAAATAATGCTTTAGAGGTATTAGGTATTATAAATAAGTTTAAAAATGATAATATTGACTTTAAAGTTGTTCTAGATTCAAACCTTAATGAAAAAGATAAGTTTGAATCTAATGATATAAGTGCTAGAAGTAAAAATGAGTATTCAATTTTACTAAATAAGATAAAAACAATAATAAAAGAAAAAAAGGATATTAAAAAGGGATATATAACAGGAAAAGAAGGGTTATATATTTTTTCATACAATAAAAAGTACAATTCATCTGATTATGTTGTGATTATAGATAGTTTTGATGATGTAGTTATAGAAAAAATTTCTAAAGATATGCATAAAAATATTGCATTATTAAAAGAAATAGACTCTACTGGAGATGTAGAGGATTCCAAGCTAAATAGCGGAGAAGACATTAAATTAGTAACAAATAAAAGTGATGTAAATGCTTACTATAAAATAGAGTGTGTAGATGGAGAGAATTATTATATTAAAGTTTCAGAGCCATTAGTAGTAAAAGAGAGTCAGAAAGTTAATATTTTTGTTTTATCTGTTATTTTTATATCTATTAATTTTATTATTAACTTTATTTTAATAGTTCTAATGAAGAATATAGTTATAAAAAGAGTTGAGAGAATAAGCGAGGGAGTAAACAGGATAAAAGAGCATAAAGATTTGAAAGAGAGGCTTGAGTTAGATAATAGTAGTGATGAAATTAGTAAATTAACTAATGATATAAATGAAATGTTTGATGCTTTAGAAACGTCAAATAATTTGTTTATGGAGAATGAGGAAAAAAGTAGTAAGCTTCTAGAGGGCTTAGATAATGGATACGCTTATTTTGGAGAGATTATGGATGAAGAAGGAAATGTTACTGATGCCAATCTCCTTGATGTGAATGCATCCATGTCAAGAATTTTAAATATTCCTAAAAAGAATCTATATAGAATGACTTTTAAAGAAATTTTCTTTGATAAAATTAATGATGAAGAATTTATAAGAGATATTTTATCATCAGGTAAAAGAGATGGAGAGACATTAAGCAAAAATTGTATAGCACTTGGAAATAATAATTGGGCATCAATAGCTGTATATCCAATTGAAAACCATCATTTCGCTATGTTGCTTACAGATATAACTGAAAATAGAAGAAATGAAGATGAAATGAGATATTTAGGAAACTATGATGTGTTAACTGGTCTTCAAAATAGATATAGCTTATACAATTACATGGCACAGCTTAAGGAAGACGGGGAAGTGTTTAGTATATTCTTTATAGATTTAGATAACTTTAAGTCTTTAAATGATTCCTTAGGACATAATAGTGGAGATGAAGTGTTATGCCAAGCTGCATTTACTTTACAAAATTTAGAACAAGATATTGAAGTAGGAAGACTAGGGGGAGATGAATTCCTGTTAGTTAAAAAGGGAGAGCTTTCTAAAACAGATGCAGAAGATTTAGGCAATAAGATTTTAAGAAAGCTGAATAAGACCTTTGAGTATAAAAACTTCAATTATGAGTTAAAAGCAAGTATTGGAGCAAGTTCTTTCCCTAATCATACAACAGATATAGAAACATTAATTAGATATGCAGATATTGCTATGTATAAGAGCAAAAATTCAGGTGGAAATACTATAGAAGTATTTAATGAAGAGATGTTAGAAGATATATTAATAGAAGGGTTGTTAAAAAAGGCTATAGATAATAAAGAATTTGTAGTTAATTTCCAACCTATTTATAGCGTAAGTAAGAAAAAGATAATTGGAGCAGAAGCTTTAGTAAGATGGATAAAGGATGGAAAAGAAATGCCTCCTGATAAATTTATTCATATTGCCAAAAGAACAGGAGATATTTACGAGATAGATAATTATGTTCTAAGAGAAGCTTGTATTTTCTGCAAAGAAAAAAGAAAAGAAGGGTTTAAGGATTTTCAGGTGTCAGTAAATGCATCTTATAGGTTCTTAAAACAACATAAATTTATTGATAAATTAAAAAATGTATTAGAGGAAGTAGGGCTAGAACCAAATGGATTAAAGCTTGAAATTACAGAAGATGAAGTTTTAGATGATGCAAAACGAATTGTAGAGTTATTAAAGGAGATTAAAGATTTAGGAGTAATGATTGCTTTAGACGATTTTGGAGTGGGATATTCATCCTTTAGCTATATAAAAATTCTTCCAATTGATACTATAAAGATAGATAGAAGTTTATTATCAAAGATTGAAAATGATAGAAAAACTGTAGCTATAATTGAAACATTAATAAAGCTTGCCCATACCCTTGAGTTAGATGTAATAGCAGAAGGGGTGGAGATGCAGGATCAGTTAGAACTGCTTAAGACTTTAAACTGTGACAAAATTCAAGGATACTTTATAAGTAAACCCATAGCTAGAGAAGAATTTGAAAATTTATTAGAAAGACATAATTAGTAAAAAAAGGAGCTATTTAAAGCAGCTCCTTTTTTTAATGTCTAGGAAAGCTGTGACTTGGAGCTTTGTGACGGAACAATCAAAATAACTATCTACGTATACATACGGAACTAATTTACAGTTTATAAATTAAATGTTGAATAAAATTATAAAAAGTAACAAAATGAATAAAAATAGCTTAAATATCTAATAAAATGATAAAAATTTTAATATTTGTTGATAATTATTATAAAAATGCTTATAATTAATTTAACGTGTTAAATCGAAAAAATAAAAAATGACGAAAAAGGGGGACTACCAATGAGCAAAAAAGATAAAACAAAAATGTCTTTTATAGAAAAAGTAGGTAAAAAAATACCGGATCCGGTAATTATATTTATGATATTATATGCCATCGTTATGATAGCGAGTATATTCATGGGTGGAATGGAGTTCGAAACATTAGCAGCTGATGGGGGAACAATATCTTATGAAATTAAGAATATGTTTGCAGCTGAGAACTTTAGATGGATTTTTGGAAATGCATTATTAAATAACTGGTTAGCATACGGTGGAGGAGTTCTTGGAACAATATTAATCGTTATGCTTGGAGTTGGACTAGCTGAAGAATCTGGTCTACTATCAGTTTTAATTAAAAAAGTAGGATTAAAAGTTTCAGATAAGTTTTTACCAGTAGTTTTAGTATTCTTAGGAATTATGAGTAGTATAGCTACTGATGCAGGATATATAATATTAATACCACTAGCTGGTATGTTATATGTTGGATTAAAGAAAAATCCACTTATAGGTATGGCAGCAGCTTTTGCTGGGGTATCAGCTGGATTTAGTGCTAACTTAATACCAGGTACACCTATAGATGTTATCGTTGGTAACAACGCAAAGGTATTTGCTGAAAGCCAAGGTATACCTTTTGTTACAGCAGCAGGACAAGCTATTACTCCTGCAACAATGCACTACATATTTATAGTAGCTTCAACAGTGTTATTATCAGTTGTTGGTTACTTTGTTACTGCTAAGTTCATTAAGCCAAGATTAGAAAAAGAAACATACATTGTTCCTGAAGATATGAATATGGCTGACTTTACAGTTAAAGAAGAAGAAAATAAAGCTTTAAAATGGGCAGGATTAGGATTATTAATTGCCTTAGCTATTGCAGCAGTACTTTACTTTGGACCACTTGCTACATATGTAGATGATAAGGGTGCAACAGTTAAGCCATTTATGGATAACATAATTCTTATAATTACATTTGTATTCTTTGTTCCAGGTTTATTATATGGAATGAAATTAAAGAAGTTTAATAGTGCTATAGATGTAGTTCAAGCTATGTCAAAGCAAATGAGTGGAATGGGATCTATATTAGTATTAACATTCTTCTGTTACAACTTCTTAGCATTATTAAGCTACTCAAACCTAGGTACATATATTACTTATTTAGGTGCAACAGGATTACAATCATTAGGATTATCTGATTCACCAATCTTATTATTAATAGGATTCATTATAGTTACTGCTATAATTAATTTATTCGTTGGTGGATTAACTTCAAAATGGATGTTACTTGGGCCAATATTTATACCAATGTTATACCAAGTTAACGGAGCATTAACTCCTGATATGGTATCAGCTGCATATAGAATTGCAGATTCATCAACTAATGTAATATCACCACTTATGTCATATGCAGGTATTATCCTTGTGTTCATGAAGAAGTATAAGCCTGAATATACTTTAGGAGATATGATTAAGTTAATGTTCCCATATTCAGTAGCATTCTTAGTTTCTTGGACAATCTTATTAATAGTATTCTTTACATTTGGAATTCCACTAGGAATTTAATAAAAAGACTTAGCTCTTCTTTGAGCTAAGTCTTTTATTATTTAGGAGATTATAATTTTTACTTGTTATCTACCACAACACTTCTTATATTTCTTTCCGCTTCCACAAGGGCAAGGTTCATTTCTTCCAGGTTCTTTATCCTTTATTATAGTAGTCTTTTGTCTAGTAGTTGATTCTAATGGTGTTAAGCCTTTTAAAGACCATATAGGTGTATTGTTAAAGACCTTAGAGAAGGAGTTAACTATTGAATCGGCTAAAGCCTTATCGCTTAAATCTAAGCTATAAGAAGTTAGCAATTCAACTATTATTTGAGTATCCATGTCGTTTTTAATATAGAATATTAACTGGCTAATTAATGAGTCTATATCAGATTTTTTTAACTTAGTATTAGAAAGAATGTTTTTTAGTTCTAAAACTTCTTCACCCCAAGTAGCTTTAAAATCTTTACCTAAAGAAACAAAGAAATCTTCATTACTGAAGTTATATTGAATAGTTTGTCTTACTCTTAATTCTTCATATACATCTTCAGGTGAGAAAAGGAATGGGTGAATTAATGCGTTACCCTCTGTAAAAGCTTCATAGCTTCTAAATATATAGTTTAAGTAAAAATCTAAGTTTTCCTCTTTAAAAACCTTACTTTCCTTATTAGTTATTATGGAATATAATTCTCCACCTAATAAAAGACCGTAGTGAGTCATTAATCCATCTATAAGATCAATTCCTTCTGAACGTTCCTTAAGGTTAGAAATATATTTTTTAGAAGATGTTAAAGAATTTATTCCTTCTTTTATGTCACTTGGTACTACAAGGTAGTAATTATCCTTTATAGATAATTTAAATAGTACTCCAAGAGAAGATAGTCCTCCAATTAAGTTTAAGTTATCTATTGAAAAAGAGTATTCAACTAATTCTTCCTTAGCTGATTTCTTTAACAGATCAAGTTCCTTATAAGATAGTTCGCAAAGTATATTATCTATATTATCAGTAATATAAGCAGATACTAGATTAACTAACCCGTCTTTACCTAATTTTGAATATCCTTTAATATCTAATCTTTTAGCTATGTCTGTAAGTGTAGGTTTAGTTTGAAGAGATAAAAGTTCTAAAGTATTTAATTCCTTTAAACTAGTCTTACATTTAGTAAAAGTTTGATAGTATTTTTCAAAATAGTATTTTCTTAGTTGTTCATCGTAGTAGTACTTTTTAGTATGCATTAAAATTCTCCTTTGCTATATATTAACATTTATAATTATCCATTAACCCTATATAGTATCTATTTTTTTTGACAAAAAGTCAAGTAAATGCCATTACATAATTTACTTGTTGTTAGTAGTATGAAGTGGTTATATAATTTGCTTACAAGGTTGTTAAATGGGGGGATTTTTTGGTTAGTATAGAGTATATAGTTGAATATGGTAAGTGTTATGTTTTTCCTAAAAATAAGATGATAATAGTAAGTAAATCATATGAAAGAAGCTTATGTAAAAAAGATATTATTAATGAAATCTATGATGATATGGATGAATCTATATTGCAAGAAGACTTAACTTATATTAAGGCAGTGGAGTATGCTTTAGATGAGTGTTTTGAAAATAAATTTGAATTAATAATTGGGATTAAGGACAAGGAAAGTAACACATATAATATGAAGTTACAGGAAGAGTACATAAATAAAAATTTTTTATATAGAAATTATATAAAAAATGGATATACCTTTAAAAGCATAGATTGTGCAAAAAGTTATGTTAACAAATGTAAAGAGAAAAATGAATTTGTTAAGTTTGATAAGATTACATTAAAAATAATAATAACAACAAGTTTTGGAGATAGGCTTGCAGAATTTGTACAAGCAATAGGAAATACATCTTCATTAGAGGGAAATGAAAATAAGAAAAAAGATGCATTTAAAAGTGAAATCATTCAAAGCTCCTTTGCAAATATTAAATATAGTAGTATAGATTTTAAAAGTTTAATGGAAAAATTAATGGAGTGGGAAAGTTGTAATTTTCAGTGGAATGGTTATTTTGGGGAAATAATAAAGTTATTTAATCAAACTGGATTTAGGCTTGAAGAAGACAAGGAAACATATAAATTAAAGGATTATATTGCAGCATTCTTACATGGTAAGAACTTTCTTTTTATACCTTGTATGAAGAAACATAAAAATGACTTATATTTAGATTTAAACAATAATAGATACATATATAATAATGAAAGTAAGGGATTTCATAGAGTATTATCAAAGAAATGTAGTTTTCTGTTTGAATCCTTAAAGATTAATAGTAAAGAAATTATATTCTATGAAGATTTAGAAATAGGATATTTGTTTTATTATATTGAGGAGAAGGTGTATATTGCATTAGGTAGATATGATTCCCTAAGCAAGAGAGTAACAGTAATAGATATAAATGATAAGGTCTTAAATGTATTTAGTGAGTTTATAAATAACTTTATAGAACTTGAAGAAGATAAATTGAAGTTATAAGGGTAAAAAAGAAATCGCTTTGCGGTTTCTTTTTTCTTTAGGAAATTATAAAGAAATTAGAATAATTTATAAATAAATAAAGAAAATAGTATTAGAGAAAGGAAGGGTAAAATGAGTAGAAGAAAAAAATATTATAAACTATTTATTGCAATTCTCCCTCTAATACTAATGCTTATAGGAGTGGGTGCTTATATTTACTTTTCAAAAGATATAGAAGCAGTTACAGTATCCACTGAAGATGATATGGTATATGAAGGAAGTGTAGATAAAGCTGGAGAGTTATTAAATCCTGGAGATGAAGTAATTGTTAATTTAAAGGTGAAAAATATAACAGAAAGTAAAAAAGGAAAAATAGAGGGGAAGCTAATTTGTGATGGTGAAAGTAAAACTTTAGGGAAAAATAACTTTTCAATAGAAACTTTGGAGCCAAATGAAGAGGGAAATGTTCAATGGAAGATAAAATGTAAAAGTGGTGGTACAAGGTTTATAGTACAAGTTAAGGAACCTAATAAAGGGATAAAGAATATAAAGCTAGGTGGAATTACAGTTAGTGGTAAGGGATGGTTCATGGGAGATAATCATACTCATTCTAACTATTCTGATGGGAATGGAAGTGTAGCAGAAAACATATGGGCCATGAGAAGTGTTGGATTAAATTATATGACAATGACTGATCATAATAATAGTAATGGATATGAGGAATCCAAAAGTGCTAAAGGCAATGGAGAAATAATTATAAAAGGAAATGAATATACTACATCTTCGGGTCATGCAGTTTTAATGAATGTGAAGGATAATAAGAATTATGGTTCTTTATCTAAAGATAATTTGATTAAAGAGCTTGGAAATTATAATACTTTAATTTATGCTGCTCATCCTTTTGATGGTAGGTTAGGATGGAAGTTCCCTGATTATAATGGGGTAAATGGAATTGAAGTGTGGAATGGATGTAGAGGCCCCAAAAATAAATATAATAATGATGCCTTTATTCAATGGGATAAATTAAATACAGAAGGAAAGCATCTTTATGGAGTTGCAGAAACAGATGCTCATTATCCAGTTGATATAGGAAAGGTATACTTAAAAACATATGCAGAAAGTTTTACTGAAGAAGGTATAATTGAAGCACAAAAGAAGGGGCATATGTATGGAACTAATGGACCTTCATTAGAGATTAAGGTGAATAATGCTATGATGGGTGATGACTATAAAGTAAATTCAATGGGAGAAGTTATAAAGGTTAATTTAAAAGGGGAATATTATGATGGAATTTCTAAAGTTAGATTAATAAGAAATGGTGAAGTGATTTCTGAAAAAGATATTAATGATACTACTTTTGAAATGGTAGAAAGAGTAAGGGTAGTACCAGGAGATTTTATTAGGATGGAAGTGGAAGGAAAAGAGGAGGAAGGACAGTCTTTATCAACTGAAGTTGGAGTTAGAAATACTGCTCCATTTGCATTTTCAAATCCAATTTTTATTATAAAAAAATAAGAATATTTTTATAATATAAGGTTAATATAATTATGAAATTGATTATATGGAGGAATGGAAATGAATAAAAATAGTTCAATAAAATGTTCAGTACAAGAATGTAAGTATAATGCAGTAGATGAAAGTTATTGTACACTTGATGAAATAAAGGTAGGAACACATGAAAAACATCCTAAAGTTCCACAATGTACAGATTGTGAATCATTTGAATTAAGATAATAATTAAAAGACTAGAGAAATATTTCTCTGGTCTTTTTAAAAATATTAGATTAAGTATGGTTCTTATAAGAATCATAGTTACAAGTGGTGAAATTCAAACACATGTACCATGTGGATTATCTCCAGTACTAATTAATTCATCTGGAGCACCATGGACAGCAGATTATGTAACTGTTACCGGTTATTTGTTTACCGATTTATTATCCAATATAGCCTCAGAGCAAAGAGCTATATATTCAGCATCAATAGGACAAATCGTTGAAGGGCAGACAGCACTTACAGAACTAAGCATTGGTGATAATAAATAGTATTATAATCAATAAGATAAATATAGCGCTATACTTTGTATAAAAAAATAATTAGTAGAGCATGAAATGCTCTACTAATTATTTTTTAGGACATTAATTACTTAAGTCCACTTTCATATTGTTCTACCATTCTTTTAACCATTTCTCCACCAACGCTTCCATTTTGTTTAGAAGTAAGGTTTCCTTTATCAGCATTTTCATAATCTTGTAGTCCAAAGCTTGAAGCTACTTCATTTCTTAATGAATTTAGCCCTTTCTTTGCCTCTGGAATTAAGTTTCTGTTACCACTATTGTTTGAAGACATATCTGTTTCCTCCTTATAATTTAATAAGATTGTACAAATATTGTACAATCTTATATTAACCAAATATAAAAAAAGTAAACTAGAAATATATATCCTTTTGTGTAAATAAAAAACTATAATTCCTGATTTAATTATTATATAGAAATATTGTAGATGCATGAAGAAAATGAATAAAATTTTTTTATAAAAAATTAAATGATTGAAACTATATGCTAGACAGAAATGTTAGTTAGATAGTATAATAGAAGTGTGTCTTAAATTGCTAATTAAGTAAAAATACAGTAGGTATATAAAAGTATACTTGCTGTATTTTTTTGGAATTATGGCCTAAATAAAAAGCTAGCAGGTAGATATAAACCTACTTACTAGCTTTTTGTTTCTTATAATAAAACTACATCTTTTCGTGGAATGTTCTGTTTATTACATCAAGTTGTTGTTCTCTTGTTAACTTGATGAAGTTAACTGCATATCCTGAAACTCTAATAGTTAATTGAGGATATAATTCTGGATGTTCCATAGCATCAATTAATGTTTCTCTGTTAAATACATTAACGTTTAGGTGATGAGCATCTTGTCCAAAATATCCATCCATCATGCAGCTTAAGTTGTTGATTCTATCTTCAGGAGTCTTTCCTAAAGCATCTGGCACGATTGAGAATGTGTTAGAGATACCATCTTGAGAATGTTCATATGGAAGCTTAGCAACTGAGTTTAAAGATGCTAATGATCCTGAATTATCTCTTCCGTGCATTGGGTTAGCACCTGGAGCAAATGGTTCTCCCTTCTTTCTACCACATGGAGTAGTTCCTGTCTTTTTACCATAAACAACGTTTGAAGTTATAGTTAAGATAGATTGAGTGTGGTATGCATTTCTGTAAGTCTTGTTTTGTCTGATCTTATTCATCATGCTTTCAACAAGGTATACAGCTATATCATCAACTCTATCATCATCATTTCCGTATTTAGGGAAATCACCTTCAACTTCGAAGTCTACAGCAATTCCGTTTTCATCTCTTACAGGTTTAACTTTAGCATATTTAATAGCAGAAAGTGAGTCAGCACATACTGAAAGTCCTGCTATACCACAAGCCATTGTTCTAAATACATCTCTATCGTGTAAAGCCATTTGTAAGCTTTCATAAGAATATTTATCATGCATGTAGTGGATAACATTTAATGTGTTAACATAAAGGTTAGCTAACCAATCTGTCATTTGTTCAAATCTATCCATTACTTCATTATATTCTAAGTATTCAGATGTTATTGGAGCTAATTTAGGTCCAACTTGCATTCCTAGCTTTTCATCCTTACCACCATTTATAGCATAAAGAAGAGTCTTAGCTAAGTTAACTCTAGCACCGAAGAATTGCATTTGTTTACCAACCTTCATTGCAGATACACAACAAGCTATAGCATAGTCATCTCCCCAGTAAGTAGTCATTAAATCATCGTTTTCGTATTGAACAGAGCTTGTATCAATAGAAACCTTTGAACAGAAGTCCTTAAATGCTTTAGGAAGTCTTGTTGACCATAAAACTGTTAAGTTTGGTTCTGGTGAAGGTCCTAAAGTATAAAGTGTATTAAGTACTCTAAATGAGTTCTTAGTAACTAAAGATCTTCCGTCTAATCCCATACCAGCTATAGATTCAGTTACCCAAGTTGGATCTCCTGAGAATAAATCGTTATATTCTGGAGTTCTTAAGAACTTAACTAATCTTAACTTCATTACGAAGTGATCCATTAATTCTTGAGCTTCTTTTTCTGTTATAACGCCATTTTTTAAATCTCTTTCTATGTATATATCTAAGAAAGTAGAAGTTCTACCAAGTGACATTGCAGCACCATTTTGTTGTTTTATAGCTGCAAGGTAACCAAAGTATAACCATTGGATAGCTTCTTGAGCGTTAGCAGCTGGTCTAGATATATCATATCCATATGAAGCAGCCATTTCTTTTAATTCTTTAAGTGCAACTATTTGATCAGAGATTTCTTCTCTTAATCTAATTACATCTTCATCAATTGTTCCTACTTCAAGGCTTAATTTTTGTTCATTCTTATCTTCTATAAGTCTATCAACACCATATAAAGCAACTCTTCTATAGTCACCTATGATTCTTCCTCTACCATAAGCATCTGGAAGTCCTGTAACTATACCAGCTTTTCTAGCTAATCTCATATCTGTTGTGTAAGCATCGAAAACACCTTGGTTGTGAGTTTTTCTATATTTTGTAAATATTTCAGATATTAAAGGATCTATTTCATATCCATAAGCTTTAGCTGCATTTTCAGCCATTCTTATACCACCTTCTGGCATAACAGCTCTCTTAAGTGGTGCATCAGTTTGTACACCAACTATTTTTTCTAAAGCTTCACTTATATATCCTGGTTTGTAAGCGTTGATTTTAGATATAGTCTTTGTATCAACATCTAATATTCCACCATTTTCTCTTTCTTGTTTGCTTAATTCGCAAACTACATCCCATAATTTAGTTGTTTCTTCTGTAGCACCTTCAAGGAAACTAGCATCACCTGTATATTCAGTGTAGTTAGTTTGTATGAAGTTTCTAACGTCGATGTGTTTTGCCCAACGGCCTTCGTTGAAGCCTGTCCATTGTTCTTTGTTCATTTAGTCCACCTCATTGTCTTTTTGTAAACGTTAAATAATTTGATTGCAGGATTGTAAATTATTTAACAAGTTGAATATATCATAGAAGTATGTTGAAAGACAATAGAAAAATGTAGAGTTTAAATATTCTAAATATTTGAAAGAGTGAAATTAAGTAGAGGATATATCTTAATAAGAGTGAAAGAAAATGAGTGATTATGAATGAAAATGATTGACTTTGAAATATTCAGATAGTAATATTTAAATAAAGGGAGTGTTGTAGATGTTAACGGAAGAAAGATTTCATAGAATTTTAAGTATGTTAAATGAGAAAAAAGCAGTTACAGTTAGCGAACTAGTAGCTTTGTTAGATACCTCTGAATCAACAATAAGAAGAGATTTGAATGCTTTGGCAAATTTGGGGAAACTGAATAAGGTTCATGGTGGAGCAGTAGTTGTTGATAAAAATTTAACAACTGAAGAAAAAGACGTCAAAACCAAGCATGATTTAAATAGAGAAGATAAAATAAGTATTGCAAAATTTTCTGCTTCATTAATAGAAAAAGGAGATTTTGTGTATATTGATGCAGGAACCACAACTGAAATTTTAGCTGAATATATTGAAGAGAAAGAAGCAACTTACGTTACAAATGGTATTGTTCATGCTAAAAAGCTTATTGAAAAAGGATGTACAGTTTATATATTAGGGGGAGAATTAAAGTTGTCAACAGAAGCTATTATAGGGGTAGAAGCTATAAAGAGTTTAAAAAAATATAATTTTACAAAAGCTTTCTTTGGTTCCAATGGAGTGAGTATAGAGGCAGGTTTTACAACTCCAGATGTTAAAGAAGCCCTTGTTAAGGAAGAGGCTGTAAATAGAAGTAAGACACCTTACGTATTAGTTGATAACAGCAAGTTTAATAAGATATTTCCAATAACATTTGCAGAAATTAATAGAGCAAAAATAATAACTAAGGAAATAGGAGAGAATAAATTTAAAGATTATACAGAAATATTGGAGGTATAAAAATGATATACACAGTGACTTTTAATCCCTCACTGGATTATGTAGTTAAAGTTAATGATTTAAAGTTGGGGAGAGTTAATAGGACAGAAGAAGAAGATGTGTATCCAGGTGGAAAAGGTATTAATGTATCTATAGTATTAAAAAATTTAGGATATGATAGTTCTGCTTTAGGTTTTATTGCTGGGTTTACTGGTGATGAAATTGAAAGAAGAGTATGGGAATTTGGTTGTAAATCTGATTTTATTAAATTAAATGAAGGGTTATCTAGAATAAATATAAAGGTTAAATCAAATGAAGAAAGTGAAATTAATGGTGGAGGGCCACACATTAATGAAGAAGCATTAAATTCTTTATATAAGAAGCTAGATAATTTACAAGATGGTGACATATTAGTTTTAGCAGGAAGTATACCTAAGTCACTTCCAGAGGATATATATGAAAAGATTATGGAAAGACTAGAAAAGAAAGAAATTAAGGTTATAGTAGATGCTACAAAAGATCTATTAGTAAATGTACTAAAGTTTAAACCTTTCTTAATTAAGCCTAATAATCATGAGCTTGGAGAGATATTTAATGTAGAGTTAAGAACTGATGAAGAAATAATTGAATATGCTAAAAAGCTACAGGATAAGGGGGCAAGAAATGTACTTATATCTATGGCTGGAGATGGAGCAATTTTCTTATCAGAAATTGGAGAAATTATAAGAAGTGGGGTACCAAAGGGAGAAGTTAAAAATTCAGTTGGTGCAGGAGACTCTATGGTAGCTGGATTTGTAGCAGGATATTTAAAGAACTATGATTTTAAAGAAGCCTTTAAAATGGGGGTGGCAACAGGTAGTGCTACAGCATTTTCAGAAGGTTTAGCAACAAAAGATGAAATACTAAAATTATTAAATGAAATTTAGTTTTAAGGAGGAATAAAAATGCGTATTACTGATTTGTTAAGTAGTAATTCAATAGAGTTAGATGTAAAAGTAAAAAATAAAAAAGAGGCCATTGATAAGCTTGTTGAATTAATGAATAATTCAGGCAAGTTAAATGACAAAGAACAGTATAAAAAGGCTGTTTTATCAAGAGAAGAATTAAGTACAACAGGAATAGGAGATGGAATAGCTATTCCTCATGCTAAAACAACAGCAGTTAAAGATGCAGGATTAAGTGCTATGGTTGTTAAGGATGGCGTTGATTATGATTCTTTAGATGGTGCTCCAGCTCATCTTTTCTTCATGATTGCAGCTCCAGATGGAGAGAATAATCTTCATTTAGAGGTGTTAGCAAGACTATCTACCATTTTAATGGATGAAGAATTTAGAAAAAAACTTATAGATGCTGAAAGTAAAGAAGAGTTTTTAAAGCTTATAGATAAAAAGGAAACAGAAAAGTTTGATGAACCAGTAGAAGATAAGAAGGAAGAAAAAGGTGGATATAGAGTTTTAGCAGTAACAGCATGTCCTACTGGAATAGCACATACCTATATGGCAGCAGAAAGCTTAGAAAATAAAGCTAAGGATATGGGTATTTCTATAAAGGTTGAAACAAATGGTTCTGGTGGAGCTAAAAATGTTCTAACAGATGAAGAAATAAAAAATGCAGATTGTATAATAATTGCTGCTGATAAAAATGTTTATATGGATAGATTTGATGGAAAAAGAGTGATTCAGACTAAGGTGGCAAATGGAATTCACAAGGCAGAAGAACTTATAAATGAAGCAGTTAGTGGGAAGGCTCCTATATTTCATGCATCAGGTGAAAAGTCTGAAGGTGGAGAATCTGATATAGAAAAAGAAGGAATAGGACATAAGATTTATAAGCACTTAATGAATGGCGTTTCTCATATGTTACCATTTGTAATAGGTGGAGGTATTCTTATAGCATTATCATTTTTAGTTGACTCAAGAGCAGCAGGAACTCCACAATTTGGAACAAGTACAGAATTTGCATCTTTCTTTAATGTTGTAGGTAATTTAGCCTTTAGCTTTATGTTGCCTATACTTGCTGGGTATATTGCTATGTCTATTGGTGATAGACCTGCTTTGGCAGTAGGTTTTGTTGGAGGAGTTTTAGCTAAGGATGGTGGCTCTGGTTTCTTAGGGGCATTACTTGCAGGATTTATAGCAGGATATTTAGTAGTTGGATTAAAGAAGCTATTTGATAGCTTACCAGATAGTTTAGAGGGATTAAAACCAGTTTTATTATATCCTTTCTTTGGAATACTGCTTATTGGAGCAATACTAATATTTATTGTAAACCCACCAGTAGCTGCTCTTAATGATGGTATAACTAATTTATTAAATAGTATGGGTTCTACAAGTAAGGTTCTTTTAGGGTTAGTTTTAGGTGGTATGATGGCTATAGATATGGGTGGCCCATTTAATAAGGCAGCCTATGTATTTGGAACAGCTTCCTTAGCAACTGGTAATAATGATATTATGGCTGCTGTTATGATAGGTGGTATGGTTCCACCATTAGCAATAGCTTTAGCTACAACTTTCTTTAAGAATAAATTTACATCAAGAGAAAGACAGTCAGGTATAACAAATTATATAATGGGAATTTCCTTTATTACAGAAGGTGCAATACCTTTTGCAGCAGCGGATCCATTAAGAGTAATACCTTCATGTGTAATAGGATCAGCTATAGCTGGAGGACTATCAATGTTCTTTGAATGCCAAACATTAGCACCACATGGTGGTTTATTTGTAGTGCCAGTTATGACAAATCCATTTATGTTTATTGTATCACTTATAATTGGTTCTTTAGTAGCAATGGTTCTATTAGGAGTATTAAAAAAACCATTAGATAGATAATCATTAGAAATAGTTATTGTAAATTTTATTTTGCAATAACTATTTTTTTCTTTACTGTCTAGTAAATTATAAAATTTCAATTAGCTATAAATCAAAAGTATTATTACATTTTCATATTAAAAAATATAAAATAAAGGATAGTAATTTTATAATTTCCTTACCTTTAGTACGAAGGGAATAAATATCTATTCTTACAATAAGCTTAAAAGTTAAGAGTTATATTGATTTATTATATGCAGTATAATATACTATATATAAAGATAAAAAATATTATATAAAGGGTGATTATTATGTCAAAAAACTACTTTATTAAGGAAAGACTATTAGCTTTTGGAGCTAAATTCGACGTTTATGATGAAAATAGAAATGAAGCATTTTTAGTAGAGGCTGATAAATTTGATATAGGGAAAAATATAAATATCTATACACCAGATAAATCAAGAAAGTTAATGTATTTTAGGCAACAGCTAAGAATTGGAGCACATAAATATAAGGTATATGATTCAAATGATATGGAAATAGCAGTAATAGAAAAGGAATTTATGGTACCTAAATATAATATATCAGGGGCACTTGGTAGATTTGTAATGAGTTGTGATTCTGCAATTTTCGGGAGAAATTATATAGTTGAAAAAGATGGAGTTAACATTGGGGAAATAGATAAAGAGTGGACATTTGGGAGAGATAGATACACATTAAAGGTATTAGATGAAAACTATACTACAGTTTTAGTAGGTTTATTAATTATGGTAGATATGGTGAGATTCCATTCAGATAACTAGAAGAAAGGGTGATTGTTAAAAATCACCCTTTTTTGAATGTGAATTTTATATAATTAAAAAATATTATAAAAATATCTAATCTATTGTCAAATAATATCTAATAGTGTTAAAATAATAACATTAATAAAGTGACTAAATCATTTTATTAAGTGGAATATTTATATAGAGAGTATTAATAAAAATATAAAGAATATAAGATTTCCAGAGCATAACACTCCTAAGGAAGAGATTCTAAGGAATTATGCCTGAATTACATTGTTAATTCGCAGGGTAATATTCGAAAGGGTATTATCTCCACGTTTTTGGGAAGGAAATAAGTTTTTTGATTTTAAATAGAAATATTTAAAGCTTATTACTTATGCCCAAAAATGCATTAAGTAATAAGCTTTTTTTAGATATTAGGAAATTAAAAAATTAGGAGTGAGAGTATGATTACCTTAGAAGAGGCTCAAGAGCTTTTATTAAAAGAAACAAAGGTAAATGATATAGAAGAAGTAAATATTTTTAATAGTCTTGGAAGGGTTTTAGCAGAGGAGATTCTATCACCTATAGATAGTCCTCCATTTAATAAATCACCTCTTGATGGATATGCTATTATAGCTAAAAGCTTAGAGGGAGCATCAAAGGAAAATCCAAGAATTTTAAAGGTAATAGATAAAGTATTTGCAGGAGAGACATCTTGTAAGAAAGTTGGAGATGGCGAAGCTATTAGGATAATGACAGGAGCTAAAATTCCAGAGGGAGCAGACTGCATAGTAAAGCAAGAAGATACAGAGGCTTTAAAAGAAAATGAAGTAAGAATTTTTGTATCACATAAAGCTTATGATAATTTCATTTATCAAGGTGAAGATTTCAAAAGAGGAATTAAGATAATAAATAAAGATAAGTTCTTAACTTCATCAATAATAACTGCAATTGCATCTTTGGGTATCAATAAGGTTAAAGTTTATAAGAAGCCTATAGTTGGAATAATTACAACAGGTGATGAACTACAAGAACCAGGTGAAGATCTTAAAGAAGGAAAGATATTTAATAGCAATAAAGCCTTTCTTTATACAAGATTGTTAGAACTTGGAGCAGAATCTAGGATTTTTGATATTGCTAAGGATTCTATTGAAGGAATAGTAAGTGTAGTAGAAAAGGCAGAAAAGGAATGCCAAATAATTATTTCTACTGGAGGAGTTTCTGTTGGAGAAAAAGATTTAGTTTTAAGGGCTGTAGAGTCCATAGGGTATAGAAGATTATTCTGGAAGATTTCTATGAAGCCAGGTTCTCCTATGTTTAGTGCAGTAAAGAATGGAGTTATATATATAGGTCTTTCTGGTACTCCAGTAGCAGCAGCAACTACCTTTGAGTTAACAGCTAGAAGAGTAATTGCAAAGATGTTAAACTGCAAGGATATTGATATAAGGAAAGTAGAAGGAATTCTTCAAGACGAGTTTAAGAAAAAGTCTCCTAAGAGAAGATTCTTAAGAGTAAGAGTTAGTGAAGAACTTGAAAATAAGGTTTATATAAATAACATTTATCAAAGTCCAGGACAAATAAACACAATGATTAAAAGTAATGCTTTATTAGAAGTTGAAGAAAACAAAGTTTTAGAAATTGGAGAAAAGGTTTGGGTTATTAAATAATAAAACTAAGGGATGAAAAAGAGATGAAAGTAAAAACAAGTGCTGTGATTTTAAGTGGTGGTAAAAATTCTAGAATGAATTATAATACAAAGGCATTTTTATCATTGGATAACGAAAGGTTTATAGAAAGGATAATTAAAAGATTAAATTTAATAGATGATATTATTATCTCTTGTAATAATCTATCCTTGTACCAAGAGTTTTTAGATACATGCAGGTTAGTAGAGGATGAAGTTAAGGATATTGGACCAATTGGTGGAATATATTCTACTTTAAAATCTATAAAAAATGATAAAGCATTAATTATTGCTGCAGATATGCCATTTATAAGTGAGTATGTAATCAATTCTTTAATAAATATTGATTTCAAAGGAGATGCACTTATACCTGTAGTAGATGGAAAAGAGCAGCCTTTATGTGGAGTGTATAGAAAGTCAGCTTTAGATAAGATAAAAGAGAACATAGACAATAAAAACTATAAGCTAAAGAGCTTAATAAAAAGCTTAGATGTAACCTACATTTTAATGAATGATGAGCGTGCAATGACAAATGTAAATACTCCTGAGGAATATAGGAAGATACTAAAGGAGAGTAAAAAGGGAAGTACAATAATTAATATAGTAGCAAGCTGTTCAAATGTAGGAAAAACAACCTTAATTGAAGGTCTTATAAAGGAACTAAGGAAAAGAGGATACTCCCTTTCAACAATTAAACATGATGTTCATGGATTTGATATGGACAAAGAGGGAAAAGATACTTGGAGACATAGAAAAGCTGGAGCAGAACAAGTATGTATTTCTTCAAAAAATAGATTTGCCATGATAAAAGAAGTGGAAGAAGAATTAGCACTAGATAGTATTATTAATGATATAAGTGGAACTGATTTTATAATTATAGAAGGTTATAAAAAGAGTAACTTTAGAAAAATTGAAGTGGCAAGAGAAGAAAAAGGAAGAAATATAATTACTCCAAGGGATAAACTTATAGCTGTAGCAAGTGATTTTGATCCATTAATTGATGGAGTAGAGTGGGTTGATATAAATGATTACAAGAAATTGGCAGACATAGTTGAAAAAGAAAGATACTTATAAAGGAAGTGTGTTTATGTATACAGTAGCAATAGTAACAAGTAGTGATAAAGGCTCAAAAGGTGAAAGAGAGGATAAAAGTGGAGCAGTAATTAGAGAAATAGTTGAAAAATCAGGGTTTCAAGTTAAAAGATACGTTGTTTTACCAGATGAAAAAGAACTTTTAAAGGAAGAGTTTAGGTATTTAGCTGATGAATTAGGAGTTAATTTAGTATTAAGTACAGGGGGAACAGGGTTTTCTCCAAGAGATATAACTCCAGAGGCTACTAAAGAAATAGTTGAAAGAGAAACACCAGGGATTTCAGAAGCTATAAGAATGTTTAGTTTAAACATAACTAAAAGAGCAATGCTTTCAAGAGCTGCATCTGGTATAAGAAAGAAAACTCTTATAGTAAATTTACCAGGAAGTCCAAAGGCATGCAAAGAAGCATTAGATTTTGTTCTTGAAGATATAAAACATGGAATTGACATTTTAAATGAAACAGCTAAGGAATGTGCTAGAAAATAGTAAGTTAAAGGATTGATAAGGAATGAAAAAAGTTTTAAGTATATTTCTTTCATTAGGGCTGATTTTCACATTTTTAGGATGTGGAAGTGACAATAAAGAAGCTAAGGAAATCACAATTAGTGCAGCAGCTTCCTTAGAGGATCCAATGAATGAGATAATAAAAAAGTATGAAGCTGAAAATTCTAACATAAAGATAAATGTAAATTATGGAAGTTCAAGAAGCTTAAGAAAACAAATCCAAGAGGGTGGAAAGGTAGATTTATTTTTATCTGCTAGTAAAGATGAAACAGATGAGCTTATATCCAGTGGAGGGGTTAAGGAAGAGGAAGTTAAAGAATTCTTAACTAATGGTTTAATGCTTGTAAAGAGCAGTGGAAGTAAGGAAGATATAAATTCAATAAAAGATTTACCATCTATAACTGGAAAAATTGCATTAGGTGCAGAAGGAGTACCTATAGGAGATTATTCAAGGGAAGCCCTAAAAAATAGTGGTGTATGGGATAAGATTCAAAGTAATATTGTCTTTTGTAAAGATGCAAAACTAGTATTAAACTATGTGAAAAGTGGAGATGTTGATTATGCTATAGTTTATGCTAATGAAATAAATAACTTAGGTGATGCAAAGCTAGTAGAAAAAATAGATGGAAGTCTTCACGATCCAACTATATATACATTTGCTAACATTAATGTAGAGAATAAGGATGTACAAAGCTTTAAAGATTTTATAAACGAAAATATAGATATATTTGAAAAATATAATTTTGAGAGGAAATAAACTTTATGTATGAAGGACCAATAATAATTTCACTAAAAACTTCAATAGTTTCAACTATAATAGTAAGCATTTTAGGAATATTGTTAGCTAATTTGCTATTAAAAATAGAAGGGAAACTAAAGAATTTTTTTGAAAGTGCAATTATGCTTCCTTTATTTATGCCTCCATCATTAATAGGATATATTTTATTGATGATAATAGGAAAGAGAAGTTTTATTGGATCCTTTTTATATGAGTATTTTGATTTTACATTTATATTTACATGGTATGGAGCAGTAATAGCAGCAGTTATTACCTCCCTGCCAATAATGTATGGAAGTGCAAAAGGTGCTTTGTTATCCATAGATGATACTTATAAAGAGGTGGCAGCTGATTTAGGAGCAACTAAATTTCAAACATTTTATAAGGTAACACTGCCATTAGCTTCTAAAGGAATTTTAAGTGGAATGGTTTTAAGCTATGCAAGGTGTTTTGGTGAATTTGGTGCAACAATGATGATAGCTGGTAATATACCAGGGAAAACACAAAATATACCTATGGCAATTTATTATGCTGTAGAAAGAGGGGATTCCTCAAAGGCAAATTTTTTTGCGGTGGTAGTGATAATTATAAGCACAACATTAATATTTATATACAACAGGTTACTAAAAGAAAATAAGTAGGTGAGTTTTTGATATGAAGAAAATAAAAACTGTTGATGCAGTAGGTAGAGTACTTTTACATGATATTACTAAAATTGTTCCAGGTGAATTTAAAGGAAGAGCTTTTAAAAAAGGTCATGTAATAAAGGAAGAGGATATAGCTGTTTTACTTTCTCTAGGGAAGGATAATATATATGTTTGGGAAGAGACAGAAGGATTAGTTCATGAAAATGATGCAGCTATAATTCTTAAATGTATCTCCTGTGGAGATGGATTAGAATTTGGTGAAATAAAAGAAGGGAAAATAGATTTCTTTGCTTCTTATGATGGGATATTAAAAATTGATAAAGATGCTCTTTTAGAGCTTAATATGATAGATGATATTATGATGGCAACAATACATAATAATACACCAGTTAAAAAAGGTGAAAAGCTTGGTGGAACAAGAGTTATTCCATTAATGGTTGAAGAAGAAAAACTTAATGAAGCTAAAAAAGTAATTAAAAAGCCATTTATAAGTGTTGAAAAATTTAAAAAGAAAAAAGTTGGTATAGTTACTACAGGAAATGAAGTGTTCTATGGCAGAATTAAGGATGCCTTTGGACCAGTTATTAAGAATAAGTTTGAGTATTATGGATCAGAGGTACTAGGGCAAGTAATACTTCCTGATGATAAAGAAAAAATTACAGAAGCAATAAAAATGTGGATTGATAAAGGTGCTGATATAGTGGTGTGCAGTGGAGGTATGTCTGTTGATCCAGATGATGTTACGCCATCAGCTATAAAGGATTGTGGAGGAGAAGTAGTAACTTATGGTTCTCCAGTATTACCAGGGGCAATGTTTTTACTTGCTTACCTTGGAGATACTCCTATAATGGGGCTTCCAGGATGTGTAATGTATTCAAAAAGAACAGTATTTGATTTAGTTTTACCTAGAATTTTAATAGATGAAAAATTAACAAAAAGAGATATTGCTTTATATGGTGAAGGTGGATTATGTTTAGACTGCAAAGTTTGTACATTCCCACATTGTTCATTTGGTAAGTAGGGGGGGAAACATATGTCAGGTTTAAATCATTTTGATGAAAAAGGAAATGCAGTAATGGTGGATGTTTCAGAAAAGAGTGAAACTAAGAGGGTTGCTGTAGCTAAAGGAAGCATAAAGGTTAGTAAAGAAATAATGAATCTTATAAAAACAGGAAATATAAAAAAAGGTGATGTTCTTGGTGTTTCAAGAGTTGCTGGTATTATGGCAAGTAAGCAAACTAGTAATTTAATACCTATGTGTCATCCTTTAATGATAAATGGAGCTAATATAGACTTTGAATTAGATGAAGAAAACAGCAGAGTTATAATATATGGCAGTGTTAAGACAACTGGGAAAACAGGAGTTGAAATGGAAGCACTTACAGCAGTTTCAGTTGCTGCATTAACTATATATGATATGTGTAAAGCGGTAGATAAGAGAATGGTTATTGAAAATATACATCTTGTATCAAAGACAGGTGGTAAAAGCGGAGAGTTCCATTTTTAAATAAGAGGTGAATTTTACTTGAAAGATAAGTTTAATAGAGAGATAGATTATTTAAGAATTTCTCTAACAGAGGCATGTAACTTAAGATGTATATATTGTATGCCTGAGGGAGATGTTTGCTTTAAAAATGATAATGGATTAACAGATGATGAAATAAAGTACTTAATTGATATATTTGGAGATATTGGATTAAAGAAAATTAGATTTACAGGTGGAGAACCTCTTCTTCGAAAAAATATAGTAGAGTTAGTTTCAAAGGCAAAAGAGAAGGAAATAGGAAAAATTGCATTAACAACTAATGGAGTTCTATTGCCTAAGTACCTTGATGAATTAATTAATGCTGGATTAAATGAAATAAATATAAGTTTAGACTCTTTAAAGGAAGATGTATTTAAGAAAATTACTAGAGGTGGCAACTTAATTAGTGTAGTAGAATCCATAAAAAAGGCTGTAAATAAAGGAATTAAGGTAAAGATAAATGCAGTAATTGTTAAAGGAATAAATGATAATGAATTTTTAGACTTATGTAAGTTAAGTATCCACCATAAGCTAGATATAAGATTTATAGAATTAATGCCTATAGGGGAAGGGACTAAATACACTGGAGTAAATGGTAAAGATTTAGAGAAAATATTAAAGGAAAATTTCAATATAAAAGAGGCAAAAAGTGATAAGGATAATGGACCAGCTTTTTATTATAGAATTGAGGGGGCTGAAGGAAGAGTTGGATTTATATCTGCTTTATCAAATCATTTTTGTGAAAGCTGCAATAGAGTAAGAATTACCCCAGATGGTGTACTTAAGCAATGCTTACATTTTAAGAGTGGCTTAGACCTTAAAAATATTTTAAGAGAAGATACTGCAAGGGAAGAGATTAAAGAAAGAATAAAAGAAACAATATATAATAAGCCCCAAGGGCATAGATTTATAGAAGATAGAAAAACAGAAGATGATAGATTCATGTTTCAAATAGGAGGATAATAAAATGGCTAATATAGTTGCAATATGTATAAGTGAGAAAAAAGGTGTAGGTAAGAATCAAATAGAAGAGGTTAATTTAATTGAAGAATTTGGTTTGGAAAATGATGCTCACGGTGGAAAATGGCACAGACAAGTTTCTTTATTAGAGAAGGAAAAGATAGAAGATTTTATAGCTAGAGGTGGCAAGGTTAAGTATGGAGATTTTGGTGAAAACTTTGTTACTGAAGGATTAGATTTAGAAAAAATCCAAGTTGGTGATAAGATTACCATAGGAGATTCACTTTTAGAAATAACTCAAAAGGGTAAACAATGTCATGTTAAATGCAATATATTTAAGATGGTAGGAGATTGTATAATGCCAAAGAATGGTGTATTTGCAAGAGTTCTTAAGGGTGGTCATGTGAAAATTGGAGAAGAGATAAAACTAATAAATGAATAGAAATATAGTTGAGGGAAACTTTACCAGTATATAAGCTTTTTCACTAGTTATTATGATATACTTCATATAAGGGGATTATATTATAAAAGGTGGGGAAGTGTGAGATATTTGTTTAATGATATAAGAAAATTTGATGATTTAAGATATTAGTTGAAGGTACTATGGAGGGGATAAATAAGAATTATAGATTAAAAGAAGAATTTTCTTTTATGCTTATGATTGAAATGCCATCAGCAGAAAATATTTATAGAATACTATTAAAGTAAAAAGAAGCTATTAAAGGTAGCTTCTTTTTTTATATAAAAAAATAAAAAACTTTCTTTTGACAAGACAAACTGTGATAAATATCACAGTAATATATAAAAAAATTAATTATATTAATAATAGATAGAAAAGAAGGCATTTTTATGCATACAATTGTTAAAAAATTATCGTAAATGAGAAGGTTTTAACAATTAAAATGAATTTTACCTAAGCAAAAGAGAAAAGAGGGAAAGTATGAAAAAGGTTCAATCTACTTGTAACTATTGTGCATTAGACTGTAATTTAGATTTTTATGTGGAAGATGAAAAGATAGTAAAAGTTATTCCAACAAAGGGATATCCAGTTAATAATGGATTCTCATGTATTAAAGGACTTTCGTTAGATAAACAACAAACAGTTGTTAAAACATCTAGTTTACCAAAGATAAAGCAGGATGATGGAACATTTAAGAGTGTTTCATGGGAGGAAGGATATAAATATGTAGCTGATAAGTTCTTATCAATTCAAGAAAAATATGGGCAAGAATCAGTTGCAGGTATTAGTACAGGGCAATTAACCCTTGAAGAGTTTGCAATATATGGACATGTAATGAGAAACTTTTTAAAGGCAAATGTTGATGGTAATACAAGACTTTGTATGGCAACTTCAGTTGTAGCTCATAAACAAAGCTTTGGATTTGATGCTCCTCCATATACATTAAAGGATGTAGAATTATCTGATACAGTTATATTAATTGGATCAAATCCAGTGGTAGCTCATCCTATTTTATGGGATAGAATAAGATCTAATAAGAATAAGAAGTTAATAGTAATAGATCCAAGAAAATCAGAAACTGCAAAGCATGCAGACTATTGGTATGGAATAAAAGGTAAGTCAGACTTAATTTTATTATATACATTAGCTAATATTCTAATAGAAAAAGACTACCTAAATCATGAATATATAGAAAAGTACACTGAAGGATTTGAAGAATTTAAGGAATTTGTTAAAAAGTATACTATAGAAAAGGCTGTAGAAGCTACTGGAATAGAATCTGAAAGAATTTTAGAATTAGTAGAACTTATTAATAAAGGTGAAAGAGTATCTATTTGGTGGACAATGGGAGTTAACCAAGGATATGAAGCTGTAAGAACTGCACAAGCTATAATAAATATTGCATTAATGACAGGAAATATAGGTAGACCAGGAACTGGAGCTAACTCATTAACTGGACAATGTAATGCTATGGGCTCCCGTGCATACAGCAATACAGCAGGATTATTTGGTGGTGGAGACTTTGATAATCCAGTAAGACGTAAGAGAATAGCAGAAGTTTTATGTGTTGAAGATGAAGTTTTAGCAACAAAACCAACTAAGCCTTATAACGTAATAGTTGAAGAAATAAATTCAGGAAAAATAAAGGCACTATGGGTAATTTGTACAAATCCACGTCATTCTTGGAGTAACAATAAGACCTTCCAAGAAGCTATAGATAAGTTAGAGGTATTTGTAGTACAAGATATTTATGATGATACAGATAGTGCAAAGGAATGTGATGTATATCTTCCAGTAGTTCCTGGAATTAAGAAGGAAGGAAGCTATATAAATACAGAAAGAAGAATTTCTGCAATGAGACCAGCTCTTACTAAGGGAGAGGATGAAAGAACAGATTTTGAAGTTATATATGGAATAGGTAAAGCCCTTGGTATGGGAACTTTACTAGATAAGTGGAAGACACCAAGAGATGTATTTAACTTAATGAAGGAATGTTCTAGAAATATGCCTTGTGATATGACTGGAGTGGATTATGATGGATTAGTTGATTCAAAAGGAATTCAATGGCCATTTAAAGAGGGAGAAGTATTAAAGGAAGATGAAAGACGTTTATATGAAGATAACCTATTCTACACTCCATCAAAGAAAGCAAAGTTTATGTTTGAAGATGTTCGTGAGAATCCACTACAAACTACAGAGGAATATCCTTATGTTCTAAACACAGGAAGAGGAACAGTAGGACAATGGCATACTCAAACTAGAACAAGAGAAGTAAGATTTATAGAGGATGTATCTTCAGAAAAAGCTTATATTTATATAAATATGGAGCTGGCAGAGGAAATGGGAATTAAAGAAAATGATATGATTAAGGTTTCATCTATTAATGGACAATCTTCTGAATTTATGGCTAAGCCTACAGAAGACGTAGGATATGGTGAATTATATGCTCCAATGCATTATATAGAGTGTAATAATTTAACTCCATCTCTTTATGATCCATATTCAAAAGAACCTTCATATAAGACTACACCAGTAAACATTTCTAGACTTTAGGAGGAATAAGACAAATGAAGAGAATAATAATAGATAGAAGTAAGTGTATAGGATGTTTAACATGTGTTACTGCTTGTGTTGTAAGTCATGAAAGTCCAGATTCAAGAAATAGAGTAACTATTGATAGTGAAACAAAGGCAGCTCCAATATTCTGTCGTCACTGTGACAAACCTGAATGTGTCTATACTTGTATGACTGGTGCAATGTTTAAAAATAAAAAAAGTGGATTTGTAGAATATGATAAAGAGCGTTGTGCAAGCTGTTATATGTGCATTATGGCATGTCCTTATGGAGTTTTAAAGAGTGACAGATTAAAGCATAAAGAAATTATGAAATGTGATATGTGTACAAGTTGTAGTGAAAAAGATGGAAGTAAGCCAATGTGCGTAGAAAAATGTCCAATGGGTGCTATTACATTAGGGGAGGTATAATCTTATGAAATATGTTGTATTAGGTGCTTCAGCAGCAGGAATTAATGGGGTAAGACAACTTAGAGCTTTAGACAGCAATGCTCAAATCACTTTAATATCTAAGGATGATAAGATTTATTCAAGATGTATACTTCATCACTATATGGAAGGCATTAGAGATGTTAAAAAGTTAGAGTTTGTTGAAGATAATTTCATAGAAGAAAATAAAATAGAGTGGATTAAGGGAATTGGAGCAGCTTCTTTAAATGCTAGAGAAAAAGAGGTTGTATTAGAAGATGGGAGAAAGGTTTCTTTTGATAAGTTACTTATAGCAACTGGTGCTAACACATTCTTCCCTCCAATACCACATTTAAGAGAGGCTAAAAATGCTATTGGTTTCCGTAATTTTGATGATTGTGAAAAGATTATGGAAATGTCAAAGGTATGTAATAACATAGTTGTAATGGGAGCAGGTCTTGTTGGAATAGATGTTATTTCAGGGTTAATACATACTGGGAAAAATATTTCTTTAGTAGAAATGAAAGGTCATATGCTATCTATACAGCTTGATAAAAAAGCAGCATCAGCCTATGAAGAAGGATTTAAAAAGCATGGTGTAAAGCAATATTATGAAAAAGGAATTAAAGAATTAATAGTTAACGAAAATGGAGAAATAATAGAAATAATATTAACTAGTGGAGAGACTATTCCTTGTGATTTGTTAATAGTTGCTGCAGGTGTTCGTTCAAATGTAGCTTTTTTAGAGGGAAGTGGAGTAGAAGTAGATAGATTTGGATTAGTTATAGATGAGCTTGGGAAAACAAATGTGGAAGATATTTATGGTGCAGGAGATGTAACAGGAAGAAATCCAATTTGGCCAACTGCAGCAAAGGAAGGGATAATTGCAGCAAGTAATATGACAGGTGTAAAGGCTGAAATGACTGACTTTTTTGCAAGTAAATCAACTATGAACTTTTTAGGAATTCCAACTATGTCATTAGGAATAAATGAACCTGAAGATGATAGCTATACAGTTTTAATTGAAAATGATGATGATGGGAACTATAAAAAGATAATCCATAAGGACGGAAAGATATATGGAGCAATTATTCAAGGTGATTTATCATATTCAGGAATACTTACTCAATTAATTAAGAATAATATAGATGTATCAAAGATTAAAAAATCATTATTTAAGATAGATTATTCTGATTTCTTTAATATGAAAGATAACTTTGAATTTACATATGATAATTAAGGAGAGAAACAAATGAAAAACCATAGTTTTATAGATAAGTTTAAGAACATACCAGTACCATTACTTCCAACAATGGTTGGTGCAGCAACACTATCAAATGTATATTTAACACTAGGGTATACATGGATTAGACATATAACAATGATTTTATCAGCAATAATTTTAATAGCTTATATAATAAAGATTGTAACTAATTTTAATGTATTTAAAGATGAATATTCAAATACGGTTCCAGCAAGTTTATATGCAGGATTTACAATGATTACTATGATCTTAGGAAGTTATGTATTTGACTTTAACCCTACAATTGGTAAAGCAATGTGGTTTATTGGGTTAATATTACATGCAATTCATATAGTTATATTTACATATAGAAACGTAATTAGGGGAGTAAATATAGATACTTTTCTTCCAAGTTGGTTTGTTACTTATAATGGAATAATGGTTTCAACTGTAGTTGGTGGTGTTATGAATGAACCAACAATAGGAAAGATAGTTGTTTATTATGGTATAGCAGTTTTAATTATTATAATGCCTTTTATGTTATATAGGTTAGCAACAACTGATATTAAAGATGCAGTACATCATACTCAAGCAATACTATTGGCACCATCAAGTCTTTGTTTAGTAAGTTATTTGAACTTTATTAAGGAACCTAATAAGTTTGTAGTATATGCATTGTATGCTTTAGTTTTCTGTACATTATTATTTATAATTGTAAAGTTACCAAGGTTTTTCTCCTTTGACTTCCATCCAGGATTTGCTGGAATGACATTCCCTATGGCAATAGGTACTGTTGCTTCAATAAAGATGTCAGCATTCTTAAAAGGTCAAGGATATGATGTTTTAAGTAATATGATTAAAGAAATAAGTGGTATTCAAATATACTTAACAACTGCAACAGTTTCAATAGTTGTATTTGGAATTTTAAGAATAGTAATTAGAAAATTTAGAGATTAGTAAGGAATTGAAAAAAATTTCGTAATTCATTATCATACACATCTTAGGGCTCTTTAAATATATTATTAATATATTACTGGAATAAAGGAAGGGTAAGATGGCTGTAAGTGATAAAGATAAAATTGATAGTATAGGAACAGATAGTGGATTTGGAAATATTATTTTAACAATTGATGATGACTTGTCCTGGAGAAATGAGTATGATCATTTGAATATTCTTCAAGATAAGATAAATTCATACTTAGAATTTATTGATAATGGAGAATTGTATAAGAATTATCCAGATGCAGAAGGAAAGAGAATAGAAATATTAATTAATTTCAAAAATGGAATTACACCTAAATGCCAAGCATATTTAAATAGAGTTAGAAATAAACTAATAATTTTAGGTATAAATGTTGTTTATAATATTGAAGATTAAGAAATAAATGTTAAGAGGCTGTCTTAAGACAGCCTCTTAATATATAAATTCTGTATTTTCATCTAACAAAGGTTTTAAGATTTCAATAAGTTTTTCTCTTCCGTTACTATAAATAGTTTCTACATAGGTTGATTTTCCTTGAGTAATAAGTAAGGAAAACTTATTAGATCCTTTTGTAGGTTTAATTTCTATCTTAGATATATTACTAAATTTTATAGGATTATTACTTGAAATAATCCTATCCTTGAATATAAATATAGTGGTATCAGATAGCAAAAATAGGATGTATTGTGGTAAATACATAAAAGCAAATAAATAATAAAAAGTAAATGTGCTGAAATTCATTATTTTATCTATTAGAAGTAAGATTATTATTATTGAAAATACTAAAAAGAATACTGAGGTCCTTGAGGAGCATCTTATTTTACATATAAGTGATTCTTTATTAGTTTTAGCATAATAAATTGATGAGCTTTTATAAATATATAAGTAAGAATTAGAATTAGTAGTATAAAAAGTAAGGCAAAGATAAGTTTCATTAATAAACACCCCCACATAACTATAGTAAAATTATACCATATGCTTAGAGGTGATAGGTTAATGTTTTTCTTAAATAAACAATAAGAAGTTATTAGTAAATTTTATTTGGTTATCTATTCTAGAAGATTAAAAAGAGAAATCGCCATGCTGGGATTTCTCTTTCTTACCATCAGTTATTTTTTAGAGTATTCTCTTATTTCTTTTAAAGTAGCATTTTGCAATTGATTTGATAGATTTTCAATCTTTTGAAGATAGTTATCATCTGTAAGCAAATCAGTCTTTGTTGCCATTCTTTCAATAAGTTTGTCACATACTTCCTTTGAGTAGTGAGAACTATCTTTGTAATATTCAAGGTTAAAAGTTATTTCCTTTACATCTTGGAAATCGTATATCTCAACATTAGGGTATTCTCTAAGTGTTTCATACATATATTGCTTAAATCTTAATAATCTTAGATGTTGGTCACCACCAACTGTTCTGTTCCAATATAGGATTGAATTTGGTGGGTAGTATAACTTAAAGTTTACATCAGGATTATCCTTTATTATTGAAAGAAGGTTAGCTTCAAAGTTTTTTTGCATAAGGATATAGTTTTCATTGTCCTCAGGGAAGCTTAACATTCTCTTAAAATCATTCTCTAAAGTATTATCTCTTATGTCAGAATAAATTGGAACATCATAACCATCTAACACTCTGTCATAAGAATAGATTGTATTAGGATTATCTAAATAAAGATTATTTAGATCAAACCCTTCAGGAGTTAATTTATTATTAGTATATAATTGTACTGCATCCTTAAAAATAACAATATTTAAAAGGTATCTTAAGTCATTAAAAGGATTGTTATCATATAAGTATTCAGGGTAGGGGTCTCTATGAAAATCTATTTCGTTCTTATACATATAACCATCTACACAAACTATTGCATTTTTTACTTTTCCAGTAGAGATTGCTTTTTTTAACACATTTTTTATCTCATAAGGGGTTCCTCCAGAGATAGAAAGCTTAGCTGATTTTGTATTAAAAGCTTCATCCATTTTGTTAACAGTCATGTTTTCACTCATAGAGCTTCCAACTAAAATAGTTTCATAACCCAAGTTCTTTGCAAATCCAGCTGCTAGATATCTTTGAATATATAAAGATCTGGATTCCATAAATTCTTTTGATGGATTGTTAAAGTTATATATTTGATAAGGGTCTATAGAGTATATTGTAAATCCCATTGTAAATAAGCTTACTAACATTATACCTAAAAAACCTATACACCATTTTTTATGCTTATTCATTTTGCACCTCCTAAAAGCTCTTGTAAATAAAGTCACTAACTTTATCAAAGTTTAATGTTGAAATGAAAGTAAATAATGAAGCTAGTACTAAATTTACAAAAGTAGGATTAAAGTCCTCAGTTGAAATAATATTTTTAAAGTCTACACATATAAGTATAAAGCCTATAATTGCAATCTTTAGAGCAATAACAAAATCAGAACCAAAGTCTAGGTTTGCTAGAGCATCTTTTAAGAAATTAAAGTTTCCATTTATAAAGAAATCTGCTCCAAATAATATAATTAATATGGAAAGAGATATTTTTATTATCAATTTATTGTTAATCTTATTAAGTTTATTTATCTTACTTAAAGTAACTAGAAGAACTGCAATTATTAATATTGTAGTTATAACCTTAAAGTTATCCATAAATAAAGGCAATATTTCTGGGATAAATGAGAAGTCAAACATTGCTTTTAAAATTTTAAATGCAGACTTTAAATCAGTTGCTCTAAAAAATACCCAAGCAATATTTACAAAGTTAAATGTAATAAATATAGATAAATATTTATTTACATGTATTTTTTTATCTATAAATATTTGATTAATTATACGTGCAATTCCATGTAAGATACCCCATATAATAAATCCCAAGCCTGTACCATGCCATATTCCACTTATGAAGAAGATAATAAATAAGTTTAAGTATGTTCGTGCTTGTCCTTTTCTATTTCCTCCTAAAGGAATATAAAGATATCTAGTAAAGAAGGTACCTAAAGTCATATGCCAACGTTGCCAAAATTCCTTTATAGACCTGGATTTGTAAGGAGTATTAAAGTTCATTGGTAAATTTATATTGAACAGTGCAGCTATTCCTATTGCCATATCACTATATCCACTAAAGTCAAAATATATTTGAAGAGTATAGCTTAAGGCTGTAATCCACCCCTCAAGAAAATTTAAATTTGAACTTAGATCAAATCCATTAGTAACTATTAGTGCAATTGTATCTGCAATAATTACCTTTTTAAATAATCCAATAGAAAATAGGAATATTCCTTTAGAGATACTAGCATAATTTACTTCACTTTTACTGCTTTTATCTAGCTCTTCAGTTAATGAATTATAGTTAACTAAAGGACCTGAAATAACCTTAGGGAAAAATGTTATGTAAAATAGATAATTTAAAAATGAAAAATCATTAACATTTCCTTTGTAGCTATCATAAAGCAAGGATATTTGCTGGAATGTAATAAAGCTTATTCCTAGTGGGAATACAATATTTTTAAAGTTAAAGTATTTAAAGAAACATAAAAATAATATGTTTAAAGTAATTCCTAAAATTAAGAAGCTCTTGGTGAGGCTTGTATTATTTTTAGATAAAATTACTTTGGTAAATATATAATTTGTTATTATAGATAAGAAAAACATAAGAATAACCCTTGGGTTATTAGCTCCATAAAAGAAAAGGGAAGCTAGACATAACCAAAATACAAGAGATTTCTTATTATTTAACTTGCGTAAACCATAATATCCAATTAAGGATACTGGTAAAAAGAAAATTAAAAATTCATAAGAGTTAAAGCTCATAATTTATCCTCCATATATAAGATGTCATGAAATATTATAGCTTATTTTATCAATAATTTTCCAAAAAATAAGGAAAAATTAAGAAAATGTTTTAATATTTGTGATATACAGAGGGGAAATATCAATTATATGTATTATTGTAATAGATAAGGTTAAATAATATAATATAGCTATGAGTCATAAGTGGAGGATAATATGAGATTTGATGTGGATTATAATTTAGATATATGCTTAAAGAATGAAATAATAAAAATAAAAGAATGCATATTAGGAATCCTTAAGGTTACTGATATATATCTTTTTGGATCAATTTCAAAAGGAATGTATTCTAAGTATAGCGATATAGATATATTAGCTTTAATTGATGGAGATAAATCAATTAGAGAATTAAAAGAGTTAAGACATTTTTTAGAAGATAAGATAGAAGAGCTTGGAGTAGAAAGAGATGTGGATTTAAAGTTATATACAAAAAGGAGATTTTTAGAATTATCATCAAGCCCATCATTTGAACAAGCAATTACTAAGGATTTAATAGATATAAGGAGGTGGTAACATTGGTAAAGAGAGATATGTTTTATTTTGCAGATATAGATGAAAAATTTATTTATAATACAAAGAATATAGAGGGGTTAGAAGATGGAGTGTTAGTACACTGTCAACAATGTATAGAGAAAAACTTAAAAGGTATAATTACTAAAAAGTATGGAGTGGTAAATAGGGAACATAATCTTGTGAAATTATTAGAAACTTTATATTTGAGTGATTTCCCAAAGCTTAAAGAATATAAGGGACTTTGCAGAGAATTAAAGGATTTTTATTTTAGTCGTAGATATGCATCAGATGATTATGAAATATTAGATCATAATGAATATGAGGAATATTTAGAAAGATTTTTTGAGTTGCTCAATGAATTAAAAGAAATTAGAAAATCAATGGAGCTGTCGCAATAGAGAAACTTTGTTTTTCTATTGCGACACTTTCTTTTTGTTAAAGCAAAAATATAGCTTCTTAAGAACTTAAGAACTTAAGAACTTAAGAAGTTAAGAACTTAAGAAGTTATAGTAAAAATGCGGTGTTGAATGAATTTTGGTGAGATAAATTCTAATTAGAATATATCATAAACAATATTTAAATTTAATTTATTTGCAAATTCGTAGGCTTTATCCATATTTTCATCCCATAAGTCTTTAGGGTTATGACAGTCAGAATTTATAATTACTCTTAAATTACTTTTACTAACCTTTTTCCAGAAGTTTTCATGAGGATAGTGATATCTTTTCCCGTCACAGAATTCATTTATTCCACGTCTTACACCATTTCCATTAATCTCAAGAATCATGTTATATTTCTTTGCACCTTGGATTATAATATCACATGCCTTTTCACAATTATCATCCCAAGGAAAGTCATTTAAAAATATTAAGTCGGGATGGCAAAGAAATTTAAAGAATCCTGTGTCAAATGCTTCAACTATGCTATTAGCATAAGATATGTATTCATCAGTACTAGTTAATTCAAATGAGTTACAAAAATTCCCCTTATGAGTAAATACATGTTGTCCTAGAGCTAAGTAATCTAGATGTAATTCATTTAATAGGTATTTATAGTAATCATAAGAATTTGGATCATATTCAATTTCTAGACCACAATATAATTTGATTTTGTCTTTATATTTTTCCTTTAGTTTTTCTACCGTAGAAATATATTCAGGGAGTTCTTTATATTTCATTCTAAAATCTAGTCTATCATCAGGATATGGTCCATGGTCACTCATACCTAAGGCAGTAAGATTTTGATTTATAGCTTCAATTACATAATCTTCTTCATTTCCAACTGCATGTTTACATCTATATGTATGTGTGTGAAAGTTAACTTTGTTCTTCATAAAATCCTCCTTAGTAGTTTTGTGCTATTATAATTGTAATACAAAGGAGAGAGTAATAAAAGGGATAAGAAGGATGAGGAAAAATTTAAAGAGTCAGTGAAAGGAACACTGACTCAGAAATGTTTTGAGGAAGTTTGTGCAATGCTGGAATGAAAAAGGTGGAGTGGATATTTATGCTAATTTTTCTTAGTTGTCTGCTTCACTAAATCTATCCATCTATTTCTAAAAACAAGATTATCATGTTTTTTTGTATATTCATCTATTTGTAATTTAGAATTATTACAAAACTCATGTATTTCATTAAGTGTATTAATTTCTTCTTCTGATAAGTAGACATTTTGTTTATCATTTAAAATTGAATTAAACTTTGAGTGAAGAGTTGAAAGGTAGGATAAGGATATTTCATCATTTGCTCTATATGCTATTTCTGATAAGTCTCCATAGTTTTTTATAACATCATGAAATGCCATAAATATAGATTCTAAATTAGAACGTTCAATATTTTTATCAGAAGGAAAGTTTAAATCTATATATTCACATTGTGCACTGATAGTAGTTAAATTGTTACTTAAATAATAATTTAGAGATTTATTATAAAAAGTAAGAGTCTTTATAACAAATAAAAATATTATTATGAAAATTAGAGAACAGGTTATAAATATTTTTTTCTTCAAAATGTAAGCCCCCTTAATTAAAATATAATCTAATTCTTTGATCATCAATTTTATTTTCATTCAGTAGAGTATATATTAAAATCAACTCTACATATCTTGTGTTATCTTTTCTAATTGCTTATAAACATCACCATTGCTATCTATAAATAAATTTAAAAATTCTTTCTCACTCATTGAAAAAAACGAATCTGAATATATCCTAATAAGTTCTCTTATCCTAACTTGAAATTCTTTTAAATAATTAATATTATTTTGCTTTTCTGGAATCTGAAAAATAAGCATACTTAGCTCACGTAATTCTTTAGACTTAATGTTAATAGCAATTCTCTCTATATTAAAGGCTATCATATTTATCTCTATTGTAAGTACCTTCTTAATATCATTGTTAAATTGTCCACTCTCAATATATTTAATCTCAGTATCAAGTACGCAATTTAACAAATCCATTGAATTACTTAGTACTTCTTTATTAGTTTCTTGTAATAAATTATTAGCTTTATATGAATGTGAAATAAAAAATATATTACTAACTATTAATAAAAATACTAATATAACTCCTATCTTCTTTTTCATAAGAAAAACTCCTTTAACACCTAATTTTTACCATTATACCATTATTTTCTGAGTTCATTCAACAATAAGTATGTTCTATAAAAATAAATTCATTTGTTAGTAAGTTCATATTCCTAATACCAACATTACAATAATGATACTTTAACATAAAAGAATTATTTAAAATACAGCCCTTTATCCCAGCTATAGACAATAATATAATTTATATTTTTGGGGGAGTAGTGTATAATATTGGTAATAAATTATTATTATTAGGAGGGATATTATGGTTTATAAATACAGTTCAAGTGATACACTATATTTAAATGATATTGATAATTTTATAAATAATAATTTAACTATCAAGAAGATAGTAAATAAAAATAAAACTAATTTTATTTGCTATCTATTTATTCTTTTAGTAGTCTGCTATTTATTATTGTTCCTTTCTACAAAAATGTTATGGAAGGATTCATATATTAAGCCTTTTTTAACTTGGGCTATTTTAACTATAATTTCATTTTTTCTATTTCCAAAGCTATCGTTAGGTGGATTTAAAAAATCTATTATTTCTAATGGTGAACAAATGATTGAAAAAGTAGATACTTCATATTATTATTCAAATAATACAAAAAGTATAAAACTAACAAAAAATCCTGATATAACAATACTAGAAATTGTAAAGTTAAATGAAATCACTTTTATTTTAATATCACCAAAAAAATCTCCTAAGTTTGTAAAAGCTCTATATCCTATTCTGATTCCAAATAATCTTTTTAATTCTGAAGAACAATATAAAAACTTTATTGAAAACATTACTAATTAGATTAGGACCTCGTTAAAAGTATTTTTAACGTATAAAAAGCACCGATCTTTTTATTTTGATCTTCATATACTATACTTAGTTTATTAGGTGGTGACTATGATACATAAAATAAAAAAAACAAAAAATTATTATTTGTTAACTCCAGTAATACTCATTGTTTTATTAATATTAGGATCAATACAAATCATAAAATTTTTTTCAACCTCAGGTTTACCCAAGATAACTATATATGAAGAACTTATTTCACCAAATAATAACTATATAGCTATTCACTACAATATAGAAGATGGAATGGCTGTTAAATTCTATGATCAATTTTGTATTAGAGAAAATACTGGAACAAGCATAAAGAAAATAATAAAGCAGGATATTGATAGCTTTAATCCATATTTTGATAGGATATTTGTTACAGATAATAATCACACTAAAATAGATATGTATTGGGAGAATGATGATACACTAGTTATTAAATATGACTTTAAGAGTTCTAGGAATACTATTTTTCAAGAGACTTCATGGTCAACCAATGAACTAGATCCATATTCAAATGAAATTTCTAAAATTAAAATCAAATATATTGATACTGGGTTAAATAATTAATATAAATAAACCATAATATTTATTCTAATATAAGTATTATGGTTTTATTTTTTTATCTATTTATTTTTAAAATTCTTTTTGTATTTTCTTGCGAAATTCTACTTTTAGGAATTATTAATACCTTATTCTTCTTAAATTCAATATATATATATTCTTTTATTTCATATACATGAACTCTATCTTTTGATACTTCATAACTTCCTTCAGAAGTAAAGTATTTAATGTATTGTTCCGAAATAATAATTTTTCTTTCATCTTCACTCTGTAGCAGCTAATTAAAAAAATTCATCTTGATAGGTTTCAAGATGGATTTTTTCCAAAAGACTTAACTTTACCTGAATTTAATATAGATTTTATACTTTCTTCAGATAAATTCTCTTTAGGAATGATTATTTGATTATATTTATCACTAATTATAACTACATATAAATACTTCGGGATATTATATACATATATCCAATCTTTCCCCTTATAAAAAGTACACTCTTCCCAATCATTTGAATATTTTATTTCTTTATCTAATATTACTAACTTTTGCTTTCCCATTTTCAAATCTCTTCTTGCTTTTTGAACCAACAATTTATTAGATAATTTTTCTACTATATTTAATACAAAAAACTCTAGTATTAACAATAAAGCCATAGGCCATATTATATTTATAATCTTATTAAAAATACTTTGTTCATACAATATATTATCTATAATTAAGTACAAAAGAAAAAGCCCCTTTATTATATTAGCAAAAACTCTATATCTATTAACATCTAGTATTTTTCTTGCTTCTATACATTCTTCTTCAGTTATTTTGTAATTTATTTCCACAAAAACCACTTCCTCTCTATAACCTCTTTATCTAATTACCAAAAATTGAATAATTAACTTTGTATAAATTGTACCATCTTTTTATTTTAAATTTAACAAATTTTTGCGAAGTAAAAGAATTGAGTTTAGTATTCTTAATTTGACTTTAAATATGAAGTTGCTACATTTTTTGGTAAAATATATAAAGGAGGGTGAATTTTATGAAGAGAATTTTGTTAGTTGAAGATGAAAAAGAGATTTCTTTAATGGTAAAGAATTATTTAACTAAGGAGGGATATATAGTTGATACTGCTTTTAATGGTGAAGAGGGGCTATTTCAATTTAGGCAGAGGGATTATTCTTTAGTTATCTTAGATATAATGATGCCAAAGATGGATGGTATTGAGGTTATAAAAAGAATAAGAGAAAAGAGTAATGTGCCAGCAATTATTTTATCAGCTAAAGATAGTGAAATAGATAAGGCTTTAGGTCTAGGTTTTGGTGCTGATGATTATGTAGCCAAGCCTTTTTCTATGGTTGAGTTATCTGCAAGAGTTAAGGCTGCAATAAGAAGAGCTACTGAATATTCAAAGAAAGAAGTAAATCAGGAGAAAACAATTAAATTAGATGATTTAACAATAGATATAAATAATTATTCAGTAAAAAGAGGAGATGAGGATTTAAAGTTAACAAATAAGGAGTTTGAAATATTTAAGCTTTTATTAACTAATCCTAATATAGTTTTTACCAAGGAACAGATTTATAGACAAGTATGGGAAGATGACTTTATGGGAGATGACAATATAATAAATGTCCACATAAGAAGATTAAGAGAAAAGGTAGAGAGAGATCCATCAAAACCTAAATATATAAAAACTCTATGGGGAATAGGGTACAAGTATGAGAGGAAAGAGTAATGAACTTAGTTTTGTGGGTAGTAATAGTAATTCTCCTATCTATAATTATTTATGATAAATATAGGTTAAGAAGAATAACAAAGGATATTAAGTTTATTTCAGATGAGCTAAATAAATTTAATGAAGAAGAAATGTGTAAAACTTTATTGCTTCCTACTGATAAATTAGAACTTAGAAGGTTACTAGTTGGTATAAATGATTTAATCAACTTTAATAGAAGAGAAAAGACCTTAAGAATAAATAAGGAAACTACTATAAATAATATGCTTTCTAATGTATCTCATGATTTAAAGACTCCTTTAACAGTAATTATGGGGTATATAGAAATTTTAATTAAGGATTCTACTATTTCAGAAGATGAAAGAAATGAGATTTTAAATAAGATAAATACTCGTTCTAAGGATGTATTAGAATTAGTAAATAAATTTTTTACTCTTGCAAAACTTGAAAGTGGAGATAAGAAAATAGACCTTGAAAAAATTGATTTAAGAGAGATTTCCAGGGAAATTATATTATCTTATTATGATATTTTATCCAATGAAGAATTTCAGGTTAATATTAATATGCCAGAGGAGGCAACCTATGTTCTAGGAAATAAAGAAGGTATTGAGAGGGTAATTAATAATCTTATCAATAATGCATACAAGTATGGGGGAAGTGGTAAGTATTTAGGTTTCAACATAATTAAGGATGAAGAAAATACATTTATAGAAGTAATTGATAGAGGTAAAGGTATTTCAAAGGAAGAGCAGAAGAAAGTGTTTGAAAGAAGCTATATAGGAGAGTCATCAAGAAATAAAGAGGCTTCAGGAAGTGGACTAGGTCTTGCTATAAGTAAAAAGCTAGTTGAAAATATGGAAGGGGCTATAGAAGTGGAAAGTGAAGAGTGGAAGGAAACTGTATTTAGGGTTGCTCTTAAGAACTTCACTGTTTAACTTAAGAACTATGTAAGAAATAAGAGATAAAATAGTTAAAAGTTAATTTTAGAATTAAACCATAGGAAGGAGGAAGTTTTATGGATAGGGTTTCTTTTAATAATGTTACAAAGGAATTTAAAAATAAAGCTGTATTAAAGGGTGTTTCTTTTAATATAGAAGCAGGAGATATCTATGGTTTAATTGGAGAAAATGGGGCAGGTAAAACTACTCTTTTAAAGCTTATAGTTAATTTGCTAAAGCCAACAAGTGGAAATATACAAGTGCTAGGAAAAGAGATTAAGAAAGATAGTTATGATTATTTAAGAAATATTGGAGCTTTAATAGATGAGCCTGTATTTTATAAAAAGTTAACTCTTTATGAAAACTTTAAGGTACATTGTGAATACTTAGGGTTTTATGATGAGGAAAAGTTAGAAAATGTATTAAGAAGGGTAGGTCTTCATAATAAGAAAGATAGGAAAATTAAAGAATTATCCTTTGGAGAAAAACAAAGATTAGCTATTGCTTATGCACTTATCACAGAACCAGAGCTTTTAATCTTAGATGAGCCAACCAACGGACTAGATCCTATTGCAATAGTTGAACTAAGAGAGATTTTATTAAAACTTAATAGAGAGTTTAATACTACAATAATAATATCAAGTCATGCTATTAATGAACTTGAAACACTAGTAAATAAGGTAATGTTTTTAAAGAATGGAGAAATAGTTGAAGATGGATTACTAGAAGAGATAAAGGAAAAGTGTTCAGTTTATATTGAAATTGAAGTTGAGGATTCTTCAAAGGCTTTAGCTATTTTGGAAAAAGAATTAAATATAAGAAATATGAAGCTTATAAATAAGGGGACTATTAGAGTTTATGAAGCTTTAGAGGAAAGAAAAAAGATATTAAGTACTTTGGTAAAAAGTGATGTAGAGGTATTATCCTTTAATATGGTTCAAATCTCCCTAGAGGAATATTTCATAAGGAAGGTAAGGGGGATTTAAATGTTTAATTTAATGAAGATAGAATTTAAGAAGAACAAAATGAAGAGTGATATTTTTGGAGTGGTTTTAGCCAATATTGCTATATTTATTGCATCAACAATTACTGCTATATTAGTTGGTTTTAAGGATGTTTCCCAGGAAAATGTGATCTATTATCATATAGAACAAATTGTACAGGTAACAGTAGTTATATTTTCTGTTTATGGTGCAATACTAGTGGGTAACTTAGTAGGGGATGAATTTAATGATGGCACAGTAAAAACTCTATTTTTATATCCTCAAGCTAGAGGAAGAATATTATTAGCTAAGGTTTGTACTGTTATAGCTTTTGTTGTTTTAAGTATAATATTTACCTTAGGATTGCAACTAATTTTATTCTTAGTAAGTAATAAGGTGTTTAGTTTTTATGTAGGCTTAGGATACAATTATATTATAAGCAGGCCAATTATTTGCTTTATGGGGATAATATCAGCTATAGGCTTTGTGCTTTTAGCTACATTTATATTATATAAGAGCAAGTCCACATTGTTAACTGTATTAGTTATTCTTTTAGTATCTGGAAAAAGTTATGCTGATAGGCTTGGAACAAGAAGCACTTTAAATACTATTTTTCCAATTATTGTATTTATCATAGGAATTTTATCTTACATATATGTTGCTAAAAATCTTAATGAGATAGATATATAGGAGGATAAATATGAAACACTTTAATAGAAAATACTTATTTTTCATAATAAGCTTCATTTTTATATTAGGATTTTTAGCGGTTAAATATATGATATCAGTTACTCTGAATAGAGTAGCTAACTTTGACAAGTCAATTACACTAAATTCTTATTATGTACTAACTAATACCTCTGCAAAAGAATATAAAGTAATTACAAAGGAAACTTCAGAAGTAGTTATTTCTGAATATATTAATTCATATAAAATAAGTGGATATAATATCTATTTAAAACAAACACCTAGAGATGGCACTAAAACAAACTATTGGGTTATATGTAATGATAAAATTATAGGTCCTATGGATAATGCTACACTTTACTCTAGATATAAGGTTGATTCTAATACTTTTGAAAAAATAACACCTTAAGAGTTATCAAATTATATTTAATTATCCCTTTATCTCAAACTGATGTGGCTAGTATTTTTTCATTTAGTTAAGTAATAATAATTAATAATTTTTTCTTCATTGGTTAATCCTATTAATAAATAATTAAGAAAAAAATTCTCTTGTTGCTAGGTTTTTAAAATGATGATAAAATTAAGTTGAGGGCAAGAGAAAACGTTATCATAAATATGGGAGGGACATAATATGAAGAAAAATGAAAAGTTAAATGAACAAGTATTAAATGGTGAAGTAAAGGAAGAGCTACAAAGTCAAGGAGTAGCAGATGAAGGGTTAAAGGATCAAGCTACTATATTAAGAGAATATGAGGATACTTTAGGATATTAATTAGGGTAATAAGGTTTAAAGATAGAGAAATTGCAAAGCAATTTCTCTATCTTTTTTACCTTTAGTACAAAGGGAATAGATATTTATTTTTCTGTGACTTGGAGCCTGCGACGGAACGAGAAAAGTAAGTATCTATTCTACATTTTTAATTTACCTGTAAAAATTGTTCTGTAAGTTCCTTATTATTGTAAAGTGTTATTGCATTTTGTATAATTTGAACATTAAATTTTCTATCTATTAATTGTTCTCCATCAACATTACATACAATATCTTCATTAGTTTTTATTATTAATGAATCACTTTTTCCTTTATGTATAATTGGTGATTTTTCATGGCTACCTTTAATTAGTTTTAAGAAAAGACTAGGAATTCTTAATTTTGATATTTTTTTAGCAAAATAAATATCAAAAAGACCATCACTAAGTTCTGCATTTGGGGCAATCTTGTAACCTCCACCATAATATTTTCCATTACATATGGCTAGCAAGGTGAACTTGTCCTTTATTTGAGAGTTATTTAAGTTAAACTCAAGATTCTTATATTTATACTTAAAGAAAGTATAAAGAATACTAATGTTATAAATTTGAGATGGTGGAATTTTAGTCTTTTTCATTAAGGTTACATTGTTAGCAACATCAGCATCAATTCCAATACAAGCTATATTTATAAAATATCTATCATTAATTTTTCCTATATCAATAGTTGGAGAAATCTCATCCATAGCCATAAGTACTCTATGAAAATCATTTCCACTACCAGCTGGAAGAATCCCAAAAAGATTCTTAGAGCCAACAATACCATTTAATACTTCATTCATAGTACCATCTCCACCAACACTATAGATTATACCTCCTAAGTTTTCATATTCTCTTGCTATTTTTGTGGCATCATTAGGAGCTTTGGTAAACCTTACAATGTAGTCTATATTTTCTTTATTGCATACTTCTTTTATTTTATTTAGTATTTTTAAACTTTTTCCTCCACCAGCAAATGGATTTACAATAAATACATGTGTCATAAAGTCCCCCTTATTAAAAAAGCTGTATATATTAAGTATATCATTATTGGTTATGTAGTATATATACAATAGAAGAAAGATTAAGTGATTATATTGAAAAAGGGCATGATAGAATGAATATGTATAAAGATAGTTATAGAATAAATTCAATATTTGTAAGTGTTGTGGTGCTAGAAATATAGTTAAGGGTAGTGTAGGAAGATGTGAATACTGTAATTCTCCAATATAAAAAGTACACGTCATTTTTTGACGGTAAAATTTCTACCTTTTAGTGATAGACTAAAAATATAAAATAAAAGGAGGAGATATTATGGCTTTTTCAAAAGACTTTTTATGGGGGGGAGCTACAGCAGCAAACCAATTTGAAGGTGGATGGAACAAAGGTGGTAAAGGATTATCTACTGATGATGTTATTACAAATGGAACACATACATTACCTAGATTAGTAACTTATAAATTACAAGATGGAACAACAGGCGGAGTGCCTATGTTTAACATAAAAGATATTCCAGAAGGTGCAGAACTTTGTTGTCTTGATGATAAGTTATATCCAAATCATGATGGAATAGATTTCTATAGTAATTATAAAGAAGATATAGCTTTATTTGCAAAGATGGGATTTAAATGTTTTAGATTATCAATAGCATGGTCAAGAATATTCCCACTTGGATATGAAGAAACACCAAATGAAGAGGGACTAAAATTCTATGATGATGTATTTGATGAATTATTAAAATATGGAATAGAACCTGTGGTAACAATATCTCACTATGAAACACCACTTGGATTAACTAAGAAGTGGAATTCATGGGCAGATAGAAGAACTGTAGATTGTTATGTAAGATACTGTGAAACTATTTTTAATAGATATAAAGATAAGGTTAAGTATTGGATGACATTTAATGAAATAAACTGTATAGAACTTGGAAGTTATATGGCAGGTGGTGTTATTGCTAGAGATAAGCAAACTACTATGCAAGCTGCTCACCATCAATTTGTTGCAAGTGCAAAAGCCGTAATTCTTGGACATAAAATTAATCCTGAATTTAAAATAGGCTGTATGCTTGCATATATGTTAAATTATCCATATAGCTGTAATCCAGATGATGTTTTATTAGCTTGGCAAAAATCAAGTAGTAACTATTTCTACACAGATGTTCAATGTAGAGGATATTATCCTTCTTATAAGCTAAAAGAGTTTGAAAGAGAAGGTATAAATATAAAAATGGAAGATGGAGATAAGGAAATATTAAAGGAAGGAAAGGTTGACTACTTAGCCTTTAGTTATTATATGTCCTTAACTGTATCAGCTAACCCAGAGGATGGAACTAAAAAATCATCTGGTAACTTAATGGGTGGTCTTAAGAATCCTTATTTAGAAGAGTCTGATTGGGGATGGGCAATAGATCCAACAGGAATGAGAGTTGCTTTAAATTATCTATATGATAGGTATCAAATTCCATTATTTATAGTAGAAAATGGACTTGGTGCATTTGATAAGGTTGAAGAAGATGGAAGTATAAACGATGATTATAGAATAGATTATTTAAGAAAACATATAAAGGCTATGGATGATGCTATAAACATTGATGGAGTTGATTTAATGGGATATACACCATGGGGATGTATAGATTTAGTTAGTGCATCAACTGGAGAAATGGCAAAGCGTTATGGTTTTATTTATGTTGATAAATATGATGATGGTACTGGTGATTACAGCAGAAAGGAAAAGAAGTCCTTTAACTGGTATAAGAAAGTAATCGCATCTAATGGAACAGATTTAGATTAGAAGATATATTGCAATAGTCCTTCAATTGTTTTTTTGATGTTTAGATGATATAATGTCAAAAGAATTTATTGGAGGATTATTTTTTATGGAATATATTTTAATGGTATTATTTCAATATATTAGGGAACATTCAGATAATGATACTAATATCATTATTGCAAAGAAACTTATTAATAATATAGATAAAGTAAAGGATATGAATTTAGAGAAGTTTTCGGAATTATGTGCTTGTTCACCTTCAACAGCAACAAGATTTTTTAGAGAAATTGGGTTAAAGAATTTCACAAATGTAAAGGCAATTCTAGAAATGCCTAATGAAGTTTACAAATATGAGGCTTTTAGTCAGGAAGGTTATTATGAAAAGATAATAAATGGACTAATGGTTACAAGGAATAATTTATCTAATGATATTATAGAGAAATCAATTAAGCTTATAAAGGATGCTAAAAGAGTTATTATTTTTGGTTTTGAAAATAACCTAGCTATAACATTAGAATTTCAATGTAGAATGATGATGAAAGGAAAATATGTTGAAGTTTTTCCTACAAGTTCTGTTGAAAAGGAAGCGAAAACTTTAACTAACAATGATTTAGCTATTTTTATTTCATTCAAGGGAAATTATTTTACAATTGAAGAAAATCTGAAAATGGTATCTGAAATGAAGGGTAAAACTATTCTTATTACAGAAAATACGGAAAATGAATTTACTAAGTATTTTGATTTAATACTTCTATGTGGGGAGAATTCCTTCTATGGGGAAGGGATGTATTCCTTGTTATATATTTTAAATACATTATGTGCAAATTATAAATAGTAAAAGGTGTCGAATATATCGACACCTTGATTAAAGATTTGGTTTAAATTTTATTTCTATCTGAATTTTCATTTAAATAAGAGTATATATATAGGCTAGATATAATTATTAATGAGAATAAAATGATTAAGTTACTTTTATCTCCTGTTTTAGGAATTGTATTATTATTTTCTTGAGATTCGCCAGGAGTTTCTAAGTCCGGGGTGCTGGGAGTTACTTGGGGCACTTCTTTAGTTTGTTTTGAAAGCCATTCAAATATTGATACATTGTTATCGATACATTCGTTATTTAATGCATATATCCAAGTAAAATGTCCGTTATACTGATATGGTAATTCGTCTTCCCCTTTATATAAACCACTTGTATCGTGAACATCATCAAAGTATGATAAGTGTACGTTTTTTGCTCCGAATTGAATTAGTCTATCGTAAGTAGGAAGTGTAGTTGTTTCTGGATTTACTATTGGGTCGTTAGCAGCATGTGTAAACCAAATTGGAATGTTCTTTATTGAGTTTAACATATCATCAGTAATCCATTCATTACTATAAGCTTCACAAATTGGGAATGCACCCGCAAAATAAGTTGGATAATTAAAAATAATATCCATTGTCATATAACCGCCATTAGAACATCCGCCGATGTATATTCTGTTAGTATCTATATCTGGGTTATTATTAACATAGTTTTCTATCAATTTCATTAATGGTTCTGTATACATGCTTGTCCCATCTTTTGTATAGTTTCCTGTTCCATCATCCATCCACATTGTTGAAGTTTGAGGCGCTAGTATATAAGCACCATTAAAGAAATTTTGTATTTTATTCCCAGCTAAAGATGGAACATTATTTCCTAATGTATTTACTGTTGTATCAGTTCCTCCTTCTCCAGCTCCATGTAACCATATTATTAATGGATTTTTATTGGAATCGTCTTGAGGTGAATAAGCCCCATATTTTAGCTCTACATCACCATAAGTAAAGGCACTTTCTTTAAATAAGCTTGCTTTTGGAAAAATTTTTTTAACTGCAGTTTTATTAATATTAAGTTTATCTACAATATTTTTCCCACTTTCTAATACTTCACCTTCTTTAAGATCTATAATAAAGTCGTATGGATCTGCCCAAATATTATGTCCAGTAGATTTATCATAGTATAATATACTGCCATTTGAAGGATGTAGGTCCATTTCTATAGTAAAGTATTTTGATGAAGTCTCTACCATATTTCCTTTTTCATCACTTAAGTATGCATCGGAAATTTTACGATCAAATTCGTATACACCCTCTGTCATCGTTGTAGAATCCATTGCCTGTTTACTTTCTTTTATATTAAGTTTTGATTTATCTATCTCATTAATAGGAGTATCCAGAGATACTATTATTTTAGTAACATTTGGACCCCAATCAAATACATCTACTGTCATACTATAAGTGCCGGATGCCTGAATACTATCTTTAGCACTAACGTGAGATAGGGATGAAAAAACTAAAAGGATAGAAAAAATACATACAAATAATTTTTTTTTCATAAATTACCCTCCTAAAACTCTAAAATAAATTAGTTTCCTATATAGGAATTCTTTATAATCGATTACATTTTAAATATTACCATAAAATAAAAAATAAGTAAATAAATATATATATAAATTCGCACAAAATTTAGTTATATTTAGAAAATATTTAGTAAATATATATTGTCTTTGCGATTGTAATAGTGATAATATATTAATATACGTTATGCTAGGAGGAGTATAAAATGAATAATGAGAGAATTAAAATTAATGAAACTGCCTATTTAGACACATATATTCTTCATAAATCACAAGAATATAATGTTGGTAAGAAAAGACCATTAGTGGTTGTTTGTCCTGGTGGAGGATACGCATTTACAAGTGATAGAGAAGCAGAGCCAATAGCATTAAAATTTAATAGCGTTGGATTGCATAGTGTTGTACTTTGGTATACTACTGGAGATGTAAATAAAAATACACCAGAACATGCTTTAATAGAGCTTGCAAAATGTATGAAGATAGTAAAGGAAAATGCAGACAAGTGGCTAGTAGATACTGAAAAAGTTATAGTATGTGGTTTCTCTGCAGGTGGGCATTTAGCTGCAAATTTAAGTGTAAATATGGTAAATCAAGAACTTGCAGATAAAGCGGATGTTACCCTAGAGGATTTAAAGTTATGTGCATCTATTTTATGTTACACAGCAATGGAAGCAAATCCTGCAGAACCAGGGGAGAAGGGTTTTGGTAGCAAAATATTTGACTTAAGATATAGCCAAAATGAAAGATTTTTTGGGGTTGATAACCCAACTGAAGAGGATTTGATTAAATTTAATTTAGTAAACAAAGTAAGTAAAGATGTACCACCAACTTTTATGTGGCATACATTTGAAGATGTGTTGGTTGATGTATCTGGAATAATTAAGTATTCACTAGCTTTAAGAGAAAACAATGTTCCTTTTGAACTTCATATTTTTGAGAAGGGTGAGCATGGACTTGCTTTGTGTGATAGAACAACAGCTAGAAAGGAAAGTCATTTTAATAATCATGTAATACGTTGGTTTGATTTGTGTATGGAGTGGCTTTCAGATTATATAGATTAATAAATATTTTATAGAAAAAGAGTGTTATTACATAAGGGAATAGCACTCTTTTTTTTATACAAATACAGATAAGGGAAGTTTATACAGTATTTACTAAATATTAAGTTGATAGAAATGGTTGTGTTAGCACTAAAATGTAGTTTTTTTTCAGTTGAAAGGGGATAATAAAAGAAAATAGCACAAATTTAATAAAATTTAGTTTAAATTTAGTAAATATTTATTTGTAAAAAGGTTTACAAATTTAGAAATACCATTTATAATTAGTATTGTAATAATTGATCAATTAAAAAATTAGAAGAACTAATTTATAAATTTGGAGGGGTTAAGATGAAAGACAAAGAACAAATTATGGACAAGGTTATGCTATTTGCTGAAAAGGTGAAAACTAACAATTACCTTTCTGCAATATCAAATGGGTTAATGATGTTGATGCCTTTATTAATGATTGGATCAATAGCTTTATTATTAGCTGTATTACCTATCGATGCATGGAAACAATTTTTAACTGATGCAGGTATAAGAACGTATTTAATGGCGGCGTCAACACTAACAACTAGTCTTATTGCTTTATATGCATCTTTTACTGTAGCTTACTGTTTAGCTGAAAACTTAGGGCAAAAAGCTATAGGTGCTGGATGTATATCAGCATTCTGTTTCTTAATTATTACTCCATTAGCTAACTTTGAAACTGGTAGCTATTTAGATATTGGTTGGCTTGGTGCTAAGGGATTATTTGGAGCTATGATAGTAGCTTTAATTGCAGGTAGATTATATTGCTTATTCCTTGATAAGAAAATAATAATTAAAATGCCAGAGAGTGTACCACCTGTAGTGTCAAATACTTTTGCAGGTCTGTTTCCGGCGATTATAGTAGGGTTCTTATTTGTATTTGTTGCTTTTGGATTCTCTTTAACTAAGTATGGTTCTTTTGCGGATTTTGTATATGGTATAATCGCAGCACCACTACAAAATCTATCTGGATCAATATGGTCATTATTATTTATTATATTAATTCAAATGATACTTTGGGTATTTGGTCTACATGGTTCTTTAGTTGTAGGAAGTTTTATAAGTGCTTTATACTTACCAATGGATACAATGAATATGGAAGCTGTTATGGCAGGAGTTGCAAATTCTGATTTACCTAATATAATGGGTAAAACTTTCTATGGATTATTTGCAGGAATAGGAGGAGCTGGTGGTACTTTATCTCTTATATTAGTAATGCTTATATTTTCAAAAGCTAAGCAACATAAGGCAATTGCAAAATTAACTGTTGGACCTGGATGTTTTACAATTAATGAGCCTATAGTATTTGGGTTGCCTTTAATATTAAACCCAATTATGGCAATACCATTTATAACTGTTCCGTTAATTCAAACTTTAGTAGCTTACTTAGCAATTGCAGCTAATATAGTGCCAAGATTGAATGGAGTTCAAGTTCCTTTTGGTATGCCTATATTAGTAAATGGTGTACTTGCAGGTGGGTGGAAAGTAGCGGTTCTTCAAGTTGTCTTAATAGCTATAGGTATGTTAGTATACTTCCCATTCTTCAAAGTGTTAGATAAACAAGCTTTAAAGAGTGAAGAAGTTTTATCAGAAGAAACATTAGCACAATAGTGTTCAAAATATAAAATAATAGACAATAAGAGTTTGAGGCTGTCATTAGCTGAAAACTCTTATTAATTATAGAGGAGAGGTAATTTATGGAGTGTAAAATTAGATTAGGTGTTGTAGGAACAAGAAGAAATATTTTTAGTAGAGAAGATGCTATAAAATACAATGATATTATATTGGATAAATTAAAATCTATGAATATTGATATTGTAGATATTAAAGATATAAATGAAGAGGGGTTATTATTTGATGAAAGTCATGTTCAACCTATAGTTGATAAACTAACAAGTGAAAAGGTTGATGCTTTATTTTTCCCACATTGTAACTTTGGAACAGAAGATTTAGTAGCAAAGGTAGCTAAAAACTTTAATCTTCCAGTTCTTTTATGGGGTCCTAAAGATGAAAGTCCTTTAGAAAATGGAGCAAGACTTAGAGATTCTCAATGTGGTCTTTTTGCAACAGGAAAGATATTAAGAAGATTTAGAGTAAAGTTTTCTTATTTAACAATGTGTGATGTAGAAGATAAGCAATTTGAAGATGGAATTAATAGATTTATTGCAACTAGTAATATTGTAAAGGAAATTAGAAACTTAACAGTATTACAAATTTCAACTAGACCAGCTGGATTCTGGACAATGATGGTTAATGAAGGTGAGTTGTTAGAAAAGTTTAATATTAAGGTTCATCCTGTAACTATGGTGGATGTTCAAAAAGAAATGAACAGATTAGTAGAAGAAAATGGACAAGAATTACAAGATGTAGTTAATTATATGAAAGAAAAAATGATAATTAATGTAAGTGAGGATGGAGTAAGAAAAACAGCTGCTTTAAAAATAGCTATGAAAAACTTTGCTAACAAGTATGGATGTAAAGCTGTTGCAATTCAATGCTGGAACTCAATGCAAGATGCATTAGGAATATTCCCTTGCGTTGCAAATTCTCTATTAAGTGATGATGGAATTCCTGTAGCTTGTGAAACAGATATTCATGGAGCTATTACATCGGTAATAGCTCAAGCAGCTACTATGGGAAAAGTTAAACCTTTCTTTGCAGATTGGACAGTTCCACATCCAACAAATCCAAATGGAGAACTATTACAACATTGTGGTCCATGGCCTGTTTCATTAATGAAGGGAAAACCAAGCTTTGGTGCACCGTTTGCATTTAATCATTCTCATCCAGGAGCTTTACATGGAGAACTTATTGGTGGAGATATGTCTATAATTAGATTTGATGGTGATAATGGAGAATATTCATTATTAATGGGACATGCTAAGGGTATAGAAGGCCCATTTAACCAAGGAACTTATGTATGGATTGAAGTGGAAAACTTAAAGAGATTAGAAGAAAAGTTGGTTTGTGGTCCATATGTTCATCACTGTGTGGGAATTCATGCAGATATACTTCCTCAAATATATGAAGCGTGTAAGTATCTGGGATATTTAACTCCTGATTTTTATGATAATATAGAAGAAAAAGTAAAAGAGCAATTAAGAGGTGAATAAAATATGGCTGTAAAGGTAAGTGACAACAAAAGAACCTTTATAAAGGATGGGAAGAAGTTTTTTTATTTAGCAGATACATGTTGGAGTGCATTTACAAATATAACAATTGAAGAGTGGGAATATTACTTAAACCTAAGAAAGATGCAAGGGTTTAACGTTTTACAAATAAATATTATGCCACAGTGGGATGCTAGTGGTACAGATCTTAATTACTATCCTCTTCCTACAAAGGATAAAAAGACTTTTGAATTTACTGATTTTAATATGGAATATTTTGAACGTGCAAAAACTATGTGCAAAATGGCTAAAGATAAAGGGTTTGAATTAGCTTTAGTGGTTTTATGGTGCAATTATGTTCCTGGAACATGGGCAAGCAATATGAATAGCTCAAATATAATGCCATATGATTTTATTGATAAATATGTAGAAGTAGTACATAGTACTTTCTCAGATTTAGAACCTATGTATGTAATTAGTGGAGATACTGATTTTGATACAGATGATACTAAAAAGTATTATATGAAGGCATCAAATTTATTAAGAAAGATTGCACCAAACTTGTTGCAAACACTTCATATAAAAGGAAGGTTAGATGAAATTCCAGAAGAGTTTATTGATAAAATAGATTTTTATATGTACCAATCTGGTCATAATGCGCAAAACTTAGCTATGCCATATTTATTAGCAGAAACTCTATACAAAAAGTATCCAGCAAAGCCTTTATTAAATTCTGAACCATGTTATGAACAAATGGGATTTAGTAGAAGAATGTATGGTAGGTTTTATAGATATGATGTTAGAAGAGCAGCTTGGATGAGCATACTTTCTGGTGCATCAGCAGGGGTAACTTATGGAGCCCACGGTATTTATAGCTGGCATAAAATAAATAAAAATTTTGGACTTGGAATAGGTGAAGGTTTTGATGCCCCTAATCCTTGGAACGATGCAGTTAAGTATCCAGGAGCTTGGGATTATGGCTATATAAAGTATATTTTTGAAATGTATAATATAGGAGAGCTTGTTCCTATGGATAAAATATTAAACGAAGTTAAAGATATTAGAATGGCTGGTACATTAGAAAAAGATAAAATATTTATCTATGTTCCAGTTAATACAACTGTTAAAGTTGATTTAGACTTATCGGATTATAACATTAAAATTATGGATTTAGAAGATAAGAATATTTGTATACCTAACTATGAAGTTGTAGATGGAAAAACAACTATTCACATGCATAATTTTGAACAGGATGGATTAATAATATTAGAAAAGGAGATTTAACATTTGTTAAATCTCTTTATTTCTCTAAAAATATACATGAAAGTGATAAATATTTAGTAAATATGTTTGTTTTTATTTAAAAATAGGATATACTTATAATAGTGAATAAAAAGAAATTAGCATAAGAAGGTAAGGAGAAAAAGATGAAGACAATAATGCAAGATATTGCAAAATTAGCACAAGTATCTCCTGGAACAGTTTCTAATGCCCTTAATAACAGAAAAGGAGTAGGGAAAGAAACGAAGGAGAGAATAGTGAAGATAGCAGAAGAATTAGGATACTTCAAAACTCAAAAAAAGAGTGAAGATAAAATAATTAGAATGATAAAATTCAAAAAACATGGATATATATTATCAGATACTCCATTCTTTTCAAAGTTAATTGAATCTTGTGAAAGAACTTGCAGAAATAGTGGGTATGAACTTTTAATTACTCAAGTTGAAGCTGGAAAAGATACTAAGGAAGATATACAAAAAATATTTACTCAAAAGAGAGTAGATGGAATATTGCTTTTAGGAACTGAGATGGAAGAAGAAGATTTTAGTGAGTTTGAAAATCTAAATATTCCAATGGTAGTTGTAGATACTTATTTTAAAGCTAAGGATTGTGATTTTGTTCTTATTAATAACGATAGAGGAGCATATTTAGCTACTAAATATATAATTGATAGAGGTATTAAGGATATTGGTTATATAGGTAGTACTGTAGATATTAGCAACTTTAAGTGTCGTAAAGAAGGATTCTTTCAGTCAATGAAAGAGCATAACCTAGAGGTTCATGAAGAGAATATGTATAAGGTAGAACCAACTACAGATGGAGCCTATAGAGATTTTAAAGAGATATTATCAAATGAAAATATAAAACTTCCAAAAGCATTGTTTGCATTTAATGATATTATTGCATTAGGTGCAATAAAAGCTATGAATGAAAAAGGAATTAAAATTCCTGAAGATGTGTCCATAGTTGGATTTGATGATATTCCATTTAGTGATATGATAAATCCTCCAATGACTACTGTAAGAGTAGATGTTGAAAGATTAGGCAAGGTTTCTATTAATAGACTAATAGAAAAGATAGAAGAAGAGGATGAAGGAAAACTAAAAGTACAAATATCTACTGATATTGTTGAAAGAAAAAGTGTTATATAAAAGGTTTTAAGAGCTGATTTAATAAAGTCAGCTCTTTTTTGTTTGCCTGAACTAAAAATTTATTTAAAAATACTAAAATATTTACTAAATTTATTGAAAAATATGTACTAAATATTTATAATAAGGGTAAAGGATAAAATATGGGAGGGAAAGTAATGAATAATTTAGTATTAGAGTTAAATGAAAAAGCTAGAGAAATTAGAAAAGATGTAGTTAATTTAGTTTACAGCGCAAAAGCTGGACATGTAGGAGGTTCACTTTCTAGTGCAGATATAGTAACTACACTTTATTATTCAGTTATGAATGTTAATCCAAAAGATCCTAAAAATGAAGATAGAGATAGATTTATAATGAGCAAAGGTCATGCAGCAGAGTTATTATATTGTGTTCTTGCTGATAAAGGATATTTTTCAAAAGAGAAATTGGAGAGTTATAGTAAGTTTGGTTCAACTTTAATTGGACATCCAAATAACAAAAATGCAGGAGTTGAAATTAATACAGGGGCATTAGGTCATGGACTTTCAGCATCTGTAGGAATGGCACTTGGTGCCAAAAGAGATGAAAAAGATTATAGAGTGTTTACATTATTAGGAGATGGAGAACTAGCAGAAGGTTCTGTATGGGAAGCAGCTATGGCAGCAGCTCACTATAAGCTAGATAACTTAACTGCAATTATAGATAGAAATGGACTTCAAATATCAGGAAGTACAGAAGATGTTATGGCTTTAAATTCTCTTGAAGATAAATGGAGAAGTTTTGGTTGGAATGTAATTGTTTTAAATGGTCATGATATAGAAGCATTATTAAAAGCATTTTCAAAAGATTCAATTCAAAAGGACAAGCCTACTATGATAATAGCTAATACAGTAAAGGGAAAAGGTGTATCATACATGGAAAATGTTGCAAAGTGGCATCATGGAGTACCTACTGAAGAAGAATATAAGATTGCAATGAAAGAACTTAATAGTTTATAGGAGGGATTAATAATGAATAAGATAGCTAATCGTCAAGTAATTTGTGATACATTAATGGAACTAGCAAAGGATGATAAAGATATATATGTTTTAACAAGTGACTCTAGAGGTTCTGCATCAATGACAAACTTTGCAAATGAATATCCTAAGCAATTTGTTGAAGTTGGAATAGCAGAACAAAACCTAGTTGGAATAGCAGCAGGACTTGCAACTACAGGAAAGAAGTGCTTTGCAGCATCACCTGCTTGTTTCTTAACAATGAGAAGTATAGAACAAGTTAAGGTAGATGTTGCATATTCAAATACTAATGTAAAGTTAATAGGAATAAGTGGAGGAGTAAGCTATGGTGCATTAGGAATGTCCCATCATTCACTTCAAGATATTGCTGTAATGAGAGCTATTCCTAATATGGATATATTTTTACCAGCAGATAGGTTTGAAACAGAAAAACTTGTAAGAGAATTAGCTAAATATGATAAACCAGCTTATATAAGAATAGGAAGAAATCCTGTAGATGATGTTTATGAATCAACTGATTTTGAATTTGAAATTGGTAAAGCTAATGTTATGAGAGAAGGAAAAGATATAACAATTATTGCAACAGGAGAAACAGTAAAACCAGCAATTGAAGCATCAGATGAACTTAAAGAATTAGGAATTAAATGTAGAGTGTTAAATATGCATACTATTAAGCCTCTTGATAAAGAAGCTATTATAAAAGCAGCTAAGGAAACAGGGCACATTATTACTGTGGAAGAACATAGCATTTATGGTGGACTTGGAGCTGCTGTATCAGAAGTAGTTGTACAAAATGCACCAGTTCCAATGAAAATTGTTGGTATTAAGGACGAAGCAGCAATTACAGGAACAAGTAAAGAAATATTTAATTACTATGGCTTAAGTAAAGAAAACTTAGTGAAGTTGGCTAAAGAATTAATTGAAAAAACTAGATAGGTACAAGGCTATGAAGAAGTATATTATTGCAATAGATCAAAGTACAGCAGGTTCTAAAGCTCTTTTAGTAAATAAGGAAGGAAAAATTATTTATAAAAATAGTAAAAAACACAACCAAATATATCCTAAGAGAGATTATGTTGAACACAATCCTATTGAGATATATGAAAATGTAATTTCTTTACTAAAGGAGTTAATAGAGAAAAACAGTTTAAGGGGTGAAGAGATATCTTCCCTATCTATTACAAATCAAAGAGAAACGGTAGTTGTATGGGACAAAGTAACTGGGGAACCAGTTCATAATGCTATAGTATGGCAGTGTAGAAGAACTACTAAGATTTGTGAGGAGATAAAGAATTTAGGGTTAGAAGAGAAGATAAAGGAAAAAACAGGACTTGTATTAGATCCTTACTTTTCAGCAACAAAAGTTAAATGGATTCTTGATAATGTTGAATGTGCAAAAGAAAAGGCTGAAAAAGGAGAACTATTACTTGGAACAATTGAAAGCTGGTTAATATGGAAGCTTACTTATGGAAAAGCTCATGTGTCAGATTACACTAACGCAAGTAGGACAATGTTGTTAAATATAAATAACTTATCTTGGGATAAAGAACTTATTAAAATATTTGGTATTACCCAGGAAATGTTGCCTAAACTTAAAAATTGTGATGATATTTTTGGGTATACAAATATTGAGGGATTAGTTGATATAGAAATTCCTATATGTGGTGTTATAGGGGATTCTCAAGGGGCATTATTTGGGCAAAGAGCCTTTGAAAAAGGAATGGTTAAGGCAACTTTTGGAACAGGATGTTCTGTGCTTATGAATACTGGAAGTCAGTTAATGAAATCTGAAAATGGATTGGTTTCTGCTTTGGGATGGAAAACAAAGGATGGAGCAAACTATGCTTTAGAGGGAATAATTCATAGCAATGGAGATACTTTAAATTGGCTTAAGGATAATTTAAATATGTTTTCTAATTTTGATGAATTTCAAGAAGGGATAGAATCTTTAGATAGCAATGAAGGAGTATACCTAGTACCAGCCTTTTTAGGTTTGGGATACCCATACTGGAGTCACAATGCAAAAGCTTCAATTGTAGGATTATCAAGAAGTTCAGATAAGAGACATATAATGAGGGCAGCATTAGAAAGTATAGCCTATCAAATTAATGCTGTAGTAAGAGAAATGAGCAAAGAAAGCCAGATTGAAATAAAAGAGCTAAAGGCTGATGGTGGCGCTACAACTAATAAGTTTTTAATGCAATTTTTATGCGATTTATTAGATATAAAGGTTATAAGATCTTCAGTTGAAGAACTATCAGCTATGGGCGCAGTTTACTTAGGTGGATTAGGAACATGCTTTTGGGAGTCTATAGATGAAATAATAAATTTAGATAGAGGGGAAGATGAATTCCTTCCTAAAATAGATGAAGTAAATAGAAAAGAGTTATGCAAAGGTTGGGATAACGCAGTTGAAAGTGTGTTATTTATGTACAAAAGCAATTAAATAAATAGAGGTGTATCATGAAAAAAAATAAAGATGAATTAACCCAAATTTCTAAACAAATTAGAAAAGACATAGTAGAAATGTTAACAGAATCAGCATCAGGTCATCCAGGTGGATCACTTTCAGCGGCAGACATAGTTAC
>NZ_JAHAIF010000087.1 GCF_018372875.1 Clostridium sp. | reverse complement strand
GCACAAAAGAATTGGGAATATGAACTAGGATTAGATAGATATAATAATAGAATTCTTGATTATCATAATGAAAATGCGATAAATAATGCTATAAAGGGTTGCAGTTCTTCAAATGTAGATGATGTTACAGGAATAGATTGGTATAATTATTTTAGAGACACATATGGAAAGGAAAATGTATGTTGGGAAAATTGTAATCCATCTGAGGTTGCATCTGCTTGGCAAGGAAGTTATCCGTATACTGGGGTTGATAAATATAGTAATATTAAATTACATGATGGAGATATTATTTGGATGGGAGAACCATTCCCAACAGGATATTCTACAACACCAGAAGTAGTTCAGGTCATAGGAAAGGATGCACAAAAGGTTTTTAAAGGATTACAGGTAAAACCATATTACGAGAATGGAATGTCATTTGCAGAATATAGAAGTAGTTTAACTCCATATAAAGTACATGGAGAGTTAAATGTAGCAGATGGAATAGCTATGAATAATCTACAATTTGGAGCAGGAGGATTGGTACAAAGATTTGACCCAAATTTTGATTATAATTGTGCAAATGGTTTTTTGGAAAGATTAGATGCTCAGACTATAGAATTAACGAACACAAAAATATCTCTCGAAGAGTATTTTAATATGATGAATGAAGTTAAATAGGAGAATATTATGAAAAATGGAAAACTGAAATTAGGTAAATATATTATTGAACCTAAAACAAAAGCTGATGTTTTGCAAAGTGATGAATTCAACATAATAAATATGAAAAATGAGAAAGTATATATATCTAAAATGCCGCTGGAACTATATGGTTCAAAGTTTTGGACTAGTATCTATTGCAAAGAAGCCTTTATTAAAAAGATTGATTTGTGTAATGCTGATAAAAAGTACAAGATGAGTTACAAAACAATGACTGGTACTGCCTTACAAGAATTAAGAAAAGAAAATGATAAGTTTTTATTAGATAACTTAGGTAACCCTAATAAAGAGAATATATCTGGTCTTGAATATGATTATTCATGGGGAAAAATATTATCATATTTTGATAATAAATCTGCCCAGGCAGGAATAGTTATTAATTATGTTTAATTAAGTATATATTTTAGAATTTCAAAATTCATAAATTAAAAAGATACTATTTCTTGCTTGTTTACGCAGTGGATGATATGCAGGTAATAGTATCTTTTTTGTAGGGAAGAGAACACCTTATAACGAAATTTGCCCTCAAGTATACGAAAGGCTTAATCATACAAAACTTTCTATGATTATATGGAAGACCTGATTTTACTAGCTTTGCAATATAGGTGTGAAATAGAGTTTTCCACAGAATACATATTTTGATTGAATGTCTCCAGAAGATGCTGCAAGATACATTATAAATAATGAAACAAAATTTTATGGAGAGTTTCCTATTTTGATATATCATCTCCAAGAGATGGAGCAGTTTTCTGGAGTGGAAACTAAGCTGAGGCAGGTCAATACGCTCAATGTATAGGTGGAACAATTATGGAGCATACACCAGGAGGTCAAGTATTTAATAATTGGCGTGGATTGAACGGTATGTATCCTGAATGGGGGACAAAAACTTTATTAGACCCAAAAAATATATGGGAAGCACTTTCAAGGCAATATGCTAATGATGTATCAGGTACAGTAACATATGCGCATTCTGAAAATTACACTGGTGTTGATGGTATTTCACAGTCTGTTGGATTACCAGATAAATTTTATGGGACAATAGAATATAAAGTTAACGATGTAGATAAAATATCTATCCTAGACTGGAAACCTAAAGCTGATGATTATCCTTATACAGGAAAAGCATTTATAGGTAGTGCAGATGTTGTTTTACCTGAATATTTTCAAGATACTAGAAAATTTGTGGATGGAGATATTATTAAGATTATAGATAGTAATACAGGGAAAGTTGTACAACAATATATTTATGACATAGATACAGATATAAAGTGGGTTATGATAGGAGGAAATTAAAGTGATATATGCTATTTATAAAAATAAAATATATTTAGCCAACGTTAGACAATCAAAAGTTAGATTAAAAACAAGAGTTGCTGAACTAGGATTTAATGAATTGGTTGACTTAGCTGGCAATGTTCATAAAGATATATTTATAAAAGAAGTGGATATGAATGATGTGGATATCATATATGAGGTAGAGTATAGGGTTCTATATAGAGGAAATGAATACAAGTGTTTAAAAGTTGCTAAGGAAACAGTAGATATAAACTATATAACTATATTTACGAGTGATTCTGATATTGCTAACCAGTGTGGATTTATAAAAAAGGAGCAATTTATTTTTGATAAAGATGTATCTTTAGATGAAATAGATGCATTAATTGAAATAAAGAAGCCTATATTAAAATTTAGTCACTTAAAAGATCAAAAAATAAAGATAGAACAAAAGAATATTAGAGATTATCTATCAAATATTATTGAATAGTAACTGCAAAATAATATTATAATTGAATTCATAATAAGGATAAAGAAACAATGATTATATTTTATAATATATATGAAAAAAATTACTGCATAATATTAATAGTGTAGTGAAAAAATTTAAAGGGTTAATGTTTCAGTAGTTGGAGCAGTAATCTTTTTTTATGCAATGACGAATGTAGAAATAAAAGAAGTAGCATGATAAAATAAGGTTAACATATTAAGGAAAATTAAGGCTGAAATAATAGCTACATAACACTAAAAATAAAAAGACAGACTCTGCCCCAAGGGGGTAAGTAACCATGAATTAAGTAGAATTGACTATTTAAGAAATAAATATGGTAAGTTAACTTCTGAGCAAATTAATAATCGTATTAATTTAAGAGGTTCAACGCATGAAGAGTTAGCTAGATTAAAAGAAAGTGGATTAACAAAAACAGAGCTTGGTCCAGCAGTTGCAGGCGTATTAGATACAAAAACAGGAAAATATTATTTTGGAACAAATAATATTGATGGAAAGGCTCCAAGTATACAACATGATTTAATTAGAGAAAGAATAAATAATATGCCATCAGATATTAGGGATGGTTATAAAAAGACTCTAGGAGCTGGTTCTCATGCTGAAGTTAATGCATTAAATGAGGCATTATTAGCAAGACAAAATGCTAGCTTAGATGAATTTATGGTACATGTAATTAGTGCTAGAAAAATTAATAAATATATGCCAGCTGGAGTTCCAATGCCAAGATGCCCGCATTGCGAATTTATAACAGATGGAGCAAATTATTTCCCGGAGGTGTTGAAATATGGAAAATAATATATTAACTAAAGAATATGTATTAAATAACGGAGTTGATTTTGAAGAGTTATGGAATGAATATTGTAGTGATAGAATTTTAGATAAACCAGAAGATGAAGGCGGAAAGCCATTCACAGGATTAGTGTATGAGCTATATAATAGTGGAGAATTAGCACATTATTGTTTTTATAAAGAAGGATTTTCACATGGAGAATATGTAAAATTTTATAAATATGGTAATATGAAGAGTAGGCAATACATGAAATATGGGGTAATAACAGGGAAAGAAGAAACTTGGTTTGAGAATGGAAAGTTAAAGTCTGTAGCTGAATATGAATGTGGTGTATGCTTAAACATCAAGGAGTGGAGTGAAAAAGGAGTTCTAATTAAAGAGAAATTAGAGCCAACAGAAGATGATTTAAAAATGATTAGTAGCCAAAAAGAGTGGTATAAAGCTATAGGAAGAGAGTAGTATGGAAATAAAGGAAGTTCATAATTTTAATATTTATGAGGAATCAGAGTTCATTGAGATACAAAATGAGTTAAAGAAAAAGATAATGTTAAAAAATACCTTTAATAAGTATAGTATTAGATTAGTGGCAGGTGTGGATTTAGCTTATTGGGAAGATGGAAATAAGCAGTATGGAACATGTTGTATAGTTGTTATTGATTATAATACTAAAGAGGTAGTTGAAAAGGTTAATAGGGTCGGAGAAATAGAAGTACCATATATACCTGGATTTTTAGCATTCAGGGAATTGCCTTTAATTATTGAAGCTTCAAAAAAATTAGTAGTAGAACCTGATGTATTTATCTTTGATGGTAATGGATATTTACATTTTAATCATATGGGAATAGCTACACATGCATCATTTTTCTTAAATAAACCAACTATAGGAGTTGCAAAAAGTTATTTAAAAGTTAATGGAGTGGATTTTAATATACCAGAAAATAAAGTAGGTTCATATACTGATATTATAATAAATGGAGAAGTATATGGTAGAACTCTTAGAACAAGAAAAGATGTAAAGCCTATATTTATATCATGCGGAAACAATGTTGATTTAGAAACTTCTACAGAAATAGTATTAAATTTAATTAATAATGAAAGTAGATTACCAATTCCAACTAGATTAGCTGATTTGGAAACACATATTAGTAGAAGAGCATTAAGCTAACTGCAAAATTATAATAAAAGTTACTGCATAAATCTTATTAACTATGTAAGTGATATAGTTGTAAGAAATTAATTTTATAAAATATACCGCATAATTGTAATAATGCAGTGAAAGAAGTTAAAAAGATTAGTGTTTCAGTAATGGGGCATTAATCTTTTTTTCATGCATTGAAATATTTATAAAAGCTAAGAGAACTAAGGTTGAAAGCTATCGTAGGCTGATAAGCTAGGAAATCCTAGGCTAGATAAAAGATATAGGAAACACACTACTCATATGCATTCGTAGGTGTAAGTTCGACTAGCTAAATGTAAAATTTAGAGTCTCACTTAAAAAATAAAAAGAATTGGAAAGATGAAACATATAAATAATGGAACTTGGAAATAGGAACTCTGGACTCGGGACTCGGAAAGAGGAACGGGGGGATAGGGGGGAAGAAGAACCTAAAGGAAAGTAATAATTGAAATAGACCTAAAGTCTATTTCATTAATAATAAATAACAACTAACAAGAATAAATAATTGAGTAATATAAATAATATCTATTCAGAATAAATAATAAGATAATAAAAGAAAATCTAATCAGATAAGAAGAATAGCAATAATCAGTGAAGAAACTATAATAAATAACCAATTAATAAATAATAAAATAGTTCAATAGAATAAATAACTGAAAATACAATTCATCAATCAATAGAACTATAGTAAAAAACAACTATAAGGCATGAGAAAAGTAGAGAACCCAAATCTATGATTTGGTGTGAATCACTTTCACAGAGTGCAAGTAGTTGGAAATAGTCTTAAAACTGTGGTAAGGGTTGAAAATACTCAATTCTGCCATTAAAAATAATAAGACAGACTCTGCCCCAAGGGGGTAAGTAACCCTAAATTAGATTATGTTACTTCAAATGGATTAGAGTTAGATTGATTATCTACAAATCCAGTGATATAGCCACTTCAAGTGATTG
>NZ_JAHAIF010000086.1 GCF_018372875.1 Clostridium sp. | reverse complement strand
TCACTGGATTTGTAGATAATCAAGTAAACTTTGGTTCTGTGGAAGATTGTTTTTTATCAACTCATAAGAAGTCAGTAAAATCAAACTTTTGCAAAATAACCACAAGAAAATGTCAGACAAATCCTTTCCTATTCTTAGTGGCAAATTTCGCCATAAGGTGTCCTTTCCCCTCTAGGTAAACGACAAAAAGATACTGTTACCTGTGTGTCATTCACTTCGTGAACAGACAGCGATTAAAATAGCTTTTTAGTTAGGGGTCTTGAAGTCCTAAAGTATAACCATAATAAATTTTAGAGCCAACCATGTGCCTTTAAAAATTTATCTGGAATTCGTAATTCTAATTCTGTTTGTAGCTCTTCGAAAAATAAATTAAAATCAGCCTCATCCCACCATTGCTGTGAGCTTTCGATAGCAATTGATTTTTCACCCAATATTATACAACACCCGAATCTTCCCTTTTCATAATTTAGTCTTATTGGGAAGTAATTGTATGCCATAAAATCCACACTAAACTCACGATGATTAGCATCATCATTTACATTAAAAATGCAAAACCCAGTAGCTTTCCCTCCCATTTTTTCTCTTGCCATCTTATTAAAGCTCATCGCGATTCTTTTAGTATCACTTAATTCCATACCAATATCCTCCATATTGTATCAAATCTGTATATCCATAATTATTTTCTAAGTAACTCCATTCATCACCTAATGCGGTTCCCATCCAATCATTTGGATTCTGAGAAAATCTAATTGTTTAATACAATTCATATTATTCCAGTCCATCTTTATTGCCGCACCTTATCTCGAAGATAATGGTTGGAACGTTTCATAAAGATACCTTCCTTTTTAATAATCTTTACATATCCTTCATACAATATTTGTTATTAAAAGCTCATATAATCATTTATTAAATATTATCATTATATGGATTAGACTTTAGAATTTCTTGAATCTCATTACTCCTCTTTATATAAAACCTATTACCAATTATTCTTAACATTTCTAGCTGTTTTGCAAATAATATTCTTCTCCAATCTTTACCTTTCTCTCTATTAATCATTGCATACTTAGTTGCTTCTTTAAAAGTTATATCTCTATAAATCTCATAAAGTACTTCGTCTACATTCTTTGATTCCTTACTTATTTCAATACCACCTCTATCACCTACTCCAACGTAATGATATAATCCATTATCTTCATACACATAATTTCCCGGTTCATATCCACCATCTCCATAATCGAAACGAATATTTTTCAGATTATTTCCAATTATTTCTTCATTAACTATTTTATTCAAATCATTCAAAACTATCTGTTGAATATTCATATCTATTCCTCCTTTTATTCTGGAATTAATATTCCTCGTTCTACATACCAATTAATTGGTTTTGGTAATTTATATTGAATTCCCAAACCTTTATCACCAACCCATAGTGCAACTACTGCTCTTTCAACATTGCTAATTGAACCATTTATTTTATATCTTATATATTCATTTTGATTAGTATTAGGTGGTAATGCCAATCTATCAGTTGTTACACCTGTTTCTGTAACGTACGCACTCGAACTTCCTGGAGTCCCATATCTACCAACCTCAATTACTCCGTTATTCCCCAAAGTTACCACTTCTTCTGTTCCTGGTATTGCCCCCCAATTGTCCGGATAATTCATTGAACCATCTACTTTATACCATCCATCAAATATAGAACCATTCTTAAACTGTCCTTTTTCTAATGCTTCTTGATATTTCCAATAGCCATCATATCTTATTCCATCTTCTATTGGCATTTCTCCAAATGCGGAATATTTTCCAGTATTACTAACCCCCTTGTGGCAAAGTCTATCTTTTCTATCAACCTAGTGTTTTCAATACTTTAGACTTTTTTTAACTGCTTTTACTTACTTACCATTTTTAGTGTTATGTAGCTAAGTTTTTAACAGTAATTTCCTTTAATCTATTACACTTATTTTATCACGCTACTTCTTTTATTTCTACATTAGGCATTACAAGAAAAAAAGATTAATGCTCCATTTACTGAAACATTAACCTTTTAACTTCTTTCACTGCATTATTAAAATTATGCAATAAATTATTTTTATCTCTATTATAAAAATATTACTATTATTTCTTTATCTATTATTATGAATTTAATTATTATAATTTTTTGCAGTTATTGTTCAATAATATTTGATAGATAATTTTTAATATCTTTTTGGTTTATTGTTATTTTTTGCTCTTTTAAATTACTAAATTTTAATATAGGCTTCTTAATTTCAATTAATGCATCTATTTTATCTAAAGATACATCTTTATCAAAAATAAATTGTTCTTTTTTTGTAAATCCATATTTTTTAGCAATATCAGAGTCACTTGTATAAATGGTTATATAATTTATATCTAAAGTTTGTGAATTTACTTTTAAGCATTTATATTCACTCCCTTTAAATATAACTTTATAATTCAACTCATACGCTAGTTCTAAATCTGTTAATTTTATTTCTTTACTGTATACACTTCTTGAAAAAAAGCCTTGCTGTATTTTTATTTCTTTAAAACTTGAATCAACCTTATCTTTTGATTCAGAATAAATTTCAAAACCATTTTCCAATATATTTAACCTATATATTTTTTTATTGTAAATTCCATACATAATATATCAACCTCCTAATTAAAATCAATCCATCCAAATTTTATATTATATTTAAATTTTCTAATTACTTGACAACTTTGAGAATCTATAATATTTAAAACATCTCCATTAACAAACTTTCTAGACTCTTGAAAATATTCAGGCAAAACAACATCTGTACTACCTGTAAATGCTTTTCCTGTATAAGGATAATCATCAGCTTTAGCTTTCCAGTCTGGGATAGATATTTTATCTACATCGTTAACTTTATATTCTATTGTCCCATAAAATTTATCTGGTAATCCAACAGACTGTGAAATACCATCAACACCAGTTGTCGTCTTAAATGCTGTATTATTGTAATCTAATCTTGATCCATTATATTTATCAAGTAGAGTTTTTAAATTAGCTCCATGTTCACTTACCGCTGTAAAACCTCTTACTCCGTCATATTCATTGTATAGATACTTATATATATCACTTTGTGGTATTGTTTTACACATTAAAGTGTCTGCTGATGGTAATCCTATCTCTTTTCTTATAGAATCAACTAGAACTTTTTCTGAATCTGTTAACATTCTATCTGGATGTAATAACTTAGCAAAATCATCTACTGAATATCCTTTTCTATTAATAATGTTTTTAATACCTTCAGCAGTATTTATCTCAGCTTTACTTACCCCCTTGAGGCAGAGCCTGTCTTAACATTTTATTATTATTAAACCTAGTATTTTCAATGCTTTACATTACTTTTTAACTACTTTTTCTCACTTATCATTTTTAGTGTTATGTAGTTAGTTTTTCTATATAAGTTTCCTTCAATATATTACCTTTATTTTATCATTCTACCTCTTGTATTTCTATCTTAGGTATAATAAATAAGCAAAAAAAAAATCGTTGTAATTGAAGTATCGACATTTCAGTTACAACGATTTTTTCTTGTACTTTAGATTCAAAGGTATAAGGTGGTAAAGATTTTTAAAAAGTATTTTTAGTTTTCATCAACTAGAAATTACTTTCGATTTTCCTCTGCCACTCTGCCCCCATTGCCCCCATTGCCCCCTATTCACTGCATTATTAATATTATGCAATGACAAACTTTATTAGTATTATTGACTTATCTATACTCTTCTATTACTACTTTTTATGCAGTTAATCTATTCTTTATTATGCATTCATTTCTTCTTTCTATTTATTAATTCATCTAATGATTCCTTTTTCATTGCTTGAAAGTTTATATTATTATACTCATCTTTTTCTGCTTCAAATAATATACCATTATCACCTTCATATGGTTTAGTATGAATGAAAAAATTTTCTTTTATTTCCTTTGGTATCCCATTAGGAAATGCATCACATTTACCTTTAGGCAAACTATGTTTACAGAAAAAACATTGAGATATATCTTCATTTTTTGTTGCTTTATCTAATGCCCATCTTTCAATTACTGATGTTGGTTTATACTTCATTATTTACGTACCTCCATTATTACATACTTGTATCCATTTTCTTCCCAAGCTTTTGTAATCGTATATTTCAATCCTCTTTCTAAAAGTATTTCAGCTTCACCTATAGAACCAATAGCATTTATATTTGCACCATTACTATTAGATACCTTTATATATGCAAATATCCCATCTTCATCATTTAACATTGCAAAATTATCTGCTACTGATGGTTTTAAGCTTGTTGAGACATATCCTTTATCTCTAAATGTGTACTCCTGATTCTTAATTATTTTATCCCAATTTTCTATTATATCTTCTTTGGTAAATCCTCTATATAGCTCAATTTCACCATTTATATTCCCTTTTGATATTGCACTATCTAGATTTTTTATAGTTTCAATTAAATCATCATCAATTTCACCGTTTCTTAATCCTGAATTCAATCTCTCATAAATATCATTTGATTGATATTTATATAGTGAATCTATTTCTTCTTTCGAAAGCGATTTTATCCAGTCATCTGAATTATTTATTATATCTAATTTAGGGTTACTTACCCCCTTTATAGCATTTTTATCGGATTTTCATTATGATAATCAAGAATTCTATTATTATATCTATCTAATCCTAGTTCATATTTCCAATTCTTTTGTGCTATTTTATCAAAGCCACATTGCATTCTTGATATTTCATCTAAAGATAACTTTCCTCCATAAGGATTATTATACAATCCTTTTGC
>NZ_JAHAIF010000006.1 GCF_018372875.1 Clostridium sp. | reverse complement strand
AATGGATATTTATGTATATTGGGAGATGCTTTTGCATCTCCTTTTATTTTTATCTAGTTTTTATTACTATCTCTGCCTACTAAAATTATACTCTAACGATAAATTTTTACATCAATTAGGTTTAATTAAAGCAACTTTATTTCCTTCATTAATTCTTCAATTAAATCCTCTTCTTTGCACTTTTTAATTATTTCACCTTTTTTAAATATAATTCCTTCGCCTTTACCTCCAGCTATGCCAATATCAGCCTCTCTAGCCTCTCCTGGTCCATTAACTATGCATCCCATAACTGCAACTTTTATATCTTTATTATTGCCTTCAAGTCTTCTCTCAACTTCATTTGCAATTTCAATAAGCTTTATTTGTGTTCTTCCACATGTTGGACAAGAAACAAATTCAAGCCCACCCTTTCTTAACCCCAAAGCCTTTAACATTTCCTTTGCAACTTTAATTTCCTCAATTGGATCACTTGTAAGGGAAACTCTTATAGTATCTCCTATTCCTTCTGCAAGTAATGTACCAATACCTATACTTGACTTTATTGTTCCTCTAAATGGAGTTCCCGACTCAGTAACTCCTAAATGAAGAGGATAATCAACCTTTTCACTCATAAGCCTATAAGCATCTATCATCATTCTAACATCTGAAGATTTAATAGAAATTACTATATCCTTAAAATCTACTGCTTCTAATATTTTAACATGAGCTAATGCGCTTTCTACTAATCCTTTAGCTGTAGGCTTTCCATCTCTCTCTAGAATCTCTTTTTCTAAAGAGCCTGAATTCACACCAATTCTTATTGGAATATTTTTAGCTTTACAAGCTTCAGCAACCATTCTAACTCTTTCAATACTTCCAATATTCCCCGGGTTAATCCTAACTGCTGATATACCATTTTCAACAACTTTTAGAGCTAATCTATAATCAAAATGTATATCTGCAACTACCGGAATAGGTGATTGTTTTACTATTTCTTTAATTGCTTCCGCAGCCTCCATATCAGGCACTGTACATCTTATAATTTCACATCCTGCATTATAAAGTTCTCTAATTTGCTTTAATGTAGCCTCAACATCTCTTGTATCTGTATTAGTCATAGATTGGATTGTAACAGGAGCATCTCCTCCTACATATACCTTTCCTACTTTTACTTTTCTTGTTAACTTTCTATCCATTTTATCCTACACTCCTAAAAACTAATAGGGAAAATTATATCCTTTATTGTTACTAATATCATAATTCCTATCAGTAGCATAAATCCTACTGTATTTAGAACCCCTACTATTTTATCTGGTACCTTTCTTCTTGTTATTAATTCTATAAATAATATAACTGCCCATCCACCATCTAAAGCCGGGAATGGTAATAAATTAAACACTGCTATGCTAACAGAAAGTATTGCAACTAGCTTCATTAAATTCCACACACCTACTTCTGCTGCACCTGCTGACATCTTAATTATTGTAACAGGACCTCCAACGTCAGTTTTTAAATTGGCTTCTCCTGTAAATATCATTTTTAACCCTTTAAAAGTTTGAGAAATCAAAGATGCAGTTTCATTAAAACTTTCCTTTATACTGCTTAATATACTAGGATTTTCTTCACCCTTGAAATAAACTCCTATCATATACCTTCCTTCATCCTCTATATATGCAGGTTGTATCGTTACTGTATCTTTTAATCCTCCTCTTTCATACTCAAGGTCTATTGTTTTGCCTTTATTCATATTTACGCCAACAGAAATATCGCTATTTGTAAACACTTTACTTCCATTTACTCTAGTTATTTTGTCTCCTGGCATTAATCCTGCTGAAGCAGCTGGTGTTCCAGCCTCAATTCTATCTAAGCTTGTAGTTACAAATCCAAAAATATTAAATATAGTACTTAAAATAACTATTGCTAATACAAAATTCATGAAAGCTCCAGCTAAGATTATAGAAATTCTTCTTAATGGTGATTTAGCTGAAAAACTCCTTTCGTCATCTACAGCCTCTTCTTCCCCTAACATTTGAACATATCCACCTATAGGTAATAACGAAAGAGAATATCTTGTTTCCTTCCCTTGATGTGAAAGTATCTTTGGTCCCATACCTATAGAAAATTCAACAACCTTAACCCCATTTAATTTTGCTGCTATAAAGTGTCCAAATTCATGTACTATGATTAATAAACCAAACCCTAAAATCGCCAAAATATAATTCAATGTCTTTCCTCCTAACCTCTATTACACGCTACATACTCTCTTACTTTTTTATCTAATTCAATTACGTTATCTAAGGATAACTCTTTTTTGCATTCAACACTAAAGTAATTTATAGCTTCTTCAATAATATCTCCTATTTCTAAGAATTTTATCTTCTTATCTAAGAAAAATTGCACAGCAACTTCATTAGCAGCATTTAAAACTGTTGGAACTAAGCCACCCTTTTTTCCTGCTTCATACGCAAGTCTTAGACATTTAAATGTTTCTAAATCTGGTTTTTCAAAAGTTAATTTTGATATTTCCCAAAAATCAATAGATTTAGCTACTTCTTCTTTTCTTTCTGGATAATTCAATGCATATTGTATAGGAAGCCTCATATCTGGAGATCCAAGTTGAGCTATTATACTTGCATCCTTATATTCAACCATAGAATGTATAATACTTTGAGGATGAACTACAACTTGAATATTATCATAACTACAATTAAACAACCAATGAGCTTCAATTACTTCAAGGCCCTTATTCATTAATGTAGCTGAATCTATTGTAATCTTCTTTCCCATACTCCAGTTTGGATGATTAAGAGCTTCTTCTAAAGTTATCTCCTTTAAATCATCTATCTTTCTTCCTCTAAAAGGGCCTCCAGATGCAGTTAATATTATCTTCTTTAAACTATCTAAGCTATTCCCTCTTAATGACTGAAATATAGCACTATGTTCTGAATCAACCGGAAGAATTTTCACTCCATTATCCTTTGCTGCCTGCATAACTAATTCACCTGCAACAACAAGAGTTTCCTTATTTGCAAGAGCAATGTCTTTCTTTGCTTCAATAGCTGCCATTGTCGGCTTTAAACCTATCATACCTACAACTGAAGTAACAACAATATCTATTTCTTCAAGGGATGCTATTTTTATTAACCCTTCCATTCCTTCAAGAATCTCAATATCAAAATTATTCTCAGTGCAATATTCTTTTATCTTTAAAGCTGAGCTACTATCCATCATTCCTACATATTTCGGCTTAAACTCATTTATTATTTCTATCATCTTTTCTACAGATGAATTAGCAGTTACCCCAATCAATTTTAACTCTTTATTAGATTTTCTAATTACATCTAAAGTTTGAAGTCCTATTGACCCTGTTCCCCCTAATATTGAAAGTTTCTTCATGTCTTTATCCTCCTAATTGCTACTTATCTTCTCCATAGATTATATCCTTAGCTAGAATCCCATACATAGGGCCTACAACTATTCCAAGAATCCCAAATAACTTAACACCTATATATATAGATAATAAAACTAATAAGGGATGTAATTCTAGTTTATCACTTAAAAATTTTGCTTCAAGCACTTCTCTAATAACTTGAACTAAAATATATAAGCATATCAACCCAAAAGCTACTATATAATCTTCCACTATAATATTGTATATTATTATAGGTACAAATACAATTATTGTTCCTACATAAGGTAATATGTCTAATATTCCACAAATAACTCCAAGTAAAACTGCTTTTGGAACCCTAAACATTATGAACCCTATAATTATTTCAAGGGTTGACATTAATACTAATATAGCTTGAATACCTATCATTTCCTTAAAGTTACCACCTTGATACTTAGCTTTATATAATATATCTCTTGGTATTAATCTTTTAACTAAATCCTTCATTTTTTCTTTATCCACTAAAATAAAAAAAGCACATATATTGCCTATAAAGAATGCTGCTATTCCTTCTCCTGTTGTTATAGCACTTGTTTTTATAAAATCCTGATTTAATATAGATATAACACTACCTGCAATACTTTTTCCATCTCCTATATCAATAAATCCAATATAAGTTCTAATTAAATCTTCTATAAGTTTAATATTTCCCTCATATAATTTTTTTAATAAAATGAATATACTACCACCAAGATAAATAATAAATATAACTAAAGCTAAATTTACAAATAAAATTGATAACGCTCCGGCAATTTTATCATGTATATTTAACTTTATAAAAAACTTGTATAATGGACTTGCAATGAGAAACATTATAACCATCCATATAAAGGGTTTGAAATAGTATTTTATAATTAATGTTAGAATCGTTATTATTAATAAAAGCATAATCAAATCAATTAGTTTTTTATATCTTCTTATAAACTCCAAAAAACCCCCTCCCTTGCACATACATTAAAATATATGCAAAGAAAAGGGGTTATATTTGCAGAAATAAAACATAATATTTTTTAATTTACAATGCTAATATAAAAGTTAAGTAATAGAATACTATTAATCCTGAGAATAATATTGAATCAAACCTATCTAATATACCACCATGACCTGGAATAAGATTACTATAATCCTTTATTCCTACATATCTTTTTACAGAAGATGCTACTAAATCACCAAACTGACTAAACACTCCACATAATGCTCCTATAATAAAGAAATGATATATTGGAAAAGTAGCTATATATCCTTGAGCAACAAATCCTAATATTCCACAAGAAATTGTTGATCCTATAAGTCCTCCAATAGAACCCTCTATAGTTTTCTTAGGACTTACTTTTGGGCATAACTTTGTTTTTCCAAATAATCTACCAGCATAATATGCAGTTGTATCTGTCATCCATGATCCTATAAATATTAGCCATACATAAAAAGCTCCACCGCTTTTTTCACTTACTAGGTATATAAAACTAAACAAAATGCCCACATATAAGAATCCTAGCAAAGTAATTGCAACATCAATAAATGTATACTTTAAGTCTACTACAGGTATTATTAAAAGTATAAATGTTGCTAAAATTATCATAAAAATAAGCTTTTCAAAATCATTATCAAACAAATAGAATAGTATTAATAAAATATATCCTACCATTTCAATTGGTTTAAAGTCTTTTTCTTTTAACGCTTTATAAAATTCATACATTCCTAAAGCAGATAAAATGAAAGTAAATATTTTTAGAGGTAAACCTCCCCAAAATATAAATAATATAAATGGTGCTATCATAAGTGCACCTAGATATCTGTTATCTGATTTCAATACCTTCACCCCAATCTATTTTATTCCACCAAAACGTCTATCTCTGTTTTGGTAATCATAAATTGCTCTTTGTAAATCATTCTCCTTAAAATCAGGCCAATTAATATCTGAATACCAAAACTCTGAATATGCACATTGCCATAAAAGAAAATTACTTAATCTTTGTTCTCCTGATGGTCGAATTATTATATCTGGGTCTGGCATTCTTGCAGTATATAAATAATTATTCACTAGAATATCATCTATATTATTTATATCTATTTTTTCATCTTTATAATCATTGGCTATTGCTTTTATTGCTCTTATAATTTCATCTCTTCCACCATAATTTAAAGCTACATTCATAACTATTCCATTATTATTTTTTGTTCTTTCTTTAGCTCTCTCTATTTCCCTTATGCACTCTTCTGGTAGTTTAGAGATATCTCCAAGAACATTTATAACAACACCATTTCTATCTAATTCATCTATTTCTTGCTTTAAGTATTGAACAAGTAACTTCATTAGCGCTCCAACTTCTTCTTTAGGCCTCTTCCAATTTTCAGTTGAAAATGCATATAAAGTCATGTATTTAATGCCAAGTCTATCCCCTTCTTTAATTATGCGTCTTATTGTTTCTACACCAGCTTTATGCCCCATAGTTCTTGGAAGATTTCTTTGTTTTGCCCATCTTCCATTACCATCCATTATAATAGCTACATGTTTAGGGATATTATTCATATCTAATTCTATATTTTCGTCATTATCCAAGCTATTCTTTTTCTTATTCTTAAAAAAACTAAACAAGGTTGGCCCCTCCCATAATATCTAATTAACAAAAAACCTGCCCTTGGAGCAGGTTTTTTATTTGCTAGCCTAAATTGACATTATTTCCTTTTCCTTAGCTGAAATTATGTTGTCAATTTCTTTAACGTAAGAATCAGTTATTTTTTGAACTTGATCCTCACCCTTCTTAACTTCATCTTCTGACATATCTGAATCCTTCTTTAATGCTTTTATCTTTTCATTAGCATCTCTTCTTACAGATCTAACTGCAACTTTAGCATCTTCACCTGTCTTTTTAACATTCTTAACTAAGTTCTTTCTAGTTTCTTCTGTTAATTCAGGTATTATTAATCTTATTACTGAACCATCATTTGAAGGATTTAATCCTAAATCCGACTTAAGTATAGCTCTTTCTATATCTTTTAGTAATGGTTTTTCCCAAGGTGTTATCATAAGTACTCTTGGTTCTGGAGCAGATACATTGGCAACTTGATTAAGTGGACATAAGCTTCCATAATACTCTACTTGAATTCTATCAAGCATAGTTGGATTAGCTCTTCCTGCTTTCATAGTCGATAACTCTGAATTAAGAACTGAAATAGTCTTTTTCATTTTTTCTTCTGAATTCTTAATAATGTCCTTGATCATTTTAACCCTCCTACTTTTTTGATACAAGCGTTCCTATTTTTTCGCCTTGTGCAGCTCTTTTAATATTTCCAGGTTCATCTAAACCAAATACAAGTATAGGAATATTATTATCCATACATAAAGAAGTAGCTGTTGAATCCATTACCTGTAATCCTTGTTCAAGAACCTCTATATATGATAGTGTATCATATTTTTTAGCATCTGAATACTTATGAGGATCCTTATCGTATACTCCATCAACTTTTTTAGCTAATAATATTACATCTGCTTCTATTTCTGCTGCTCTTAATGCTGCAGTTGTATCAGTTGAAAAATAAGGGTTTCCAGTTCCTGCGGCAAAAATTACAACTCTTCCTTTTTCAAGATGTCTCATAGCTCTTCTTCTAATGAAAGGTTCTGCAACTTCCTTCATTTCTATAGCCGTTTGTACTCTTGTCATTACTCCAACTTGTTCTAATGAATCTTGTAATGCTAAAGCATTTATACAAGTAGCTAGCATTCCCATGTAGTCAGCAGTAGTTCTATCCATACCTTCACCGCTTCTACCTCTCCAAATGTTACCACCACCAACAACGGCACCTACTTCAATCCCCATATTCACAAGTTCTTTAATTTCTAAAGCTATTCTTGTAGCTACATTAAAATCCAAACCGAATCCATTTTCTCCAGCTAAAGCTTCACCTGATATCTTTAGCATCACTCTTTTATACTTAGAATTAGACATCTCTATACCTCCAACGTAAATTCCTATATCTTTAAAAAAAGAGAACACTTAGTGTTCTCTTTGGTTTTAACTATTTACCCATTTGCTTTGCAACTTCTGCAGCAAAATCTTCAACAACTTTTTCTATACCTTCGCCTCTTTCAAATCTTACGAAGCTATTAACAGTGATTGGAGAACCAACTTCTTTAGATTTTTCTTCAACAAGCTTTGCTATGCTCTTATCTCCATCTTTAACCCAAGCTTGATCTACAAGACATACTTCTTTATAGTATTTCTTGATTCTTCCTTCAACCATTTTATCAACGATCTTTTCTGGTTTTCCTTCATTAAGAGCTTGAACTCTGTAGATTTCTCTTTCCTTTTCTACAGCTTCCTTATCAACACCTTCTTCATTTAAGAATAATGGGTTTGCAGCTGCAACTTGCATACAAAGTTCTTTAGCTAAATCTACAACTACTTGAGATTCAGTTTCGCATCCTAATTCAACAACAACACCAATTCTTCCACCACCGTGAATATAAGTTTGAACTGCACCATTAGCAACTTCAACCTTCTTGAATCTTCTTACTGTCATGTTTTCACCTAAAGTAGCAATTAAAGCAGTTAAAGCTTCTTGAACTGTTTGTTCTTCATTGTACTTTTCGTTTAAGAATTCTTCAACAGTTGTAGCTGTTGTATCAACAACCATCTTAGCTAGTGAATCAGCAAAAGCTACAAATTGTTCATTAGCAGCAACGAAATCTGTTTCACAGTTAACTTCTACGATACCAGCCTTCTTATTATCTTCTGTAATATATGTCTTAACAAGACCTTCAGCAGCAACTCTTCCTGCTTTCTTTGCAGCAGCAGCTAATCCTTTTTCTCTTAAGAATTCTACAGCCTTTTCTATATCTCCATTAGTTTCTGTTAAAGCCTTTTTGCAGTCCATCATTCCTGCGCCAGTCATTTCTCTTAATTCCTTAACTGATTTTGCAGTTATCATATTCATTTCCTCCTTTATATTAAGTAACCCTTATCATTTAGGTTAAAAGGTAAATGAAGAATACTTCACCTACCTTTTTACATAGCTAATTATTCAGCTAATTGCTCACCTTGTCTTCCTTCGATGATTCCGTCAGCCATTTTAGCAGTTATTAACTTAACGGCTCTTATAGCATCATCGTTACCTGGAATTACGTAATCAACTTCTTCTGGGTCACAGTTAGTGTCAACTATAGCTACTACAGGAATTCCTAAAATCTTAGCTTCTGAAATAGCATTCTTTTCTTTTCTTGGGTCAACTACGAACATAGCTCCGATGTTTTCGCAGTCTAAGTTTCTGATTCCACCAAGGTTCTTTTCTAACTTTTCTAATTCTCCCTTAAGCTTTATAACTTCTTTCTTTGGAAGAACTTCGAAAGTTCCATCTTCTTGCATTCTTTCGATTTCAGCTAATCTCTTAATTCTAGTCTTTATTGTTTCGAAGTTAGTTAACATTCCACCTAACCATCTGTTGTTAACAAAGTGCATGTTTGATCTTATAGCTTCTTCTTGGATAGCTTCTTGAGCTTGTTTCTTTGTTCCAACGAATAAGATATCTTTTCCTTCTGCAGCAACTTCCTTAATAAAGTTGTAAGCTTCTTCAGCTTTCTTTACAGTCTTTTGTAAATCTATGATATAGATTCCGTTTCTTTCTGTAAAGATGTAAGGAGCCATCTTAGGGTTCCATCTTCTAGTTTGGTGACCAAAGTGTACACCAGCTTCTAATAATTGTTTCATTGATATTACTGACATTTTCTTACCTCCTGGTTTTTCCTCCACTACCTTCTTCACAAGCAGCCACCTAATAGGCACCAACTACCTGCATTGGGTAATGTGTGTATTTTATTACCTTTGTTAGTATACCATAAGGTTCTTATTGTATCAACAAAATTTTATATTATTTTTATCCTTCTTAAAATAATATAAAAAATACTCATTACGATTTTCCCCTTCATAAAAATAACTATTCATAAAATACACTTTTTCACATAATTATGTATTTTATCATTTTATATATTAAAAAATCTGTATCTAAAACAGATACAGATTTTAAAACAAACTATTTAATCTTTTTCAACTCATCTAATAACTTTTCATTAAGTATTCTTATATGAGTTCCCTTCATTCCAAGAGATCTTGACTCTATTACCCCAGCACTTTCAAATTTTCTTAAAGCATTAACTATAACACTTCTTGTTATACCAACTTTATCAGCTATCTTTGAAGCTACTAAAAGCCCTTCAGTTCCATCTAATTCATCAAATATATGCTCTACAGCTTCAAGTTCTGAATAAGATAAAGTACCAATAGCTAGTTGTACAACAGCTTTTTTTCTTGCTTCTTCCTCTATCTCAACTTGTTTTCCTCTAAGCATTTCTATTCCAACTATTGTTGCACTATATTCAACTAAAACTAAATCATCGTCAGTAAACCTTCTACCAAATCTTGCAAGTTGTAACGTTCCTAATCTCTCTCTATTTCCCACTATAGGAACAATTGTTGACAGCTTGTCTTCTGCCATACAGTCTCCTTCACCTTCAAAAACACAAAAGCCCTTATTAGGTAAATTAGATATGGTTTCTGTAATATTAAGAAGCTTTTCATTGTAATCAGCAGGAAATCTTCTTTCTTCTATTACTTTCTTCTTCATCACGTGACATTCGAAATCTTTCGCAAAAGTATATCCTAGTATTTTTCCTTTTCTACTAGCAATATACACGTTACATTCTAACACTTCGCTTAAAAGCTTACATATATCTTCAAAAGCAACTGGCTCTGTTCCTGATTTCTGCAATATCTTGTTCAACATTCTTGTTTTACTAAGTAATGATGACATATAACTCCCCCTTAAATAATCTATCAAAATTCAAGTATATTTTAATTTTTCATAATTTTAAAAATTTTTATTCTTTTTTTACTATAGACTATTTCAGTTTATCACACAGATCCGTTTATTTCAACTCCATTTTTGTTCTTTCGACATTGCTCACTATTGATTTTCGTCTTTTTCAGTTTTTTCTTCCTTCTTAATAACTTCTTTATATCCACATTCACTATTTGAACATTGTACATAATTTCCATCTTTTTTAGAATATTTCAAAACCATATACGCATTACACTTAGGACATTTGTCTTTTACTGGTTCATTCCAACTTACAAACTTACATTCAGGATATCCTGAACAACCAAAGAACTTTTTACCTTTTTTACTCTTCTTAACCACAATCTTTTTACCACATTCAGGACATGGCACATCTAGCTCTTCCACTATTGGCTTAGCATTTTTGCATTCAGGATAACCTGGACATGCAAGGAAGTCACCATATCTTCCTCTTTTTATAACCATCATTCTTCCACACTTATCACATGGAACATCACTAACTTTATCTTCAATAACTACTTTTGCCACTTCTTTTTCAGCCTTATCTATAGCTATCTTTAATGGTTTGAAGAATTCATCTACAACTTCTCTCCATTCTTCGCTCCCCTCTTCAATGTGGTCTAGCTTCTTTTCCATTTCAGCCGTAAACTCTACATCTACAATTTGATTGAAGTAATCACTTAAGATTTTATTCACTATAAATCCTAACTCTGTAGGAATAAGATTCTTCTTTTCTCTAAGTACATATCCTCTACTTAATATTGTTGAAATAGTAGGTACATATGTACTTGGTCTTCCTATTCCCTTTTCCTCCATAAGTTTTACAAATGAAGCTTCAGTAAATCTTGCAGGAGGTTGAGTAAAGTGTTGCTTTCCTTCTATAGATTCCTTCTTTAAAACTTCTCCCTCTTCTAAAACTGGAAGAATAACTCCTTCAGCATCTTCTTCATTAGAATACTGATATAATTTCATAAACCCATCAAAGTCAATTGTTGATCCACTAGCTTTAAATTTATAATCACCATTCATTATATCTATTGAGTTTGTATTCAATCTACATGAAGCCATTTGACTTGCCATAAATCTATTCCAAATTAATGTATATAATTTATATTGCTCACTAGTTAAGTTTGCTTTTGCAACCTCTGGAGTAATTTCAACATAAGTAGGCCTAATAGCTTCATGAGCATCTTGGATATTTTTCTTTCCTTTATACTCCCTAGGTTTTTCTGGTGAATATTCTTCTCCATAAGTACTCTTAATAAATTCTAAAGCCTTTCCTTGAGCCTCTTCTGAAATTCTAACAGAGTCTGTTCTCATGTATGTTATAAGTCCAACTGTTCCATGCCCCTTAACTTCAACACCTTCATATAAAACCTGTGCTATAGACATGGTTCTCTTTGTCATAAAATTAAGCTTTTTACTTGCTTCTTGTTGAAGTGTACTTGTAGTAAATGGTGGAAGTGGATTTTTAACCTTTTTACCTTTTTTTATCCCAGCTACTACAAATTCACCTTTTTCTAGTTCTTCAACTATAATTTTAGCTTCATCTTCATTTTTTATTTCAATCTTTTTGCTATTTTTTGTAGATAACTTAATAGGAAATTTCTTCCTTTCCTTTTTCATTACACAATCAACTGTCCAATACTCTTCTGCATTAAAAGCTTTTATCTCTTCTTCTCTATCACAGATAAGTTTTAAAGCGGCTGATTGAACTCTACCTGCACTTAACCCCCACTTTACATTTCTCCATAAAATAGGACTAATTTCATATCCAACTAGTCTATCTAATACTCTTCTAGCTTGTTGAGCATCCACTAAATTTATATTTATTTTTCTAGCTTGTTTTATTGATCCTTTTACAGCAGTTTTAGTAATTTCATTAAATACTATTCTACATTGAGAATCTTCTGATATCTTTAAAAGATTTGCTAAATGCCACGAAATTGCTTCTCCCTCACGGTCAGGGTCAGTTGCAAGATAAACTTTATCAGCTTTTTTTGCTGCTTTTCTTAACTTATCTATTAATTCTCCCTTACCTCTTATTGATATATACTTCGGTTCATAATTATTTTCTATATCAACGCCCATCTTACTTTTAGGCAAATCTCTAACATGCCCCATAGATGCTTCAACTGTATAATTTTTTCCTAAATATTTTGCGATTGTCTTAGCCTTTGCAGGTGACTCTACTATAACTAAATTTTGACCCATATAAAAACTCCATTTTTATGGAGCCTTCACCCCCTTAAAACTCACGTAATCTTTGCATAATAATTGCCAGGAAGGCTAACTATTTCATTTCTAATTTGCATTTCAAATAATACCTTAAACAAAGCAGCCCTGTCAATACAAGACTTTTCAACGATTTCATCTATATGTGTTGGTGACTTTGCTATAACAGATAATATTTTTCTCTTTATTGGAGATATTATTCCTTCCTTCTTTGGAATTTTTAATTCCAAAATAGAATATAAGTCCTCCATTCCACTAAAAATCTGTGCACCATCCCTAATAAGCTTATTACATCCATTACTTCCTTTTGAAAAAATTGATCCTGGAACAGCCATTACTGATTTCCCTTGTTCTGCAGCATAATTAGCCGTAATTAAAGAACCACTTTTACTTGATGCTTCTGCAACTATTACTAACCTACTTAACCCACTAATTATCCTATTTCTCATTGGAAAATGGTATGGAAGTGGCTTAGTGCCTGGTAAAAATTCTGAAATAATCAATCCAGTATCTTCAATCTTTCTAAATAATGATGCATTTTGTTTAGGATACACAACATCTATACCACACCCTAAAACAACAATAGTGTTTCCACAATCTTCTAATGCTGTTTTATGTGCTACTGAATCTATCCCTTTAGCACCACCGCTTATTATTGTGATATTATAGCTAATTAATTCTTTTGTCAATAGTTTTGTAATTTGTGCGCCATACTGAGTACACATTCTTGAGCCAACTATACCAACTATATCTTCATTAAGTAATTTTATATTTCCTTTATAAAACAAACCATATGGTGGTTCATCTATATTTTTTAAATCCTCAGGATATTGCCAATCATTATATGTAACAAGACCTATATTTTCTTTAGCTAATATCCCTGCATATTCCTCTGCATCTTGTAATGAAACATTGCTAAAAGTACTATTTAATTCATCATAAACAACTTTTTCGTTTCCATATCTCTCAATAAGAGATATTTTATTCGAATTTGATATATTTAACATTATTAACCATATCTTATATTTCATAAACTGTCTACCCCCTTACACAATTTCTCCATGATAATCTCTCCTATAATTTATTCCCTCTAGAATATTTTCTTCTAATATATCTTTATTTCCATCTAGGTCCGCAATAGTTCTAGATATCTTTATAAGCTTTCCATATCCTCTTAATGAAGGACTATTTAAATCAAAATAATTTTCTAGTATTCTCTCTATATTTTTTGAAACTCTACACAATTCAAAAACATCTCTTCCTCTTATTTCTGAATTATATTTATATTTAGTTCCTTTTAACCTTTCTCTCTGAAATTCTATTGCCTTAGTTACTCTCTCTTTCATTTTCAAGGAAGAATACATTTCATTATTATTTCTTATTTCTTTATATCCTACCTTTGGTACATAATTATATACATCAATTCTGTCCCTTAAAGCTTTTGACATTCTATTTAAATATTTCATTTTTTGATTTTCACTACAATTACATCCATCTACATCCCCATTTTCTAACCCACTCTTACCACATGGACAAACATTAAATGAACCTACCATTATAAAATCACAGGGTAATTCATAGCTTCCATATAATCTATTAATTTTAATTTTTCCTTCTTCTAATGGTTCCCTCAAAACCTCTAGCACATCTCTTTTAAACTCTAATATCTCATCTAAAAACAGTACTCCTCTATGAGCCAAAGTAATTTCTCCAGCTTTAGCAATATTTCCACCACCAATTAAAGCTCCTTTTGTAATGGAGTGATGAGGATTTCTAAATGGTCTTTTTACATTATATAATTTATCACTACCTGCTATACTATAAACCTTAGCAACCTCAAGCTCTTCCTCTTTATTTAAATCAGGTAATATAGATGGAAGCGCATTTGCTAACATAGTTTTTCCTGATCCTGTACTACCGTAAATAAGTATATTATGATTTCCTGCAGCAACTATCTCCATTGCTCTTTTAGAACTTTCTTGCCCTATAATATCACTGAAATCTAAATATTTTTCATTAGAAACTTCTTCTAATAAAAAAGAATCATAAGGCAACATATCTTTGTAATTCAAAAAAGATATACTTTCTTTTAAATTACTAAAAGGATAATATTTTGCTTCCTTGATGTACTTACATTCATTTAAGTTTTCATAAGGTAGTACAAAATTCATTTTACCTTCACTAACACCAGCTAGTATTATTGGCAGTGTCCCCTTTACCCCTTTAATATCTCCTGCTAAAGATAACTCTCCAAACAGAATGTAATCTTCTATATACTTAGAGTTAATTTGTCCAGAGCAAGCTAGTATACCAATAGCAATAGGTAAATCTAATAATGAGCCTATCTTTTTTACATCTGCTGGTGCTAAGTTAACTACTATCCTTCCTAGAGGAAATTCAAATCCACTATTTACTATTGCTGATCTCACTCTTTCTTTTGCTTCTTTTATAGCAGCATCTGGTAATCCAACAATACTAAAGTACGGAATTCCTCTTGTAATATCAACTTCAACATCTATAAGCTGTCCTTCTAATCCAGAGTAGGTGGCACTAATTATTTTTATTGCCATGCGCTCAATCCCTTCTATACAATTTCCTTTTAGATTATTACCAATATAATTTATACTAAACATAAAATCTAGCTTAGATAAACTAAATAAGGGTAATAATTATTTATATAAATATATAAACACTTAAATATATAAATATGGGAGTTATAAAATGAAAAATATGAACAAACTAATAGGCAACCACGGTGAAGACATTGCCGCTAATTATTATTTAAACAATGGCTATACTACTCTTGATAGAAATTTTCTAATAAAGAAAGGCGAGCTGGATCTAATTGCTAAAAAAGATGATGTCATTGTATTTGTTGAAGTAAAATCTAGAAGCAATAACTCATTTGGTACACCTTGTGAATCTGTAACTTTCTCAAAGCAAAAAAATATAAAGTACTTATCTAAATGCTATTTATCTATTCATAACCTCTATAACTATTATGTTAGATACGATGTAGCAGAAATATATTTTAACTACTACGATAATTCATATAAATTAAATATAATAAGTGATGCTTTTAGATAAAATTAAAAGATTAAAGGAAACCATGTTGAAGTTCACCTTGCCCATACAAAGTAACGTTAAAATTCTTGTGGTACTTTTAAAATCTTAGAATGTATTGATTTTATTAACTACACTGTAAACAAAATGAGAAACAACTCATGGTCACCATATGCTTGTGTTGGGGAGGCTATTGCTACTGGTAGGTATAACATTCTCAAATGGTTTGCACCAAGACACTGTACAACTATATATATCTTGGATCTATGGCTGTAAAAATACAAATTCACCAATGAAACTACGTATAAATACAAAGTTTACTAGATTTACTAATTTATCTACAATTGAAACTGAAGCTGAATACTCTCCCAAGAAGATTTATTTTAATTACACTTAGCAATTTAAACAACTTCAAGTGTTTAAATCATAAATACAGATTAGTTCAATTTGTTATTGCAATTTATAATATAAAAAACAAAAAGAACCCTTAAATAAAACTTTAGAGTTCTTTTAGATAATTTATAATATTTTTGTCAAAAAACTTTTTCTATGTATTTTACATGGCCCAATTGTTTTTAAAGCTTCTACATGCTTAACAGTTCCATATCCAGCATTTTCATCAAAATAATATTCAGGATACTTCTTCGAATATTCTTTCATCAAGTTATCTCTATATACCTTTGCTAAGATTGAAGCAGCAGCAATAGTAGCACTTTTAGCATCACCTTTAATAACATATTTATTCTCTATAGTAATATTTTTTACTAAATAACCATCAGACAAAACTAAATCAGGTTTTATTTTTAAACCATAGCAAGCTTCTAAGAATACATTATTGTTACAGTAAGCAATTCCTTTACTGTCTATATCTTCATTTGATGCTTGGGCTATATGATATGCAAGGGCTTTTTCTTTTATTATTTCGGCTAATTCTTCTCTCTTCTTTTCAGAAATCTTTTTAGAATCATTTAGCCATAAAATTAGTTCATCATCAATTACATTTAAATCTAAAATTACAGCGCAAGATACAATAGGACCAGCAAGTGGACCTCTTCCTACTTCATCTACCCCTGCAATATATTGATAGTTTCCAAAATTCTTATCAAAAGCATACATTTCTTTAACTCTAGAAATCTCTTTCATAATTTTATCTCTATTCTTTTGAAGAGATTCTCCTAGTTTCACAACATTTTTTCTACTATCAGAAAGAAGTAAATCTATGTACCTTTTAATTAATTTACTATTATAATCTTTTTCTATATTTATATTAGAAACAATTTTCTTTATCTCATTAAACTTAAGTTGATTAAAATCTACACTATTCATACCCTAATACCTTTCACTATGGACGTTCCAAAGTTATATTTCCAATTTTTCCGCCTCTAAATTCATCTAAAAGAATAACTGCTATTCTCATATAATCAATTTCGTTGCCCTTCATTAAACATCCTCTTTTTCTAGCTATAGCATCCAAAGTATATAAAGGATTTTCAAAAATCTCATCTATCTTATATCTTTCTTTTAATTTTTCAGGATAATAAGTTTGTAATCTTTCTACAAGCTTATAAGCTAATTCTTCTGAATCCATTACTTCATCCTTAATAGCTCCAGTAAAAGCAAGATTTAATGCTGTTTCTTCATCTTCAAACTTTGGCCATAAAACACCTGGAGTATCAAGCATTTCTACACCTAATGGAGTTTTTATCCATTGCTTATTTTTAGTAACTCCAGCTCTATCTCCTGTTTTAGCTATATTATTCTTAGCCATTTTATTTATAAATGTAGACTTACCGCAGTTAGGAACTCCTACAACCATTACTCTTGTTATTATTTTTACTAAACCTTTTGCCTTTAATCTATCATGCTTTTCTTTTAACAACTCCAGAATTGCAGGCTTAATTGCATTAAGACCACTTCCAGTTAAACAATTAACTTCAAGTACCTTAACATTTTCAGAGGATAAGTGCTTAATCCATTGCTTTGTAACACTCTTTTCTGTTAAATCACTCTTGTTTAATAAAATTATTCTTGGCTTATCTCCCACCAATTTATCTATATCTGGATTTGCTGAACTTCTAGGAATTCTAGCATCTCTTATTTCTATAACAGCATCCACTAACTTTAAATTTTCTTTTATTTCTCTTTGAGTCTTTTTCATATGACCTGGAAACCAGTTTATTGCCATATAATTTCCCTCCTTCAGGCTAGTTTAATTCTAAATATTAAAAAAGGAGACTTCATAAAAGTCCCCATTTTTATAAAGAAATTATCTAACTAATTCTTTAACCTTAGCAGCCTTACCTACTCTGTCTCTTAAGTAGTATAACTTAGCTCTTCTTACTTTACCTCTTCTAGTAACTTCAATCTTTTCGATGATTGGAGCGTTCATAGGGAAAGTTCTTTCAACACCAGTTCCGTAAGCAACTCTTCTTACAGTGAAAGTTTCTCTAATTCCACCGTTTTGCTTCTTAATAACTGTTCCTTCGAAAGCTTGAACTCTTTCTCTGTTACCTTCTTTAATTTTTACGTGAACTCTTACGTTGTCCCCAACGTTGAATTTTGGTAAATCAGTTCTGATTTGTTCTTGCTCTATAGCTCTTAATATTTCGTTCATTGTGCATTCCCTCCTTAAAGATAATTTGACGTTCTTACCGAAGCCTAGTTCAGCAGAGGAGCGCCCGTACTAGCACAAACTATATTCTAGCATACAACTTTATCTAACGCAACATAAATATTATAATCTATCATCCTTTAAAATTTTTATATCCTCTTTAGTAAGTTGTATATTTTTATAGAGATCTTTTCTTCTTTCTTTTGTTATAAGTAAAGATTGTTTTCTTCTCCACTTTCTTATATTTTCATGATGACCAGAAAGCAATACCTCTGGTACTCTTTCACCTTCATATACTTCTGGTCTAGTATATTGTGGATATTCTAATAAGCCATCAGAATAAGATTCATCCATAAAACTTTCTTCTTTACCTAAAACACCCGGTATAAGCCTTAAAACAGAATCAATAACAGGAATAGCTGCCATTTCTCCTCCAGTAAGAACAAAATCCCCTAAAGATACTTCCATATCAATATGCTTATATGTTCTTTCATCTATACCTTCATAATGACCACATAAGAAAATTAAATTTTCTTCTTTTGAAAGTTCTTGTGCCATTTCTTGATTAAATGTTTTACCTCTAGGTCCTAGAAAAATTACCTTTCCTGAATTCTTTTCTTTTGCGGCTTTTATAGAATCAATTATTGGTTGAGGTGTCATAACCATTCCTGCACCTCCACCATATGGATAATCATCAACTTTCTTATGTTTGTTTAAAGAATAATCTCTTATATTATAATACTCTAAATTTACAAGACCTTTTTGCCTTGCTCTTCCTATAATAGAATGATCAAATATGGAAAACATCTCTGGAAAGAGAGTTAAAATACTAATCCTCATCTTGCCATTCTCCTACTGGTCTTATAAGAACTTTCTTTTCATCTATATTAACATCTAACACTATATCTCTTAGAACTGGAATTAATAATTGTTTAGGTTTCTCAATCCAATAAACATCATTATTAGGAGTTTGTAGTACATCGTATATTTTACCTAGATTTTTTCCATTTGTATCATATACTGTACATCCAACTAAATCTACAACATAATAAGTATCCTCTGGAAGTTCAGGCTCTTGATCCCTTAAAACTTGTAAATACTTTTGTTTATACATTTCCGCATCATTCATAGAGTCTATTCCCTCTAATTTAAGAATAACTCTATCCTTTTGAAACTTTACTCCTTGAATTTCAACCCACTTATCATCAATTAAAACTTTTCCATATCTTTTAAAATTGTTAACATCATCAGTAAAAGCCATTACCTTTACTTCTCCTTTTATTCCATGAGTATTAACAATTTGACCCACTTTGAAATATTCACTCACACTTGTTCCCTCCTGTGTAAATGTATAAAAAGAGTTAGGGTGTACCTAACTCTTTCATTTAGATTATTTCTACTACTACTCTTTTTTCTTCTTTAATTGCTGCAGCCTTTACTACGGTTCTAATAGCTTTCGCTATTCTTCCTTGTTTCCCAATAACTTTACCCATATCATCTTGAGCAACTTTAAGTTCTAAAATAATTGATTGCTCACCAACTACTTCATTTACTTCAACTTGCTCCGGATGATCAACTAAAGCTTTGGCTAATATTTCAACTAATTCTTTCATATAGTGCCTGTAATTATACGATAACTACAGTGTTCACCTCCAAAAATTACTTGTTAAGGCCTGCTTGGTCGAATAATCTCTTAACTACATCTGTAGGTTGAGCACCATCGTTTAACCATTTAGTAGCTTTTTCTTCATTAATCTTAACTTCAGCTGGTTCAGTTATTGGATTGTAGTATCCAATTTCTTCGATGAATCTACCATCTCTTGGGCTTCTTGAATCAGCAACTACTATTCTGTAGAAAGGAGCCTTCTTAGCACCCATTCTTCTTAGTCTTATCTTTACTGCCATTGTAATTTCACCTCCTTTTAAAATATACTTATATTTCTAACTCATGAAAGGCATTTTTCCAAATAAACCTTTTCTAGATTTCTTTGTTAATGATTTAACCTGTTTCATTTGTTTCTTCATTGCTTCATAGCCTTTAATAAGTTTATTAACTTCTTGAATTGTTGTACCTGCACCTAATGCAACCCTCTTCTTTCTAGAAGATGATCCAATTAAAAGTGAAGGATTTCTTCTTTCCTTTAAAGTCATTGATTGAATAATAGCTTTAGTTTTATCTAATTGCTTTTCACTCTTTTCAAAATCAATTTTTCCAACATTTTGAGACTCCATTCCAGGAATCATCTCCATAATCTTGTTTAAAGGACCAAGCTTTTTCATCTGTTCCATTGCAGTTAAAAAGTCTTCAAAATTCAGTTCATTGGTCATCATCTTCTTAGCTAAGTCACCAGCTTCTTTTTCATCAATAGCCTCTTGTGCCTTTTCTATTAAAGACAATACATCTCCCATTCCCAAAATTCTTGATGCCATTCTCTCTGGATGGAAAACTTCGAAATCGCTCATTTTTTCCCCTACACCAATATACTTAATTGGCTTTTCAGTAATGCTTCTTATTGATAAAGCTGCACCACCTCTTGTGTCACCATCTAGCTTTGTTAAGATAACCCCTGAAACATCAAGTTCTTTATTAAAACTTTCCGCAACATTAACAGCATCTTGACCAGTCATGGAGTCAACAACCAATAGTATTTCGTTAGGTTCAACTGCTGATTTCACATCTTTAAGTTCTTGCATAAGCTCTTCATCAATATGTAATCTACCAGCTGTATCTATAATAATTACATTATTACCATCATTTCTTCCTTGTTTAATTGCTGCCTTAGCAATGTCAACAGGTGACACTTTATCTCCCATAGTAAATACAGGAATATCTATTTGTTTACCAACTACTTGTAATTGCTTAATTGCTGCAGGTCTATATATATCACATGCAACTAATAAAGGTTTTTTATTATCCTTTCTTAATTGAAGTGCTAATTTTCCACACATAGTTGTTTTACCAGCACCCTGTAAACCTACTAGCATAATTACAGTTGGTCCATAACTTGAATAATTTAATTTACTCTCACTACCGCCCATAAGATTAGTAAGTTCTTCGTTAACTATTTTTATAACTTGTTGCCCTGGTGTTAAGCTTTCTAGAACGTCGCCTCCAACACACTTAGAACTCACATTAGATATAAAAGTTTTTACAACCTTATAGTTAACATCTGCTTCTAATAAAGCAAGCTTTACCTCTCTCATAGCCTCTTTTATATCTTTTTCATTAAGCTTCCCTTTTCCCCTTAATTTCTTAAAGGTACTTTGAAGTTTTTCTGATAATCCTTCAAAAGCCATATTAAACCTCCTAAATATATTACAACTCTTCTAACTTAAATCTTAATTCTTCAAGTTCTTCATTAGATAAAGAATACTTTTCTTTAAAGTCTTTTAAAAGAACTGTAATCTTTTTTTCACGTTTTATACTCTTTTGAAGTAAGTGAAGCTTACTCTCATATGATAGAAGTAGCTTGTAACATCTTTTAATTAAATCATGGATAGCTTGACGGCTTGTGTTATTTAATTCAGCAATTTCAGCCAAGGATAAATCCTCATTATAATAAAGCTCCATAATGTTACCTTGTTTTTCTGTTAATAATGGGCCATAAAAATCCATTAATAAAGAAATTTCAACTCTATCTTCCATATAATCACCTTACCCACAAAAGAGATAATAACAGAATAATTTATGGGTGTCAAGTATTTTTACTTAACACCTTTAGAAATATTAAAATAAAGCTTCTGCAAAAGCTTCTGCATCAAATTCTTGTAAATCCTCTATACCTTCTCCAACTCCAATATATCTAACTGGAATATTTAAGGTTTGTTTAATTGATATTACAACTCCACCCTTTGCAGTACCATCTAACTTTGTAAGTATTATTCCGTCGATAGGACATGCTTCCATAAATTGTTTTGCTTGTATAACAGCATTTTGTCCTGTTGTTCCATCCAATACTAATAAAGTTTCTTTTTTAGCTTCGCTATATTCCCTATCAATTATTCTATTTATTTTTGACAATTCATTCATAAGGTTCTTTTTATTATGAAGTCTACCTGCAGTATCACAAATAAGTAGATCTACATTTCTTGATTTTGCAGCAGTTACAGCATCAAAGACTACAGCTGCTGGGTCTGACCCTTCACTTTGCTTAATTATATCAACACCAGCTCTTTGACTCCACACCTCTAGTTGGTCAATGGCAGCAGCTCTAAATGTATCAGCTGCTGCTAAAAGAACTTTTTTACCTTCTGCTTTATTCTTAGCTGCAAGTTTTCCAATAGAAGTTGTTTTACCAACTCCATTAACACCAATAACTAAAAGAACCTTTTTGCCTTCTTGATCTTCCTCTACTTCAGAGCCTTCCATCATCATCTCTTTAATAACAGATTTTAATGTTGGAATTACTAACTCTGTATCATTTATTTTTTCTTTTCTAATCTTATCTCTTAGCTTTTCTATGATTTCCATAGTTGTATCCATACCAATATCAGAAGTTATTAAAATCTCTTCTAACTCTTCATATAAGTCCTCATCAATTGTTACTGCCAACTTTAAAGCTTCGTTAATCTTATCAGTTAATCCATTTCTTGTTTTTGATAATCCATCCTTAAGTTTGTCAAATAATTTTCCAAACATACTTCTTCCTCCTAGTTCTATTTTGTTAAGTCTACTGATACAACCTTTGATATACCCTTCTCCTCCATTGTAACGCCATACATTACATCACTAGCTTCCATTGTACCTTTTCTGTGAGTAATAACTATAAATTGAGTTCCTTTAGAGAATTCTTTTAAAAATTCAGCATATCTATATACATTAGCATCATCAAGTGCTGCTTCAATTTCATCTAATATACAGAATGGGGTTGGCTTCATCTTTAATATTGCAAACAATAATGCAATAGCAGATAAAACTTTTTCTCCACCTGACATAAGATTAATATTTTGAAGTTTCTTTCCTGGTGGCTCTACATTTATGTCTATATTAGCAGTTAGTTCATCACCTTCTGCAAGAATAAGCTCTGCACTCCCCCCCTTAAATAATTCTTTAAAAGTTTCATTGAAGTTTTTATTTAACACCTTAAAATTGTCTTTAAACACTTCCTTCATTTTGCTAGTCATTTCATATATTACAGATAACAGTTCTTCTTTTGATTTTTGTAAATCTTCTTCTTGAGAAGACATAAACTCATACTTTTCTTTAACTTCATCATACTCTTCAATTGCAGCTAAATTAACAGTTCCAAGAGCTGTAATTTTTCTTTTATAACTATTAATACTTTCTTTTATATCATGGACATTCTCAATATCTATTGCTATTTCTTCTGCTTCAGCTAATGTTAGGTCCAATTCCTCATTTAACTTTGTGTAATGATTATCTCTTTCCATTTCATATTTAGCTCTCTGTACTTCTTGCTTGTTTAATTCACCTTCTTCTTTATTTATTATATCTAAGGTTTCATTTATTAAACTATCTTTAACCTTAAAGTCTTCTTTTAATTTAGCTTTTTCTACTTCCTCTTCTTTAAAACTTTCCTCAAGTTCAATAAGTCTATTCTTCTCTATCTCAATTCTATCTAATCTTTCATGTATATTATTATTTAAGATTTGAATATTCTCTCTATTGTCTTTATTTTCATCTTCCATGAACTTAGCTTTTGAGATATTTTCATCTATTTCTTTTTCTTTCTTTGATATTTCACTTAACTTACCAGTTAATGCTTCATCTAAAGACGCCTTATTAACCTTAAGTTCAGTAATATATTCTCTTTCTTTATTAAGCTTCTCCTTAGCAACCTTTACGTCCTCTTCTAGGGATATAGCTCTTTCTTTATTCCAACTATTTTGCTCTTCTATTTTTTCTAGTTCATTAGTTTTTTCCTTTAATTTATCATTTAAGCTTTGTATATCTTCGTCATTTCTTTTAGACTCAAGCTTAGAAACCTCTAAACTATTTTTTAACTTTTCAGATTCATTTTTTAAAGAAATTATTTCAGATTCATTCTTTGCAACCTCAACATTTTTAGCATGAATTTCATCTCTATCATTTAATATACTTTCATCTAAATCTGACACTTTCTTTTTAAAACTATTGTACTCATTTAGGGATTCTTGTAATTTTTGCTTTTTACTTTCTAACAGTTCACCTATCTCTTCAATTTCTCTTTTTCTTCCAAGAATATTAGTATGCTTACCCTGTATACTTCCCCCAGTTAAAGCTCCTCCTGGAGATATTAATTCTCCTGATAAAGTTACTATTCTATAACTATTGTTACTATTTCTTGATAATCTTAAGGCTGAATCCATATCTCTACATACAATAGTTCTTCCTAAAACATTATTAATAGCTTTAGTATACTTATCTTCATATTTTATTATATCTGATGCTATTCCAATAAATCCTTCCATTGAAGTAATTCTTGTATCCAACGACAGCTTGTTTCCTCTTATATTGTCTAGTGGTAAGAATGTTGCTCTTCCTATATTATTCTTTTTCAAATAATTAATAAGATCTTTTGCTATCCTTTCATTCTCAGTAATTACATTTGATATCCCCGCACCTAAAGCTATTTCTATAGCTGTTTCATAATCTTTTTCAACAGTAAAAACTTCTCCAAGAACTTTAGTGCCATCTGCTTTTGGTGTTAAGCCCTTCTCTATTCTTTCCATAAGAATTTTTACTGATCTATTATATCCTTCATAATGCTTTTCTAAATTGGATAACATATTTTTATTTGCTTCAAGTTCATTAATATTTTTATTAAGAAGTTTTATCTCATTATCCTTTTTGGTTATTTTAGAATTTAATATTCCTATTTCTTTTCTCTTCTCATATATAGAAGCTTCTAAATTTCCTATTTCACCTTTTATTGTCTCTACTTTATTTTTCAAACTTTCTAAAGTAGCTATATTTATCTTTATATTTCCTTCTAAAGACTGAATAGAAGATTTTAATGTTTGTTCCTTCTCAATCCTTAACTTAATTTCATTATTTATTAATGTAACAGAGTTTTTAATTTCAGAATTACCTCTTAATAACTCAAATTCATCCTCTTTTAATTTTTTAAGTTCTTCATCCATATTATTAATATTTTTTATGGATTCGCTATTCTTATTTTCTAATAAAGAGATTTCTTCTTCCTTCTCTCTTTGTTCTTCTCTTTTTATTAAAAGTTCTTGTTCAACTCTATCTCTTTCCTCTTTTATAATAGAAATTTTATTCTTATACTCATCTAAACTTAAAGTATTCTTCTCTATTATAGTTTCAAGATTTTTTATACGCTCTCTAAATACATCTATATCATTTGAGATTTTAGATATACTTTCTTTTTTCTCATAATACTCAGCTTTCTCTTGTATTGTCTTATTTTCTATTCCTTCTATCTTACTCTCTATTTCTTTTAACTTTTCTTTTTCAGTTAATAAAAGATTTTTCTTTTCATCTAATTTATTTCTCTTTTGTATTACGGCTTCACTATACTCTTTTAATGTCTTTTCAATATTATTTATATAGTGAACTAATAAAGATACTTCACTTACTCTTAACGTATCATATAACCCTCTATATTCAATAGCTTTTTCTCTTTCTATTCTTAATGGTTCAATTCTCTCTTCATATGTAGATATAATATCTCTAATTCTCACAAGGTTTTCATCTGTATTAGAAAGCTTCTTTTCAGCTTCTTCTTTTCTAGATTTATACTTTACAATACCAGCTGCTTCCTCTAATAAAGCTCTTCTTTCCTCAGGTTTTCCACTAAGAATAGCTTCAATCTTGCCTTGTCCTATTAATGAATATCCTTCTTTACCTATACCAGTATCCATAAATAGCTGAGTAATATCCTTTAATCTACACTTAGTTCCATTTAAAAGATATTCAGTCTCACCTGATCTAAATATTCTTCTTGAAACAGTAATTTCATTATAATCAGAACTTAATGAACCATCTGTATTATCAAGAGTTAAAGATACTTGGGCTAACCCTACAGGTTTTCTATATTGAGTTCCTGCAAAGATTACATCCTCCATCTTTCCTCCTCTTAATGTCTTTACACTTTGTTCACCCAAAACCCATCTAACTGAGTCAGAAATATTACTCTTCCCACTTCCATTGGGTCCAACTACAGCAGTTACACCTTTTTTAAACCTTAATTCTGTTTTGTCTGCAAAGGATTTAAATCCTCTTATTTCTAGCGACTTTAAAAACAATACGCCCACTCCTTACTAGTGAAATATAGCTGGAATTAATCCCAAGATAAAAATAATCACCATAAATGTTGCTAATATATATTTCAATTTATCTCTTGTCTTCTTTTTCATAAAAACACTTCCTATCTTCTTTATAAGTTTATCTTAACCTTGTACAAAATTCAATATTTCTTAACTCTTAAGAATAAAATAACCCGAATTATAAAGTTTTTTATAATTCAGGCTACCTCTCCACTTATTTAAAAACAATCTGTCCTCTTTCTAAAGTGTCATCTCTTTGAACATCTATTTTGAATCCCTCAGATAATAACTCTTTAAAATACTTTTTCTTATTTGCATATAACTTACTTAAATCCCTACTATTTAAACAGATTATTCCCTTTTTACTTTCCTTAAACTCTTCACGTATTCTATCACTAATGAGACTACCTTCAACTAACTCTCTAAAGGCTGGATGGAACGGACCGTCTACAATATCTTTTCCTTCTGTAATAGTATCTGTAGGCTGAAGTCCTATTCTTATAACTTGAACACCAGCTTCCAAATACATTTTATATAACTTTTTACATATAGAAACCGCTTCATCTAGTGTATAAGGAATATACTCTCCCCTATTATACATAACTGCCATTGGAGTATCCTTAATAACAAGAGAAGGATATATTCTACAAATGTCAGGCTTCATACTAATAGACCTTTCAACTGTTTCTATGTCTTTTTCAAAACTATCTCTAGGTAATCCAGGCATAATTTGATGCCCTAGTGTAAAGCCATACTCTTTTATAAGTTTTGATGCATCTTCAACCTGTTTTATTGTATGTCCTCGTCCTGCACCTATTAAAACATCCCCAACTAAGGATTGCACTCCTAATTCAATTATGTCTACACTGTAATCTTGTAAATAACTTAGTATATAATCATTAATATAATCTGGTCTAGTTGACATTCTTATCTTATCTATAAGACCTTTATCTTTATATTCTTTTGCAACAGAAAGCAACTCTCTTTGTTTTTCTTCTCTTATTCCTGTGAATGTTCCTCCAAAGAATGAAATTTCTATAGTTGCCTCTTTATTATCAATTGTTTGTAAATATTCTTCAACAGTATCGTATACCGTTTGGGTTGTAACACTTTCTTTTGATCCTGTTATTCTATCTTGGTTACAGAATACGCACTTATGTGGACAACCTTCTTGTGGTACAAACAAAGGTATAATATAATAATTTTTACTCATCAATTACCTCCAGTTTAACTAGTGCTTCTTTTGCTGCATTTTGTTCTGCCTCTTTCTTGCTATATCCTTCTCCACTTCCCAATAATTTACCTTCTACATATAAGTTGACAAAAAACTTTCTTCTATGTGGTGGTCCCTCGTGTCTACAAAGTTCATATTTTATATCAATATCTCCATCCTTTTGTAAGTATTCTTGCAACTTAGTTTTAAAATCCAAAATTATCTTATTATCTATAGCTTTTTTAATAATATCATTAAAATTAGATAGTATAAATTCCTTAGCAACTTCTAACCCCTTATCAAGGTAAATAGCTGCAATAATAGCCTCCACTGCATCAGCTTGTATAGATATTCTATCCCTACCACCAGTTAATTCTTCACCTTTGCTCATCATTATAAAGTCAGATATTCCAAGCTTTCTTGCAACATTATATAAGGAGTTTTCACAAACAATTAAACTACGTAATCTCGTTAGTTCTCCTTCTAATTTGTTTTTATAATTTGAAAATAAATATTCTGTAATTGTTAACTGTAACACAGAATCACCTAAGAACTCTAATCTTTCATTATATTGAGATTCCTTAAACTGTTTTGCATATGAGCTATGAGTAAAAGCTGTTTGTATTATTCTTTTATTATTAAAATTTATCTTCAAGTTTTTTTCTACATTACTTAAATTAAAGTTATTCATACATACCTCTCTTCTAAGTTTATTCTTCAATCTTTAGCTTACTAATAAATTCAAGAATAAACTAAAATACAAAATCCCGCGAAAGATGCGGGATTACATTATTCTTCGTGATGAGTTTTTACATAATTCACAACATCTCCAACTGTTTTAAAGTTTTCAACGTCTTCATCTGGAATTTCCATTTCTAGTTCATCTTCTAAAGCCATAATAAGTTCAACAATATCTAATGAATCCGCATTTAAATCGTCTATAAATGATGAATCTAAAGTTATTTCTTCAACATCAATGCTTAATTTATCAGCAATAATTTCTTGTATTTTTTCAAACATTATATTCACCTCCTAAGTCCTTTCATTTAGATGATAGTATATATATTTTTATTCGTCAATATAACTTAGAAATAAAATCTAATATTATTTTTCTTTGTGAAATTCTTTTTTCATTGTATCAAGAATTCCTCTTTCATTAAATAATATAGTTTGTCTTATAGCATTTTTAAATGCCTTCCCATCAGAACTTCCATGTGCTTTTATACATATGTTATTAACCCCTAAGAATGGTGCCCCACCAACTTCTTTATAATCAAACTTAACCATTAACTTTTTAAATACAGGTTTTAATAATGCTGCTCCTAATTTAGGTATTAAAGGTGCAGAATAAATTTCGTCCTTAATCATTTTCAAAAGAGTAGAAGCAGATCCTTCATACATCTTTAAAACCGTATTTCCAGCAAAGCCATCAGTAACTAATACATTAACATCTCCTGTAGGAATATCTCTTGGTTCCACATTTCCAACAAAATTAAAGTCTTCTTCCTTTAACAACTGATATGCTGCTTTTGTAAGCTCATTTCCCTTTTCTTCTTCCGCTCCAATATTTACAAGACCAATACTAGCATTATTAGTATTAAACATAGCTTCATAATAAATTCTACCCATCTTTGCAAATTGAGCTAGATATTGAGGCTTACAATCCACATTTGCCCCTACGTCAACAACCATAAAGTTACCATTTCTACCTGGCATTATAGGTGCAAGTGCTGGTCTTTCAACCCCTTTAATTCTTCCTATTATAAATGTACATCCTGCCAAAAAAGCTCCTGTGCTTCCAGCAGAAATAATGGCATCACATTCTCCTTCTTTAACTAAATGTAGAGCCTTTACAATACTAGAATCTTTTTTCTTTCTAACTGCCATTACAGGATGTTCATTAGTAGTTATTACTTCAGTAGCATCAATTATTTTTACTCTATCCTTTGGATAATCATACTTTTTAAGTTCTTCTGCTATGATATTTTCAGGCCCAGTTATATACATCTCTACGCCTTCAAATTCTTTTAGTGCTTGAACAACACCTTCCACAACAGCTTGCGGTGCATGATCTCCCCCCATACCGTCTATAGCTATCTTCATATTATTCTCTCCTTTTTTATCTGAATATAAAGAAAAGAAAGTCTAATGACTTTCTTTATTCTTCAGTAACTACTACTTCTTTACCCTTATAGTAACCACAGTTCTTACATACTCTGTGAGCAAGTTTCATTTCGTGACATTGTGGACACTCTACGATCCCTGGTAAGCTTGCCTTAAAAGTTTGAGCTCTTCTTGAATCTCTCTTTGCTCTATATGTCTTTCTAGCTGGATTTCCCATTGTTACACCTCCTTATTATCTAACAACGCCTTTAAGCCTGCCAATCTAAGATCTACATCTTCATTGTTACAGTTGCACGCTTCTTTATTAAGGTTAGCGCCACAACTTTGGCATAGGCCTTTGCAATTTGTGCTGCAAAGTCTCTTAATAGGTAAGGTTGATATTATTGAATTTTCAACAATTTCTGTGATATCTAATGTATCACTTTTTACAAAAACAACATTTTCATCTTCACAATGTTCGCTGTCATTTGTAAACCTTTCTTCTATATCAATATCTATTGGATAGATAAAGGTATCTAGGCATCTAGAACATTTTAATTCTAAATCTACTTTAACATGAGCTTTAATCGTTATTATATCATTATCAGATGTTACTTCCCCCTTAACATCTACTTCGCTTAAAGGTTTAATATAATCCCCTTCAAAGTAGAATGGTTCAGTTTCCACCTTATAAGTAATATCTTTTTTTCTTTCTTTTCTAGAAATAAGATCTGAAAACTGTATCTCCATAAAAACGACTCTTTTTGAGCCTTTTCACTCCTTAGCTAAAATATTTACTGAATAAACACAATTTATTATATAAACTGCATGGTTAAAAGTCAAGGGATTAATTTAACAATTCTACTGTTTCTTTTGCTATCATTAATTCTTCATTAGTTGGAACAACATAAATTTTTACTTTTGATGCATCTTTAGACACTTCTTTAAGTTCTCCACGAACGTTATTCTTATCCTTATCTATTTCAACACCAAGGAATTCAAGACCTTCAACACATCCTTCTCTTGTTTCAATAGCATTTTCTCCTACACCAGCTGTAAATACTATTACATCTACTCCTCCCATTGCTGCTGCATAAGCACCAATTTGACATCTAACCTTATAATGATATAAATCTAAAGCCAACTTAGCTCTTTCATTGTTTTCTTCATAAGCTGCTGATCTTATATCTCTAAAATCAGAACTTACTCCTGATACCCCTAATATTCCTGATTTTTTATTTAAAATATCATTAACTTCTTCTACAGAGTATCCTAACTCTTGTATTAGATAAATAACAACTGCTGGGTCTATACTTCCCGATCTAGTCCCCATAACAATTCCATCTAATGGAGTAAATCCCATAGTAGTATCTATAGATTTTCCATTCTTAACTGCTGTTAAACTTCCTCCATTACCTAGATGGCATGTTATTATTTTTAAATCTTTTATATCCTTCCCCATAGCTTCTGCTACTTTATTAGATACATATTTGTGACTTGTTCCATGGAATCCGTATTTTCTTATTCCATGCTTTTCGTACATTTCATATGGTAAAGCATACATATACGCTTCTTTTGGCATTGTACCATGAAATGCTGTATCAAAAACAACAGCCATAGGTGTATTAGCCATAAGTTTCTTACAAGCTTCTATTCCGATTATGTTAGGTCTATTATGAAGAGGTGCAAGTTTTACGCATTCTTCTAAATAATTCATTACCTCATCATTAACAAGTACTGACTGAGAGTACTTTTCTCCACCATGAACAACTCTATGACCTACTGCATCAATTTCGCTCATATCCTTTATTATTCCATGCTCTTCATCTATTAAAGCATCTAACACATGCTTTATAGCATCTTCATGATTAACCATTTTTTCCTCAACCACGTATTTATCTTTACCACTTATCTTTTGAGTTAAAATAGATCCACTAATTCCTATTCTTTCTACTAACCCTTGTGCAAGCACCTCTTCATTTTCCATATTTATTAACTGATATTTTAATGATGAGCTACCACAATTGATAACAAGTACCTTCATTATTAGAGACACTCCTTTTTAGCTTTATTATTTACTACTTTGAGCTTGAACAGCTGTAATTGCAACAACCTTTACTATGTCTTCTGAACTACATCCTCTTGATAAGTCATTAATTGGCTTAGCAAAACCTTGACATATTGGTCCGATTGCTTCTGCCTTAGCAAATCTTTGTACTAATTTATATCCTATATTTCCTGCTTGTAAATCTGGGAATACTAATACATTTGCTTTTCCTGAAACCTTGCTATTAGGGGCTTTTTGACTAGCTACTGACTCAACTATTGCTGCATCTAATTGCATTTCCCCATCTATTAATAAATCTGGTCTTAATTCTTTCGCTTTTTCTGTAGCAGTTCTAACCTTTGATACTAACTCATGGTCAGCACTTCCCATAGTTGAGAACGAAAGCATTGCAACTCTAGGTTCAACCTTACATAAGTTCTTAGCTGTTTCTGCAGTAGCAATTGCTATAGCAGCTAATTGATCTTCATTAGGATTTGGGTTAACTGCACAATCAGAGAATAAAAGCATTCCTTCTTCTCCATATACAGAATCAGGCACCATCATTATAAAGAAACTAGATACAACCGAAACTCCTGGAGCTGTCTTTATTATTTGTAAACCTGGTCTTAAAAGATCTCCTGTTGTGTGAACAGCACCTGATACCATACCATCTGCGTCACCAAGCTTTACCATCATTGTCCCAAAATATAACGGGTCTCTAACTATTTTCTCAGCTTTACTCATAGTCATGCCCTTATTCTTTCTTAATTCATAGAAAGCTTCTATATATTTGCTTAAGTTTTCTGATGTTTCAGGATCTATAATTTCTACCCCTGTTAAATCAACATTTAAAGCAGTAGCCTTGTTTAATATTTCTTCTTTGTTTCCTACTAAAATAGGATGTGCATATCCTTGCTTATATATTTCTTCCGTAGCTACTATTGTTCTTTCTTCGTTTCCTTCTGGAAGTACAATTCTTTTTTTATCTGCTTTTGCTACTTCCAATATTTTATTCATCAGTTTCATGTTCATTTCTCCTTTCAAAGACACGTTGTCTCTTCATCTTATACTATACTCCTACAACACATACTATTTCAACCTTAAAATCCCCTATTTCCCAAAGTCTTTAGATTAAAAATTATCTTAATTATCAGAAAAATCCTCTCTATTTTATGTTGTGACCTAAATGAATATATTTTATGTTATAATATCTCTATATTTTCAGTATAGGAGGAAAGCTATGAATATAACTGGCTTAATAACTGAATATAATCCATTTCATCTTGGTCATCTTTATCATCTACAAAAAGCAAAGATAGATACAAATTGTGATGGTGTTATATGTATAATGAGTGGTAACTTCATGCAAAGAGGAATCCCAGCTATAATTGATAAGTGGGAAAGAGCTAACATAGCAGTAGCTAATGGCGTTGATTTAGTAATAGAACTACCTTTAGTATATTCTATATCTTCAGCTGAAGGTTTTGCTCACGGAGCATGCAGCATACTAAACTCCACAGGAGTAGTAAACTCTATTTACTTTGGAAGTGAGTCTGGTAATATTGAAGAACTGAAAAGAATCTCCCAGGTATTAATAAGAGAGCCTGAGGACTTTAAATCAAATCTAAAGCTTCAACTTGATAAAGGTGTGCCATTTCATACAGCAAGAAAAATTGCTTTAAAGAATTGCCTTCATGATATTTGTTGCGAAGAAATTATCGGTAGTTCTAATAACATTCTTGCTATTGAATATATAAAGTCTTTATCAAAATTAAATAGTTTCATTGTTCCATATACATTAAAAAGGCAAGGAGCAAATTATAATGATTCAGAACTTAACAATATTTTTTCTTCTGCCACTTCAATTAGAAACGCTTTAAAAAATAGTGGTAGTTTAAAAGAAATTGAAAATGCTGTTTCTAAAGAAACTTTCTCATATTTAAAAAAGTTAAAAGAGGAAAAATATAATTTTGTATTTAGCGATGATATGTTTCAATATGTAAAATATAAAATTTTAACTTTAGGAGAAACTCTCAATAAAGTTTATGATGTAAAAGAAGGTTTAGATAATAAGATAATAAAAGAAATAGCTAACTCTAAAAGTATAGATGAGTTAATTTTAAATATTAAGAGCAAACGATATACATATACGAGAATAAGCAGAATTCTAACATCATTCTTTTTAGGATTGGAAAAATATGATATTGATAAACTTGTTCATGAAACACCTAATTATATTAGACCACTTGCTTTTAATGAAACTGGAAGTAAAATACTTAAGGAAATAAAAAAGAAAGGTGATATAGAAATATTAACAAAATTGCCTAAAAAGCTTAATGATAAATACTTAGAAATTGATTTACTAGGAACTAAAGCTTATTCTATCCTTAATTCTTCTGTTTCACCTTATGATGATTATTTAAAAAGTCCAACATTTTTTAGGAAAAAATAATATTGTAAAGCCATAGGAAATATAAATACTATATAGATTGGAGTGATTTCATGTTAAGTATTATTTTCTTATGGCTTTTAATTATTCTATTAATTCAAATTTTATTTAAATTAATAGATATAAAAAAGAACTATATTATATCTTTTTTAATAAGCATACTTATAATTTTATTTTTTGTTAATTTAAAAGTATCTATGGCATCTGCAATTGAGGGATGTAAACTATGGTTTAAAGCAATGGTTCCTACATTATTTCCTTTTTTAGTAATCTGTAACTTATTAATATCTTATGATGGTATTTCCTTATATTCAAAAGTATTAGGTCCTTTTTTATGTAAACCACTAAGCTTATCAAAAGTATGCTCTTTCCCACTAACTGCCAGCTTTTTATGTGGATACCCTCTAGGAGCAAAGTATTGTACTGACATTTATGATTTAGGTTATATAAATAAAAAAGAATATTTCAGACTACTTAATATAGCTTCTAACTGCGGTCCTTTATTTATTGTAGGTTCAGTTTGTACTGCAATGCTAGGAAATGTAAAATTTGGGTATTTACTATTAATAGCAAATTATATTTCTTTAATTCTTATAGGACTATTTACAAGAAAGAATAAAGAAATATCCAATAATAATTCATCTAACTTATCAAGTCCAAAAATCAATTTTGGTCAAGCCTTTAAGAACGCAATAGATAATGCAATTTCTACTACCATACAAGTTGGTGGATTTATAGTCATCTTTTCAGTAATTATCGGCATAATAAAAAATAATGCTAATATAAGCATTATTTTTAATAATTTAGAATCATTTTTAAGTTTACCTAAAGACTCTATATATGCACTTTTTCTTGGCAGTATTGAAATCACTAACGGTTGTAATATAATAGCCAATTCTACATTAACAATACCATTAAAACTAAGTATAATAAGCTTCTTATGTTCTTTTTCCGGGCTATCAATAATAGCTCAAGTAAGTTCTTTTATTAGCAAGCATAATGTACCTATGTTTAGATATACTTTACTTAAGCTAGTTCAAGGAACCATAAGCTTTATAATAACCTTTATAGTTGCAAAGTTATTTGTAGGTAGTATAGCAACTTCTACTATAGTAACTCCTACAGTTCCTTATATAACAACATTTATGTATTTTATACCTTTTATAATAATTTTAGGTATATATGCAATAGGGAGAACCTTTAAAAAATTACTTTTTCATATCTCGTAGTTCTTTAATATTATCTTTAATGGTAGAGCTTATACCAGTGAAATTCTTATCTACGTCACTAGCAACTTCTTCAAAGCTTACTTGTAAAGCCTTTATAAGCTCTGCCTTCTTTACTTCTAATTCTCTATCAAGATCTGTTAATATTTCATCAGAATAGTCTCTTGACCCTAACCTTATGGCTTTTGCATCTCTTTGAGCAGCCGACACTATTTCCTGTGCTCTAATTTTAGCTTCTTTTACAACATCATGATTTTCAACATTTTGTCTCATCATTTCCATTGTTTCTTTCTTTATTGAGTCATACTCTTTTTTAGCTTCTGATAAAATTCTTTCTCTTTCATTCATAACCCATTGTGCCTTTTTAAATTGATCTGGTAGATAGTTTATTATTTGATCTATTACATCAAGTACTTCTTTCCTATCAACCATTGTTTTCCCACTAATAGGTACCTTCGGAGAATTTTCAATTAAATCTTGAAGATATTCTAATAATTCTACGATATTAACGTCCACGTTCTTATCCACAATACCACCCAACCTATTCCTTTATTTTTTTTACAATATCTTGAACTATATCACTAGGAACTAGTCCTTCTACACATCCACCAAATTTAGCAACTTGTTTAACAGCAGATGAACTTAAATATGAATATTGAGCAGAAGTCATCATAAATAAAGTTTCCACTTCTGGATCCAACTTATTGTTCATCAATGCCATTTGAAACTCATATTCAAAATCCGAAAAAGCTCTTAATCCCTTTAAAATTACATTTGCATCATACTTTTTCATAAAATCTATTAATAATCCATGAAAACTTACCACTTCAACATTAGGTAAATCTTTTGTTACTCTTTTTATTAACTCAACTCTCTCATCTATGTTAAACAATCCCTTTTTATCTACATTAACTAGTACCCCAACAATAAGCTTATCAAAGGTCTTTGATCCTCTTGTTATAATATCTAAATGTCCATTTGTTATTGGGTCAAAGCTTCCCGGATAAACAGCTATCTTCATTTTCTTCCCCCTAATATTTATAGAAACATACTGTAGTGTTTCCATATTTCTTACTTCTATCAAGCTTTATATCTTTATATCCTTCATATATCTCTTCTACAGAATCTATCTTTGTAACTATTATTCCATCCTCTACTAACATATCATTTTCTTCTATTAGTTTAATAGCTTCTGGAATCATTTCCCTACAATATGGAGGATCTATAAATATTAAATCAAATTTCTTACTCTTCTTCGCTAATAATCTTAAGGCATCATAAGAATCCATATTCATAGGATTACAAAAATCCTCAAATTTTAAATTTTTAACATTTTCCTTTAATAAAGGAAAAGTTGTGGAACTCTTATCTACTAGGTATACTTCCTTAGCCCCCCTACTTGCAGCTTCTAAACCTAAACTACCAGTCCCTGCAAAAACATCTACAACTACAGCATTAGGAATATATCCTTGAATCATGCTAAACATTGCCTCTTTAACTCTATCTAAAGTTGGTCTTGTTTCTAAGGTTGCTGGAGGAATTAATTTACGTCCTTTTGCTTTTCCTGCTATAATTCTCACTTCTTTTCTCCTCCTCGAAGTTTTATCACTAACATTTTATCATATTAGATAAATATATACAATTTATTAGTTAAAACATATATATTTGCTACTTTTTTCTAATCCTTGCTTAACTTCATATACTAGACGTTTATTATTCAAACCCTCAGACTCTAGCATTTTATTAGCTTCTCCCCTTGCACATTTTAAAATATTAATATCTTCATATATATCTGCTAACACTAGTCCTTCATCTCCACTTTGTCTCATCCCAAATACTTCACCAGTTCCTCTAAGCTTCATATCTTGCTCTGAAATGAAGAATCCATCTGTAGACTCTGTCATTATACTCATTCTTTTCTTAGTTACATTGCTCTTTGCATTAGCTATTAAAACACAATAAGATTCATATTGCCCTCTCCCTACTCTTCCTCTTAGTTGATGCAGCTGAGCCAATCCAAATCTTTCTGCATTTTCAATAATCATAACTGACGCATTAGGCACATTTACCCCTACTTCTATAACTGTAGTTGAAATTAAAACCTTAGTTTTATTTTCTTTAAATCTTGTTATTATCTCATCTTTTTCAGAAGGCTTCATTTTACCATGTAGAATTTCAACCTGAATATCATTAAATATTCCTTCTTTGAGTTTCTTATATATACTTTCTACAGAGTTTAACTTTTCCTTTTCATCCTCTTCTATTAATGGACAAACAATATAAACTTGTCTTCCCTTTTTAATTTCTCCAAGAGCTAATTCATAGGCACTATTTCTTGCTGATTCATTAAAAAATCTTGTATCAATTTTCTTTCTTCCAGGAGGAAGTTCATCTATTGCAGAAACATCTAAATCTGAATACAGATATAGTGCTAATGTTCTTGGAATAGGTGTAGCAGTCATTACCAACACATCTGCCCTTGCCCCCTTATTTATAAGCTTACTTCTTTGCTCTACTCCAAATCTATGTTGTTCATCAGTTATAACAAGGCCAAGTTTATTAAAATTAACATCCTCCTGAATTAGAGCATGAGTTCCTATTACAACTAAAGGTTTACTATCTGCAATTCTTTCTTTTATTCTTTTCTTTTCCTTTGCAGTAGTACTACCTGTAAGTAGTTCAATTTCCACTCCAAATTGTGATAATAACTTTTTAGCTTCTTCATAATGCTGACTTGCTAAAATTTCAGTAGGAACCATAAAAGCTGATTTATATCCATTTGTATATGCATTATATATTGCTATTAATGCTACTACAGTCTTACCACTTCCTACGTCTCCCTGAACTAATCTATTCATAGGATATGTACTTTTTTGATCTCTTAATATTTCTCTTACAACCCTTGCTTGTGCTCCAGTCAATTGGTAGGGAAGCGCTTCTCTAAGCTCTCCCATTCTTTCATTGTCCCAAGGAATACTAATACCTTTATTATTTTGTTTAATTTTTCTTTTTAATAAAAGTAACTTCATTGAATAAGTAAATAACTCTTGAAACTTTAATCTTGTTATGGCCTTTTCTAACATTTCCTTATCTTTAGGGAAATGAATTTCTCTTATAGCTTTATCTAAGGAAATCATTTTATACTTTTGACACATTTCTATTGGTAAATTTTCTGTTATCTTTATTGAATCAAGAACCAAACTAATAAGCTTTGTTATAAGTTTATCTGTTAAATCTCCCTTTAGGGGATATTTAGGTATTATTTCACTCTTTAGAGCATCTTCACACCCCACTAACGGATTAACTATCTCCAAAGTCTTTCCAACCCTTTTAAACTTTCCTATCAAATTATATGTAACACCAATTCTATAATTATTCTTTATGTATGGTTGATTAAACCACTTACCATCAACTCTATGCCCATTATAATCAAATTCTATTGTTGTTATAGTTTTTCCTGTTCTCGTTCTAACATCTCTTTTAAAAGCAACTACTTTACAACTTAGTATTTGCTTTTCTTCACCGTTAATCTCTTCAAAAGGTATGTTTCCATTAACAAATTCATAATCTCTTGGAAAATATAACAATAAATCAAGAATATTAAATATAGATACTTTATTAAGTTTTTCTAATACTTTAGGTCCTACTCCTTTTAAAGTAGATACTGAACTATATATATCCATTTTTTACTCCTTATATAACAAAAAGCACCCAAGGTGCTTTTTGAAAGAAATTTATTCTACTGATATAAAGAAATAATAAAGTGGTTGGTCTCCCTTATAACATTGAACATCACATTCATCATACTTTTCTTCTAGCTTAGAAATAAAACCATTTACTTCATCTTCATTTATATCTTCACCATAGAAAACAGTTATAAGCTCGCTATCTTCATCAACCATGTTTTCGATAACTTTTTCAGCTACTTCATAAGTATCTGCTCCAACTTCCTTAATCTTACCTTCGATTAATCCAAGTTTGTTACCTGCTTCTACCTTTTGGTTACTTCCTTCTAATTCAGTATCTCTTACAGCATAAGTTACTGAACCAGTTTTAACAGACTTCATTAATTCCTTTAATTCTTCTTCGTTTTCATCAACTTCTGCTTCTTGGTTAAACATAGTTACACAAGTAATACCTTGTGGTATTGAAGTTGTTGGAATTACTCTAACATCCTTCTCTGATATTTCTGAAGCTTGGTTTGCTGCCATAACAATATTCTTATTGTTTGGTAATATAAAAATATGTTCAGCATTTAGCTTGTTTACACACTCTAGTATATCTTGAGTTGATGGATTCATAGTCTGACCACCTTCAATTACGTAATCAACTCCTAAATCCTTAAATATATTTGATATACCTTCTCCCATAGCTACAGTAACAAATGCATATTTTTTAGCTTCTGCAGCTACTTCTTCATGTGCTTCTACTTCAGCATTAGCATATTCTTCTTCACTCATAAGAAGTTCTCTGTGTTCTTCTCTCATATTATCTATCTTAATCTTAGATAATTCTCCTAATTTTACTGCTTTTGCCAATACATCTCCAGGATCATTTGTATGGATATGAACCTTAATTACATCATCATAACCAACAACTATCATTGAGTCCCCTAGTGGTTCAATTTCATCTTGGAATGCTTTTGCATTGCTTGCATCACCTAAAATTATAAATTCAGTACAATATCCAAATTTAATGTCAGCTTCTGCAGTAGATTTTGCACCAACTGCTCCACCTTCGCTTACCTTTATATCCTTAACTTCTGCTTGAATTCCTTCTTTTAATGCAGCTGTCATACCTGAAAGGATTATGTATAATCCCATTCCTCCTGAGTCAACTACCTTAGCTTTCTTTAATGCTGGTAATAAATCTGGTGTCTTATCAAGCATAATTTTTGCAGCTTTTGTAGCTTCATCCATTAAATCTGCAACATCTGTCGCTTCAATTTCAATAGCTGCTTCTGCTGTTGCTCTTATTACTGATAGGATAGTACCTTCTGTTGGTCTCATTACAGCCTTATATGCTGAATTTGAGCCTTCTTTTAATGCCACAGCAATTTGAGCAGCATCTGCCTCTTCTAATCCTTCTAATCCCTTTGATATACCTCTTAATATTTGGGAAAGGATAACTCCAGAGTTACCTCTTGCTCCCATTAAAGCACCTTTAGCTAGTTTTTTAGAAACCTCTCCAATTGAAGTTGAGTTTATATTTTCAATTTCCTTAACTGCTGCCTTGAATGTCATAGACATATTAGTTCCTGTATCTCCATCTGGAACAGGGAAAACATTTAAAGAATTTACAAAATCGCTTTCCTCAGCCAATCTATTACTAGCATTCACGACCATGTTATAAAAATCACGGCCATTTATTGATTTATATTCCATCAGATTACCTCCTACACTCTTACCGCTTGAACATTAACTGTTATAGAAGAAACCTTTAATCCTGTAAAGTTTTCTACATTGTAACGTACCTTTTGTACTATATTGTTTGCAATAACAGAAATCTTAGTTCCGTATTCAACCATAACAAATAATTCTATATTTAACTTCTCATCTTCTGTAAGAGTCAACTTTACTCCCTTGCTTAAATTTTCAACTCTCATTAGTTCCCAAAAACCTTCAGTAGCGTTCTTAGATACCATTCCAACAACACCATAGCATTCCATAGTTGATAAACCAACTATTTTTGCTAAAACCTCATCAGAGTAATGTATATATCCATTTTCTTTAGAAAATCCAACCATTACAATTCCTCCTCATACTATCCTTAACTTCTATTTTAGCTTAGAAATATATTTTATTCAAGAATTATCTACCACAATACCTATCTCATCTCAATTTATTTTATATTTTACTTGCAAATATTATACTAGATGTGGTAAAATCGTATTTGTCCTATTGAAGAGAACTTTATCTTCACTATATAAGGAGGTGTTTTCAAGTGGCAAGAAGATGCGAAGTATGTAATAAAGGTGTTGTTTCTGGAGTACAGTACAGCCATTCACATCGTCAATCAAAGAGAACTTGGGCTCCTAACATAAAGAGAGTAAAGGCTTTAGTTAACGGAACACCAAAGACAGTTCACGTATGTACAAGATGCCTTAGATCTGGTAAGGTTCAAAGAGCAATATAAGTTCAAATAGAAAAATGCAATGCTTAAGCAATGCATTTTTTTATGCTTTAAAAAGCCGGAAGTTTATAACCTCCGGCTTTTTCTATTTTCTATTCATTTTAAAGTTATGTATTATTTTTTTCTTCTAAAGAACCTTATAAAACTCGAAATGAATCTTGGTAATTTTATAGCTACTATCTTCATAAAATCCTCCCATTTAAATTATTAAAAAACCACCAAATTTTCTCTTTATTCTATTGTATGAATAAAAAGTCAATTTGGTGATTACTTTTTTAATCTTTAGGAAAATTAACTAAAATTACTCCACTTTCAAATGTAATTCTTATATCTTCATCCAAAAACTCATTACATATAGCCCTAGGCTCCAATAATTTCATATCATAGTCTTTTAATTTATACTTTCCACCTATTATATTAAGTTTTTTAACCTCATCGCTTAAAGCATGAAAACTAATTGTTTCTCCATAACTTCCTTTAAAAGTTGCCTCTTTATTTACAACAAACATTCTATTATTATCATCAATAATTTCTAAATGAACATTATCAATTATTGAATTCATAAAAAGTCCTAAGTTGCCAAGCATATGATCAACTCTTGTGCCTGTTGCTCCAAATAAAAGAATTTTATCTGCCCCATTTTCAATAGCTGTAATATATCCCAAATGAGTGTCTGAATAATCTTTTTCTGAATTATAAGTTAATATATGAATATTTTTATTATTTAATACCTCATATACATCCTTATTTATAGAATCAAAGTCACCTAAGGCTAAGTCTATATGAATATCATATTCTACTAATGTATTACATCCCTTATCTACTCCAATTATTAAATCACCTTCTTGGATATAGCTCTTTAGTAACTTTTCTGATGGAGGTGTGCCACCACTTACAATAATTGCTCTCATTAAACACTTTCCTTTAATAATTTAATGTTTTCTTCAATCTTATTGTCCTTAAATACTGCTGATCCTGCAACAACAACAGTAGCTCCTGCTTCAACAATTTCCTTTATGTTGTTAGCTCCTACACCACCATCTACTTGTATCATTAAATCATTGTTATATTTTTTCTTTAACTCATTTACTTCTCTTATCTTTTCAAGAGAATAATCAATAAACTTTTGACCTCCAAAACCTGGATTTACAGACATAATTAAAACCATATCTAATTGTGGTATTAAATCCTTTATTAGACATACAGGTGTACCAGGATTTAATGCTAGTCCTACTTTTACGCCTTTAGATTTTACATATTGTATTGCTCTATCTATATGTACCTCTGATTCATAATGAATTGTAATTAAATCTGAACCTGCATCTACAAAATCATCTATAAATCTAGTTGGGTTTTCAACCATTAAATGAACATCAAAAACCTTATCACTCTTATCTCTTAGAGCTTTAACAACAGGAGCACCTATTGTTATATTTGGAACAAATGCTCCATCCATTACATCTATATGTATCCAGTCGGCACCTGCTTCAGATACCCTCTTAACATCCTCTCCTAGTTTTGCAAAATCTGCTGATAATATTGACGGTGATATTTTTACCATCTATATTTCCTCCCCTCAAGTATTTCTTCTAATGTTCTTATATAAAATTCATATCTATGTTTATTAATTTTACCTTCTTCAACAGCTTCCTTTATTGCACATCCTGGTTCTTTATGGTGTAAACATCCTCTAAACTTGCATCCATTATTAAGTTCTTCAAACTCAGGAAAACAATATTTTAAATCATCCTTATCAATAAAAGTTACATCTAATGTAGAGAATCCCGGTGTATCTACAATATATCCACCTGATACTTCTATAATTTCACTATGTCTTGTAGTATGTCTACCTCTACCTATTTTTTCACTAACAACACCTGTTTCCATGTGTTCTCTATCACTTAATGTATTTATTAATGTAGACTTTCCTGCACCTGATGGACCACATAAAACAGTTATATTATCCTTCATTCTTTCTTTAAGTAACTCTATACCTTCACCTTTTTTTGCGTTTATATAAAGCACTTCATATCCAATATCATTGATTTTCTTTTTTACTTCTTCTCTTTCTTCATTTGTTACTAAATCTATTTTATTTAAACATACTATTGCTTCAATATTATTGCTTTCGCATAGTACTAAAAATCTATTTAATAAGTCAAAATTTAAATCTGGATTTTTTATAGCAAATACAACAAAAGCCAATGTTACATTTGCAACTGTAGGTCTAATAAGTTCTGATTTTCTTTCATGAATATCTTCTATTACACCTTTGCCATTTTCAATTTTAATTGTAACATCATCTCCAACCATAGGTTTCATATCCTTATGACGAAATTTTCCTCTTGCTTTACATTCTATTATTCCTTCAGATGTTTTTATATAATAAAAGCCACCTATACCTTTAATTATTTTTCCTTCCATACTTCCTCCATGATTGTATTTCTATTATATATAATAACCAGATTTAATCTATAATTGCAATTAATTTTAGAAATTAAGTCAAAATAAAAAGGAATCTACACATTAAATGTAAACTCCTTCTTCATTTCTTATTTATTCTTTAGGATCAGCTGGTGGTACTTGTTCTTCAACTTTTTCAGAAAATATAGTAACCTTTGTAGACTTCGTTATCGCCTCTGGAGGATCCCATTTTACTACAACACCATTACTATCACCATTAATAACTACCTTAGTAAAACCAGCATCCTCTAGTGCCTTTTTAGCATCTGATGCCTTCATTCCTACTTTAATAAAGCTATCAACAAATACTTTTTCTTCTTTTAATTTACCAATCTTAAGTTGAATCTTAGTTCCTTCCGCTACTGAAGTTCCATATGCATGAGATGTCCATGCTATCTTTCCAACTAACTTCTCATCAGTAACTTCAACTTCTCCAACTACACTTCCATCTAAATTTAACTTAGTTAATTCTCTAATTGCTTCATCTCTATCTTTTCCAATTAAATCTGGCATTGGTTGATAAGTAGTTTTCTTTCCTTCACTTACAACTATAGTTATTGCTGCATCTTCAGTTATTTCTTTATCTTTTTCAGGATTTGTACTTATTACTTTACCTTTTTCTATATCATCTGAAAACTCATACTTAATATCATAGTTTTTCAAATTTAGTTTATCTAAAGTAGCTTTTGCGTCTGCTTCAGTTTCTTCAACTAAATTTGGCATTTTTATCTTAGTAACACCTGCACTAGTTATAACTCTTACCTCTGATCCCTTTTCAACTTCTTTTCCTGCTTCAGGATCAAATTTAATTACAGTACCTTCTTCCTCATCACTCTTTTCAGTTCCTGCATCTACATACTCTAATCCTGCATCTTCAATTGCTTTTTTAGCTTCTTCAAGAGTCATTCCTTTTAAATCTGGAACCTTAACAGTTTTAGTACCTGAGAATCCCCCAGATATAGCAAATGCTCCTACACCTAATAAAAGTAATCCTAAAACTACAGCCACACCTATTATTAAGTTTTTATAAGATTTTTTCTTTTTCTTCTTACCATCATACTCATCATCGTCATCATCTTCATCATAGTAGTCATCATCATAATACTCATCATCTTCATCATCTTCATCATCTTCATAATACTCATCTTCTAAAGCTTTATTAACAGACTTAGTATTATCTGGTGTATTAACACTACCCATGATTATTGTGTGTTCATTTTCTTCATTTTCAACAACATCATTAATCACAGCATTAGGATCTTCCTTAATCTTTTGAAGATCATTAATAATATCTCTAGCATTTTGATATCTCATACCTGGATCTTTCTCCATAGCCTTTATAATTAATTTATTAAGACTTTCTGGTATTTTCGAATTAATTTGTTTTGGTGGCACTACCTCTTCTTGTATATGTTTTAAAGCTATTGTTACTGGAGAATCAGCTTCAAAAGGAACTCTTCCAGTAACCATTTCATACAATACAACTCCTAGAGAGTATAAATCAGTTCTATTATCAACTAAAGTTCCTTTAGCTTGTTCTGGAGAAAAATAATGTGCAGATCCCATTATAGTTGTTGTATTTGTAAGAGTAGCAGAACTTGTTGATTTAGCTATACCAAAATCAGTAACCTTTATTAAACCTTCTTCTGTAACTAAAATATTTTGTGGTTTAACATCCCTATGAATAATATTGTTTTTATGAGCACATTCTAATGCTTTTGCAATTTGAATAGCTATAGTAATTGCAGTTTCATAATTTAATTTACCAAACTGTTTTATCAACTCTTTTAAAGTTTTGCCCTTAACATACTCCATAACTATATAGTTAATATCATCTTGGCTTCCAACATCTAAAATATTTACTATATTGTTATCTGAAAGTGCTGCTATAGCAGTTGCTTCCCTTTTAAATTTATTTACTATATCTTCGTTATCTGACATCTCTTTCTTCAGTACTTTTACAGCTACATATCTATTAAGCTTATTGCATCTAGCTTTATAAACAACAGACATGCCACCTTCACCTATTTTTTCTTCTATCTCGTACCTATTACCTAAAATTTCTCCTATCATCTTACATCTCTCCTCCAAACAACAAAACTGTTATGTTATCTCTTCCACCTTTATACTTTGCTATATTAACAAGTCTTTCACAGGCTAATGATAAATCTTTTTCTTCATTAATTACTTTGATGATATCTTCTTTAGTAAGTTCATTAGTTAATCCATCAGAACACAATATATATTTATTATAATTGTTTTTAATTATATCAAATATATCAACATCTACCTTATCACTTGTACCAATTGCTCTAGTTATAATATTCTTTTTTGGATGATTAGCAGCCTCATTTTCAGAAATAGATCCAGAATCAACTAGCTCTTGCACTAAAGAATGATCCTTTGTTATCTTTATAATTTCATTGTTAGTAATACCAAAACAAGAACTATCACCGACATTAGCTATTTTAGTCCAATCACGAGTAATTAAACAAGCAGTTATTGTTGTCCCCATTCCACTTAAACAATCATTTTTTAATGAATGTAAATAGATATCCTTATTAACTTTTTCTATTGCATTTTTTAATACTACATCTTTAGTATTTTCATTGAAATTCTCTCCAACATAGCTTATGATTCCTTCTGCTGCCATTTTACTAGCAACTTCACCAGCATTATGTCCGCCCATTCCATCTGCAACAACATAAATTTTAAAATTATTACATTCTAAATACTTGGCATAATCTTCATTTAAATTTCTGACCATACCTATATCGCTCAATATACCTACCATACAATCTCCCCCCTTTTAGTTATACTAGCTTAATGTCATTCTTTTTTATATAACTTCTTCTTAATTGTCCACAGGCCGCATTAATATCGCTTCCCATTTCTCTTCTAACAGTTACTTCTAGGCCAGTATTTTTTAATATATTTTCAAAGTTTTGAATTGTCTTTTCTGAAGACCTTTTAAAACTATTTTCTTTAACTTCATTTACAGGGATTAAGTTTACATGACATAACATTCCTTTTAGTAATTTTCCTAAAGCCTTTGCATCTTCGCTTCCATCATTAACGTCTTTTACTAAAGAGTATTCAAATGTTATTCTTCTCTTAGTCTTTTCTATGTAGTAATTACATGCTTCTAATATTTCTTTTATTGAATATTTATTAGCTATTGGCATAATCTCTTTTCTTTTTTCATCATTGAAAGCATGCAGTGAAATTGCTAGCGTTATGCTTAGCTCCTTATCTGCTAATTCATACATTTTAGGAACAATTCCACATGTAGAAAGAGTTATATGTCTTTGACCTATGTTCAAGCCATAATCTGCATTTACTATTTCTAAGAATTTCATTACATTATCAAAATTATCTAGTGGCTCTCCACTTCCCATTAAGACAATATTAGAAATTCTTTCCCCAGTAATCTTCTGAGCGACTAATATTTGCGAAATTATCTCACCAGCAGTAAGATTTCTTATTCTTCCCCCTAAGGTAGAGGCACAGAATTTACATCCCATTCTGCACCCTACTTGTGTAGAAACACATATTGAATTTCCATGTTTATACTTCATTATTACTGTTTCTATTAAATTACCATCCTTAAAAGCTAATAATAACTTTTTAGTACCATCTACTTTTGAAATATATTCTTCCTCAACCTTTGGAATTCCAAAATAAAAGTTATTGCTTAATTTATCTTTCAAGTTCTTCGGAATATTTTTCATTTCTTCAAAATTCCATACTTCTTTATATATCCAAGAAATAACTTGTTTAGCTCTAAAGGCACTTTCTCCATTTTCTTTCATCCAAGTTGATAACTCTTCTTGTGTATAATCTAATATATTCTCCATAGTTTCTCCTAGTTTTTCTTAATCTTAGCTACAAAGAACCCATCCATATATTCATTTGGTAATATTGTTAAAGTTCCCATTTGGTCGTAACAAAGATTTGCTCCCTTACCTATAAACACCTTTTCTATAGTTGCATCTTTGTGCTTACTTAAGAACCATTTAATATTTTCTTCATTTTCTTCTTTATTTAATGTACAAGTTGAATATACCATAACTCCACCTGTCTTTAAATATTCCCAAGCATTTTCAAGAATTTCTCTTTGAACTTCCACTATTTCCTTTAAGTCTTTTCTCTTTTTAGTCCATTTTATTTCAGGTTTCTTTCTTATTATCCCTATACCTGAGCAAGGTACATCTAGTAATACTCTATCAGCATAAGATACTAATTTAGCATCAAGTTTAGTAGCATCCATCTGAGCTAACTTTATGTTTGTTATTCCAAGTCTTTCATAGTTTTCTTTAACTAATTCTAACTTATTTTCGTGCAAATCAAAACCTAATACTTCACCAGTATTATTTAATAATTCACCTATATGAGTAGTCTTACCTCCTGGTGCACAACATAAATCTAGCACCTTCATACCTTCTTCTAAATCAAGTAAAGGTGAAATAAGCATTGCACTTTCATCTTGCACTGTTATTTTTCCATCCACAAAAGCCTGGTTATTTTCAATTCCCTTTCCACCTTTTATAGATATAGCTTCAGGACAAATGCACCCTTCCTCTATATTATATCCAGCTTCCTCAAGTTCTTCATATACCTCTTCATAATCTCCTTTAATGCTATTTACTCTAACAGTCATCTTTGGAGTATTATTTAATCCTTCTAGTATTTCAAGTGCTTCATGTTCACCATATTGTTTTATAAACATTCTAACCATCCATGGTTCAAATGATAAATCAAAGGCTATTTCATCAATTTTATTTCTAAATATAATATCAAATTTACCTTCTTTTTTAACAAAGTTTCTTAAAATACCATTTACTAATTTTGAATCTTTATCTGATATCTCTTTTGCTTCTTCTACTGCTTCATTACATGCAGCATATGAAGGAACCTTATCAAGATAGTTCATTTGGTATACTGCCACTCTTAAAATATTTAATATCTTTTTATCCATTATAGATATATCTTTTACAAAAGAAGCTATTATAGTATCTATAGTCTTTAATCTTCTTAAAGTTCCATATACGATTTCTGTAACTAATGCCTTATCCTTATCTGATAAATCAGAATTATTTAATTCATTAGATAAAATTATATTTGAATACGCTCCTTCATTGATTATTCTTTCTAGTATATTTATTGCTACTTTTCTACAGTTCATATCGCTACCTCTTTAATCATCTCTTCTACTTATTAAAATTAAACGTACTAATTGTAATACTGCCATTAATGCTGCTGCCACATAAGTCAACGCTGCTGCTCTTAATACCTTTTTTGCACCATCAACCTCATCCCCATATAATATTCCTCTACTGTTTAAAATTCCAAGGGCTCTACTAGATGCATTAAATTCTACTGGCAAAGTAATTAGTTGAAAAATCACTGTTGCTGAGAATAAGAATATTCCTATTGTCACTAATGGTTCAAATGAAAAGAATATACCTGCAAAAAATAATACCCATGAAAAAGAACTACTAAAATTCACTGCTGGTACTATTGCATTTCTTATAATAAGCGGACTATATTCTTGCTGGTATTGTATTGCATGACCTACTTCATGTGCTGCAATTCCTGCTGCTGCAATAGTTGACCCATTATATACCTCTGGTGATAGTCTTATTACACCACTCCTAGGATCATAATGATCTCCTAAGCTTCTTTCGCATCTTTCAATTGAAATTCCTTGAAGTCCTGCTTCATTTAACATCATTCTTGCTACTTGTTCACCAGTATATCCATTTAAGCTTCTAACCCTTTTATACTTATTAAACGCTGAATTCACCATCATTTGAGCTATAAAGCTTAAAATAACTGCTGGTATTAATATTAAGAATGTAGGGTCAAGGTAATATCCATAAGGCATCTTTAACCACTCCTCTATCCTAATTTTTCTTTTTTCTCAATCTTATGCCCATTTATATATTGTTCTATGGTTAAAGGCTTTCCATTTGGAAGCTGAATCTTTTTTACTAATAAAACATCACTTCCACAAGAAACCTTCATACCTTCCTTTGTTGCACTAATAATTGTGCCTGGCTCTTCTTTACTTTCTTCGTTTAATGGATTACTTTCATAAATTTTCATTCTTTCACCCTTAAAGTTTGTGAAAGCTATTGGCCACGGATTTAGCCCTCTTATAATATTATGAATATTTTTAGCACTATCATTCCAATTTATCTCTGCTATCTCTTTATTGAGCATTTTTGCATAGAATGTTTCATCGCTTTGCTTTTCTGGAATTATAGTATTATTTTTAATCCCTTCAATAGTATTAACTAAAAGGTCTGCTCCTCTATCTTTAAGTATATCATATAGTTCACCAGCAGTCATATTCTCTGGTATTTCTACTTCATCCTTTAATAGCATATCTCCAGTATCTAAGCCAACATCCATAAGCATAGTTGTATTTCCAGACTTCTTTTCACCTTTAATTATTGCCCAATTTATAGGTGCAGCACCTCTATACATTGGTAATAAAGATCCATGTAGGTTAATGCATCCATTCTTAGGTATATCTAACACTTCTTTTGTTAATATTTGACCAAAAGCAACAACTATTATAAAGTCAGGATTAATAGATTTTAATTTTTCTATCATCTCTCTATCATCCTTAAGCTTTATAGGTTGATACACATCTATATTATTTTCTAATGCAACTTCCTTAACTGGTGAAAAAGCTACTTTTTTACCTCTTCCTTTTGGTCTATCTGGCTGTGTAAATACTGCACAAACATCATATTTTTCAATTAGCTTCTTTAATGAAGGAACAGCAAAATCAGGTGTTCCCATAAAAACTATCTTCATAAGTTATCCTCCAGTTTCTACTTTAAATGGTCTACAAATAACACTCCATTTAAGTGATCATTTTCGTGACATATTGCTCTTGCTAATAATTCTTCTGCTTCTAAAATAAATTCTTCACCTTTTTCATTTAAAGCCTTTACTTTTACATAGTTAGGTCTTTCAACCTCTTCAGAAACTCCAGGTACACTTAAACATCCTTCTTCACCTATTTGGCATCCTCCTACCTCTAGTATTTCAGGATTTATAAATACTCTTGGCCCATAATCATCATATACATCTATTACGAAAATTCTCTTTAAAATCCCTACTTGCGGTGCAGCAAGACCAACTCCATCTGCATCATACATAGTATCTATCATATCCTCTATTAATGTTAAAGTACGCTCATTTATAACATCAACATTTCTACACTTCTTTCTTAAAACTTCATCGCCTTTAGTTCTTATATTTCTAATTGCCATTTTCCATCCTCCTAAGTCATATTATTTGGATTAATATCCATACTAATTCTTATTTCATTATATACACTCTTATTCAATTCATAAAGTATATCTTTTATTTTTAACTTTAATTTATTATCTAAGTTCCCTTTAATAATGATTTGCCATCTATAGTTATCCTTCAACTTGGTTATTATACATGGTACAGGTCCTAATATTTGAATATCTTCCCTACTATCTAGTAGTTTTCTCAAACTTTCTCCTACCTTATTCATAAATTCTTTTAATTTTACTTCATCTTTACTAATAGCATTTATTAAAAAGATAGTACTGAAAGGGGGATAATTCATTATTTTTCTAACCTTTATCTCTTCATTATAGAGATCATTATAATTGTTTTCTATGGCATATTGAAGGCTTAAGTTATTTGGAGTATAGGTTTGTATAACTACTTTACCTTTCTTTTCTCCTCTACCAGCACGACCAGCCACTTGCGTTATTATTTGATAAGTACGCTCTGAAGACCTATAATCAGGAATATTTAGCGATATATCAGCAGCCAATACCCCTACTAATGTTACATTCTTAAAATCTAGCCCCTTTGATATCATTTGTGTACCAATAAGAATATCTCCTTCTCCACATTTAAAAGCATTGTATATATTTTCATGAGAATCCTTATTTCTTGTTGTATCAACATCCATCCTCATTACTCTAGCTTTAGGAAAATACTTTTTTACCTCTTCTTCCACTCTTTGAGTTCCTGCCCCAAAAAACTTAACATACTTACTACCACACTCTGGGCACACCTTTTGTTCCCTCTGTGCTCTACCGCAATAATGACATATCAAATATCCATTTTTATGATAAGTCATTGATAAATCACATTCTGGGCATTTAAAAACATAACCACAACTTCTACATGAAACAAAGCTTGAAAACCCTCTTCTGTTAAGGAATAAAATTATCTGTTCTTTCCTTTCTAAAGCATCTTTCATCTCATTATATAGACTTCTACTTAATAAGGATAAATTTCTAGATTTTAATTCTTCTCTCATATCCACAATTTCCATTTGTGGAAGTGGTCTATTGCTTACTCTATTTTTTATTTCTACTAACTCCAACTTTCCATTTAAAGCCTCATAGTATGTTTCAATAGATGGAGTGGCTGATCCTAAAATATATTTACACCCTTTTATTTCACTAAGAAATTTCGCTACTTCTTTAGTTGAATACTTGGGATTTTGTTCAGATTTATATGTGTTTTCATGCTCTTCATCAATAATTATTATTCCTGGATTATCTAAAGGTAAGAATATTGCACTCCTTGCACCTACTACAAGTCTTGCCTCTCCTCTTTTTATTCTATACCATTCATCAAACCTTTCACCTTGAGATAATTTACTATGAAATAATGCAACATTCTTACCAAATCTACCCTTAAACCTTTCTATCATTTGAGGTGTTAATGATATTTCTGGAACAAGAACTATTGCGGATTTTCCTTCTTTTAAGGTTTCACCCACTAAATTCATGTAAACTTCAGTTTTTCCTGAGCCTGTAACCCCTTTTAAAAGAAATCCTTTTTTATCCGAATTAAGTATCTTATTAAAGGCACTTCTTTGTTCATCATTTAGAACATTTTTACTTTCTTCCATATAACTTCTAGTATTATATCTGTATACAACTCTGTCTTCTGTTAATAAATAACCATTTTCTATTAATTTATTTAATGAATATGACGATAAAGAATAATCATTAATTATTTCACTTTTAGTTAATTCCCCATCCTTTTCTTTTATTAAATTAACTATTTTCACATAATTATCTTTGTCTTTAAACTTTCCATCTAGTTCTTTATTAAAAACAATTACTGTTTTTTTCTTATTTTTAATTCCTTTTGACAATCCAGAAGGAATTATTGTTCTTATTGCATCTATGTATTTGCAAAGATAGTTTTCTCGTAAGAAATCAATTAACTTTAAATCATCTCTTGTTAAAATAGGAATATCATCAAGTATTGAAGAAATATATTTTATTTTTTTAACATTTTCTATCCCTTCGCACTTCAAACCTAGAACAAATGCTTCAGTAGGTTTATTTTTAACTCCAAAAGGAACCTTTACCCTATGTCCTACCTCTATAATATCAAGTAATTCTTCCTTAACTTTATAAGTGAAGGGTCTATCAATTTCTATTGCATCACTATTTATTATAACTTCAGCATATAATTCAAACAATTACCCTCACTCCTTTTAGATGTATAATATGAGAAAAAGCGCATTTTAGCGCTTTCCTCCTATAATGTCAAATAAATTTCTAGCCACTTCCCTTTTACTCATTTTCTCTAGGGAAAGCTCTTGTCCTTCTCTTGTAACGATAGTTACTCTATTATCATTTGAAGCAAATCCACTATCTTTTGATGTAATATCATTTGCTACAATATAATCTAAATTCTTTTTAATAAGCTTACCTTTAGCATTTTCAACAACATTTTGACTTTCAGCTGCAAACCCAACTAAAATTTGTCCTGACTTTTTCTCTCCTAATTCCTTCAAAATATCATTATCTCTAGTAAGAATTATTTCAAGATCGCCACTTCCCTTTTTAATTTTGTTCTCACTGTACTCTTTAGCTTTATAATCAGCAACTGCTGCTGACTTAATAACAATATCAGAAGTTTCAAAATGCTTTAAAACCTCATTTCTCATTTCTTCATTGGTGTTAATTTCAATTACATTTATCCCATATGGTGCAGCTTCATTTGTAGGTCCTGAAACAAGAACCACTTCTGCCCCTCTATCTCTTGCCTCTTCAGCTATTGCATATCCCATTTTACCTGTAGATCTATTTGAAATAAATCTAACTGGATCTATATTAGCTCTAGTTGGTCCTGCTGTTACAAGAACCTTTTTGCCTATTAAATCTTTCTTATCATAAAGTTCACTTAGAACTTTTTCTACTATATCTGAAGCAGGTGCTAACTTTCCTTTTCCCTCATCGCCGCATGCAAGCCTACCACTAGCTGGTTCAATAAATTCATACCCTAACTTTTTAAGTTTGGTTATATTTTCTTGAACTATAGGGTTAGTGTACATATTAGTGTTCATAGCTGGTGCAAATACTACTTTAGCCCTTGTTGCCATTATAGTAGTTGAAAGCATATCATCTGCAATACCATTGGCAACCTTTCCTATGATATTCGCTGTAGCTGGTGCTACTAAAAACACATCAGCCCTTTTAGCTAAACTAATATGTTGTATTTCCCAAGCCTTAGGTTCTGCAAACATATCTGTTGTAACAATATTTTGGCTCATAGATTGAAAGGTAAGAGGCGTTACAAACTCAGTAGCAGACTTTGTCATTATAACTCTAACATCTACATCTTTTTTTCGTAGTGCACTTATAACATCCAAAGCCTTATATACTGCAATTCCTCCAGTTACACCTAAAACAACACACCTTTTATTTTCCATGATTACTTAGTTGATTCCTTTACTCTCTCGTATCCAACTGCGCCTTCATTTACTTCATTTATTGCAATAGTTAAAGCCTTTTTAGAATCTACATCTACTAATTGTTTAGAACCGTCTATTAACTGTCTAGCTCTTTTTGATGTTACTATTACTAGTGAATATCTATCCTCTACCTTTTTTAATAAATCTACTACTGATGGATTAATCATTGAATTACTCATGACTTATGCCCTCCTCTAAATTCAAAATTGTTCCTTGTATTCTATCAACTCTACACTTTTCTGCAGTTAGTATATTTTCAATCTTATTAACCGCATTTTCTACAGTATCATTAACTACTGCATAATTATATTTAGAAATATAGTTAATTTCTTGATAAGCTGAATTAAATCTTCTCATTAAAGATTCTGGTGTTTCACTTCCTCTATTAATGATTCTTTGTTTTAATTCTTCCATTGAAGGAGGAAGTATAAATATAAATACTCCTTCTTCTGTATTTTCTTTTACTTTTAATGCACCTTGTATATCTATTTCAAGAATTACATCTTTTCCAGAGTCTAAAAGTTCTTTTACATTTGACTTAGGTGTACCGTAACAATTACCATATACCTCAGCCCACTCTAAAAAGTCATCTTCTTCTACTTTCTTCAAAAACTCATCCTTATTTAAAAAGTAGTAGTTAACTCCATGAACCTCACCTTGTCTTGGATCTCTTGTTGTAGCAGAAACAGAAAGGTGTATATCTTTATGTTTTTCTAAAAGTGCCTTACATATTGTGCCCTTCCCTGCACCTGATGGACCAGAAATAACTATTAAAACTCCCTTGTTTTTTGCCATATTAATCTTCAACCTCGTCTTCTACTTCATCCTTTGTAGATAATCTATGAGCTACTGTTTCTGGTTGAACAGCAGATAATATTACATGATCTGAATCTGTTATTATAACTGCTCTTGTTCTTCTTCCATATGTTGCATCAATTAGCATTCCTCTATCTCTTGCTTCTTGAATAATTCTTTTTATTGGTGCTGATTCAGGACTAACAATTGCCACTAATCTATTTGCAGAAACTATGTTCCCAAAACCAATATTAATTAATTTAATACCCATGTTCTAATCCTCCTAATTATTATTCAATATTTTGAACTTGTTCTCTTATTTTTTCTAATAAGTTCTTTATGTTAATGACTATATTTGTCATACCCATATCATTAGCTTTCGATCCAATAGTATTAGTTTCTCTATTCATTTCTTGAACTATAAAATCAAGTTTTCTACCTATTGGCTCATTTAACTCTAGTGTTTTTCTCATTTGATTTATATGGCTATTAAGTCTTGTAATTTCTTCATCTACAGCAGCTTTATCAGCAAAAATGGCTACTTCTGTAGCTATTCTTTCTTCGTCTAATTTAATGCCACTAGTTAATTCTTTTATTCTTTCTTCCAATTTACGTTTGTAATTTGCTGGAACATTCTCTGCTATTTCTTCAATTTCCTTAACATTTGTTTCTATATAAGATAACTTACATAAAATATCTTCCTTTAACTTTTCTCCCTCACTTACTCTCATATCATTCATCATTTCTAACGATGATATAACAAGAGGTTTTATTTCCATTAAAATTTCTTCTAAATTTTCTTCTTCAGCTTCTAAAGTTAAAACATCTGGAAATCTTGATAATCTTGTAGCTGTTATATCGTTAACAACTCCTAAAGTTTCTGATATTTCTTTTAAGCACTCATAATATCCCCTAGCAAGGTCCATATTCACTTTAGGAAGAGCATTACTTTTACTATAGCCTTTAAAGTTTATAAAAACATCTACCTTACCTCTATTTAGATAATTATTAATTATTTTTCTCACTTCATCTTCTAAAGCAACCATAAATTTAGGCATTCTTATATTAACATCAAGATATCTGTTATTCACACTTTTCATTTCTATAGAAAATAAGTGTTCTCTTCCCTCTTCGCTTTGAGCTCTTCCAAAGCTAGTCATACTTTTAGCCATAATTGTTCACTTCCCTCTCCCTTATTATAGACTCATATTAATTTATTTTTTCTTACCAGTCAACACTTCGTTAACAAACTGTTTACATTTATTTTTTCTCCTCTAAACTTTATGACATCCATTCATATTACTCCACTTATTTTTTAATAGCTTTTATATTATAACCCTCATGATATGATCTCCAACTTCAAACAGAAAATTAATAATATAACTGTAGATTCTTTATTTTTTGTCACCAACACAAATAGTATTTCAAATTTTAATTTGGTAAATAGAACCTTCTCATTAAAACTTCTAATGCTTCTTTAAGAAGCAAACAAACTTTATAAATATAAAACCGTTGAAGCTAACTACAATTTAATTCCAATTATAATTTACTAAGGAGCAAAAAACATTTTATCAGCTTCTTTTTTCTAAATAAAATCTATAAAGCCCTATTATAACTAAATATTTATATATTTATATATTTATTTCTTTAAAACAATATTTAAACATCTATTTATAAGCAATAAAGTTTAAAGAATTTGATTTGGAATATCCATATCAAGAAATTTCCAGAGCAAATTCTTTAACCTTACTACTCTAACCACATTTTTTTCTCTTGTCCATTTAATTTTAGATAAAAAAGGTGGGGTGGATATTTATTTTGCTTGTTCTGTCGCAAGCTCCAAGTCACAGAAAAATAAATCTCTATTCCCTTCTTACTTAAGGTAAGGAAATTATAAAATTACTATCCTTCATTTTATATTTTTTAATATAAAAATGTAATAATACCTTTGATTTATAGCTAATTGAAACTTTATACTTTCCTAGGCATAAAAAAAGTGGTTATACCCACAAAGGATATAACCACTTAATTACTATAAATATTAGATAAATATTAATTTCAATAAGAATAAGAACGCAAGTATTATCATTACCCAAGATACTTTCTTCTTATCTTCTTTAACAAAGAATGCATTGTATATTAAATTAATTGCTACATAAGCAATTACACCAAATGTCAAACCATCACCAATGCTATATGCAAGAGGCATCATAGCAATTGTAATAAATGCTGGTACACCTTCTGTTAAATCATCAAAATCTATATTCTTAACTGATCCTAACATTAAATATCCAACATAAATTAATGCTGGTGCAGTTGCACATGAAGGAATTGCTATAAATATTGGAGAGAAGAACATTGCTAATAAGAATAGAACACCTGTTGTTATTGCAGTCCATCCTGTTCTACCACCTGCAGCTACACCTGTTGAACTTTCAACATAAGTTGTAACTGTAGATACTCCTAGACAAGCCCCAGCTGTTGTACCAATAGCATCAACCAATAATGCTTTACCAGCATTAGGAACATTTCCATTCTCATCTAACATATTAGCTCTTGAGCAAACACCAACTAATGTACCAACTGTATCAAAGAAATCTACAAATAAGAATGTACAAACTACAACAAAGAAACTACCAATTGTTGTTGGATGTAACATATATCCAAAATCAATCTTACCAGCTATAGGTGCTATACTTTCGAATTTAAAAATCCCTTCTGGAAGATAAATACCAAGTGATGCTGCATAAGCAGGATCAAACTTTGCATATCCCCAAGCTACTAAAGTTGATACTAATATACCAATAAGAATTGATCCTTTAACACCTTTTTTATCAAGTATCGCAATAATTAATAGTCCTAATAAAGCAATTAAAAATGTAGGTGATGTAAATCTACCAAGTGCAACTAATGTGCTATCATTATTAACAACAATTCCAGAACCTTGTAATCCAATAAATGCTATAAATAAACCAATACCTGCAGTAACTGCATATTTCATGTTTTTAGGAATTGCATTTACAACAGCTTCACGTACTTTAAATAATGATAAAAGAATAAATATGATACCTTCTACAAATACTGCTGTTAAAGCTATTTCCCAAGGAATTTTATCTTGTCCTACTACTGTAAACGCAAAATATGCATTTAATCCCATACCAGATGCTAATGCAAATGGTAAATTAGCGAAAACACCCATTAAAATTGTAGATAAACCTGCAGCTAAACAAGTAGCTGTAACTAAAGCTCCTGCATCCATTCCTGCAGCACTTAAAATATTAGGATTTACAGCTATGATATAAGCCATAGTTAAGAATGTAGTAATACCTGCCATGATTTCTCTTTTGAAATCAACATTTTCGTTTGTAAAGATTTCTAATAATCTTCTTTTTTGTTTAACTTCTTGCATTTTTCTCCTCCTAAATAATAAAAAGGTCCTTATGAGCTAAAGAAAAGCAACAACTCATAGAGACCTTTTAAAATTTAATACTATACATTCAGTCCACTCATAGTCAGATATTTACGGTACCTGGTAGAAACTGTGACCCTTATTGACACATTATATGAGTTATTCGCTTTACGAATATTATTGTACAATGTACAAGTAATAACTGTCAATAGAAACGTATAAATTTTATATATATATTTGCGAATATTCGATTCATTTTATTGTTTATAATTCATTGTTATATAATCCATCTTCCATAAACTCTTTTATAGCACTGTATTCATTAGTATAACTTAAAGCTACCATCAACTTAATTCTAGCTTTTTGCCCTTGCATGGTATCTCCAAATATAGCCCCCTTATTTCTTAAATCTTTTCCCCCACCTTCATATCCATACGAATCAAAAACTCTCCCTTCAAAACACCTTGATACAATTACAACAGGAATATTTCTCTTTATAGCTCTTTCAACTCCAGGAACCATTTGAGGAGGAATATTACCTCTCCCTAAAGCTTCAATAACTATTCCTATGTAACCTTTCTCTATAGCAAAATCAATGAAAGAATAATCTGAACCTGATACACACTTTATTAGTGCTACATCCCCTTTAATATTATCTATTTTTACATGCTGTCCCTTTTTACACTTTCTATAAAATATTACATTATCATTATCCACTATACCTATAGGACCAAAATTAGGTGTTCTAAAAGCATTAAGAGCCATAGAGTTTGCTTTCGTTACTTCTCTTGCACTATTTAGCTCTCCATTAAAACACACTAGCACTCCTCTTCCAATAGCCTTTTCTGATGCAGCCGTACATATTGATGTAGCTAAATTAAATGGGCCATCATAACCTAACTCTGAGCTACTTCTCATGGCTCCTGTTATAACCACAGGCTTACTACTATCTAAAGTTAAATCTAACATATACGCTGTTTCTTCTAATGTATCTGTTCCATGAGTTATTACAACTCCGTCTATATCATCTCTTTCTAATAACTTATTAACAAATCTTGATAATTCAAACATAAGATTAGGTGTCATATGAGGAGATGGAAGACTAGAAAAGTTATAACTTTCTATTTCTGCATAATCTTCTATACCTGTTACCATAGTCATTATTTCTTCACCAGTTAATGAAGGTACTGCTGCCTTAATCCTCTCATCTACTTTCATAGATATTGTTCCACCATTAAAAACCACTGCTATTTTCTTCATGTCAAACCTCCATATTTTTCTAAAAAAATAACTTTTGGTAATATCCAAAAGTCATATAGTTTTTGGCAGGTCGGCGTATCCTGCATCTCTATTTACTAAATTTAGCGTGTGAGGAGCCATTTCTCACCTCAAAAATAACTATTCAATTTCTATATTATAATTCTTAGAAAATAATCTTTCAAGTATATAGTTACTCTATACTACAACTTAATAATCTCCCACCATATATCTTATTATCTATTTTACTTTTTGTGATTGGATATAAAGTAGAAACATAAATATACCCTTCATCTTTATCTACTTCCATTCCCAATAACAAAATACTATCTACCTTTTTTACAAACTCTATTGTTATCCTGTTATTTTCTTTTATCTTCGTTCCTATATAATCTGGATCTTTTAAAATACTTTCTATTACATTTATAAGATTATCCTTTACATTTCTACTTAACTGCTTATTATGGCGTCTTATTATATGCCTAATTACACCTGGTGAGATATATACATATCCGTAACACATAACCCCTAATTTTTCTGCTAAAGAAGTCTTAATTTCCCCTACTTTTTTATAAGCTTTATAATAACTTCTCATACATTACTCACCACGCCTTTTTTGTATTCTATTTACGCTTTATAGTATATTTTATTCTGCACAATTCAAATAAGATTACACTTTTTATTTACCTATTTAAAAATAGTGATAAAATATAATTATTATTAAAATAATTAGGAGGGCTATATTTATGGATACAACAAAAGAAATAAATTGGGACGAACTTGGTTTCAATTATATTAAAACAGATTTCCGTTACATATCTGTTTGGAAAGATGGTAACTGGGATGATGGCAAGCTTACAGAAGATAATATGCTTAGGATAAGCGAGGCATCAACAGCTTTACATTATGGACAACAATGCTTTGAGGGGCTAAAAGCATATAGAACAAAAGATGGTAGCATTCAACTATTTAGAGTAAATAGAAATGCTGCTAGAATGAATGACTCTTGTAGAAAACTTTTAATGCCTGAAATACCTGAAGAAAAATTTATAGATGCATGTATGCAAGTAGTTAAAGCAAATGAAAGATTTGTTCCACCATATGGTTCCGGAGGTACCCTTTACTTAAGACCATTTATGATTGGTGTTGGTGACAATATTGGTGTAAAACCTGCTCCGGAATATATCTTTTCAGTATTTTGCGTTCCTGTAGGAGCTTATTTCAAGGGAGGGCTTGCTCCAGTTAACTTCATGATTTCAGACTTTGATAGAGCTGCTCCATATGGAACTGGACAACAAAAAGTAGGTGGAAATTATGCTGCATCTATGGAACCACATAAAATAGCAGCAGAAAGAGGTTTTGCAGACTGTATATATCTTGATCCAGCTACTCATACAAAAATTGAAGAAGTTGGAGCTGCTAACTTTTTTGGAATTACCCATGATAATAAATTTATAACTCCAAACTCATCATCAATATTACCAAGTATAACAAAGTATTCACTATTGGAGCTTGCAAAAGATTATCTTCATCTAGAAGTAATTGAAGGCAATGTTTATATTGATGAAATTGATAAATTTAAGGAAGCAGGGGCATGTGGAACTGCTGCTGTTATTACCCCAATTGGTGGAATTGAATATAAAGGTAAACTTCATGTTTTCCATAGCGAAACAGAAGTTGGTCCATTAACAAGAAAATTATACGATCTTCTTGTTGGAATTCAATTTGGTGATGTTGAAGGACCAAAAGGATGGATCTTTAAGGTTAAATAAAAGAAAACTCCTGAATTATCAGGAGTTTTTTCTTATAGAATTATGCAGATTAATCCACCATTACCTTCATTAATAATCTTTTGAAGTGTTTTCTGGATTTTTACCTGTACGTCTTCTGGCATCTTATATAACTTATTTTGTAATCCTTCCTTAACTAATACCTCTAAGGACTTACCAAACATATTACTTTGCCATAAACTTGTCGGGTCACTTTCAAACTGATCTAAAATAGCCTTAACTAACTCTTCTGATTCTTTTTCAGAACCCATTATAGGACTGATTTCAGTTTTAATGTCTGCTTTGATAAGATGTAATGATGGAGCACTAGCTTTAAGTTTAACACCAAACTTATTACCTTGCTTAACTATTTCTGGTTCTTCAAACTTCATTTCACTTAGTTGAGGTGCTACTAATCCATAACCAGTTTCTTTTACATCTATTAATGCATCCTTAACTTTGTCATATTCCTTCCTTGCTACATTTAGTTCCTTTACTAAAGACAATAAATCACTCTCTGAAGAAACATCTAAATCACAAATTTCACTAAGTACTTTATAAAAGATACCATCCTTAGGCTTCATAAGAATTCTTCCAGTTCCAACTCCTAAGTCTATTTCCATTAGTTGAGAACTACCTAAATTCTCTTCTTCTTTAAAGGAATCTAAAGAAACCTTAATATCTTTTACCTTTGATATGTTGATACTCATATCCTTAACTATGTTTAAGAAATCTTTCTTTAGCCAATGAGAAGGTTCAAGTCTTTCTAACCACTCTGGCATATCAATATTTATTTCTCTTACTGGGAATTCTGTAAGCACAGACTTAAATATATCCTCTATATCCCCTTCCCCCATATTATAAACATCAAGAATTTGTACAGTTACATTATACTTTTCTTCAAGTTCCTTTTTTAGAGCTTTTGTTTCAGGGGCATTTGGCTTCGCACTATTTAAAACCATTATAAACGGCTTATTTATAGATTGAAGTTCAGATATTACTCTTTCTTCTGCCTCTACATATTCCTCTCTAGTTATTCCAGTTATACTACCATCTGTAGTTACCACTATTCCTATTGTTGAATGATCTGTAATAACCTTTCTTGTTCCTATTTCTGCTGCATCCTCAAAAGGAATTTCATACTCATACCATGGAGTATGAACCATTTTTGCTTCCTCACCATCAAGATAACCCAATGCGCCTTTTACGATATATCCAACACAGTCTACCATACGCACTTTAAATACTAATTCATCGTCAAGACTTATCTCAACAGCTTCGTTAGGAACGAATTTAGGCTCAGTTGTATGAATACTCTTTCCTGACCCACTTTGTGGCAGCTCATCCTTAGCTCTTTCTTTTTTATAGTTATTATCAATCTTTGGTATTACCATAAGGTCCATAAACTTCTTTATAAAAGTTGATTTTCCAGTCCTTACAGGCCCAACAACTCCTACATATATGTCCCCTTGGGTTCTTTCAGCTATATCTTTGTATATATTGAAGCTGTCCAAGTTACGACCTCCTATATTATTTTTTAACAATATATATATATTCTTGATTTATAAAAGATATACTACCTTTTATATTTAACCTCAAATAATATATCTATTTTTCTATATATGATATGTTTCATACCTTTAGTAAATACCATATGAAATTAAACTATTTTTTCCTATAATTATAGAATCTATGCATATTATGTGTTAAACTATTATTAAGATAACATTTACAGTAATTGATAAAAGAGGGATTAATATGGAGAAGAGAGAAATCATAAAAAGATTAATTAACTTTCTTAAGGGTATAACTAAAAGATGTCTTATAATCGATACTAATAACACTGAAGGTATGTCCAAGCTTACCTTAAATATATTAGTGAAAGAATTTACTACCCCACTTAACATAGCAATTGTTTCTCCTTCAGAAAAATTCTTTAAAGAAATATTCCCTACAGCAAAAGATGGAATTAAGCTAAATATGAATTATTCTGTAGGTGTTCACAAAATTTCTTTCTATATATTTGAAAAGTCTTTTGTGAAAACTCCACCAAAGGATACGGAAATTTTAATTGTATATCCTATTGACGGAATAAAAGATAGAGATTTACTAAAAGTATTGGATGGAAGTAAAAAAATGAAAAAAGCTATTCTTTTAGCAGATTCAATCAAAGATATTAGTAAAACATTTAAAAAATTTAACGTTGACTTCTTTTCATTGAAGCCACATGAAGATGTAAGCTATTACGATGTCATGAAACAAAAATTATTTGATATCAAATAAAAGACCACGGAGTACCCGTGGTCTTTATCCTTTACCATCTTTCATTCTTTTTATTACGTTCCATAAGTTCTTTAACGCCTTCTTCTGCACTTTTCCCTTGGAATAGAACTTTATACAAAGAATCTGTAATAGGCATTGAAATATTCATTTTCTCTTTTAATTCATAAAAAGCCTTACAAGCTTTAACTCCTTCTACTACCATTCCAACTTCCTTTAAGGCAGAATCTAGAGTTTCACCTTTTCCTATTAAAATACCTGCTCTTCTATTTCTTGAATGCATAGAAGTACAAGTTACTATTAGATCTCCCATTCCAGTTAGTCCATAGAAGGTATCTTCTTTCCCTCCAAGAGCTACACCTATTCTTGAAATCTCCTTCATACCTCTAGTCATTAAAGCAGCTTTTGTATTATCTCCATATCCTATTCCATCAATTACTCCAGCAGCTAGTGCAATTATATTTTTAACAGCACCACCAATTTCTACGCCAACAATATCATCATTTGTATATACTCTAAAGTAAGATGTCATAAATAAATCTTGAATTTCCTTTGCACAGTCCATATCTTTCGATGTTACAACTAAAGTTGTTGGAATTTGAAGTGCAACTTCTTCCGCGTGGCTAGGTCCTGATAACACAACAACTTTATTAGGTAGCTCTTCATTAATAACCTCTGAAAGTCTTAAATCGGTTCCTTCTTCAATCCCTTTAGCTATTGAAACTATAGGAACATTAACATTAAGCTTTCCTTTTAAACTTCTTGCAACAATTCTAATTATATGGGAAGGAACAGCTAATACTAAATAATCAATTCCTTCTATAGCATCATCTAAGTTATTATAGGCAGTTAAATTTGATGGTATATTTAAATCTTTTATATACCTATCATTTTTTCTGCTGATGTTAATATCATCAACAACACTTTGATCCCTATCATATATAGATACTTCATTTCCTTTGTTTGCCAAAAGGATACCTAAAGCTGTACCAAAGCTTCCGCCTCCTATAAAACCGACTTTACTCATTACTTGTCCTTCCTCTCTCTATATTCTATCTCTATACCTGTTCCCTTAAAATCAAAACTTTCTCTAATTTGGTTTTCTAAATATCTTTCATAAGAGAAATGTCTTGCTTGTAGGTCGTTAACAAAGAATACAAACTTAGGTGGCTTTGTAGCTACTTGAGTAGCGTAATATATCTTTAATCTCTTTAATGCTACTACAGGTGGCTCTTTCATTAATACAGCCTTACTTATAACGTCATTTAATATACCTGTTGATATTCTCTTATTATAATTATCATAACACTTTTTAGCTAATTCTAAAACCTTATGTGTTCTTTGACCTGTTAAAGCTGAAATAAATAAGTATTCTGCATAAGATAAGAACTTAAGATTTTGTTGTAAGTCCTTTTTAAACTTATCCATTGTCTTATCATCTTTTTCTACTAAATCCCACTTATTAACTATAACCATTATAGCTTTTCTCATTTCATGAGCTAAACCAATTATCTTTTCATCTTGTTCTGTAATCCCCTCTGTTGCATCTATCATAAGTATACATACATCAGCTCTTTCTATTGAAGTAAGTGTTCTTACAGCACTATATCTTTCGATTTCTTCTTTTATTTTACTCTTTCTTCTAAGACCAGCTGTATCTATAAGAATAAACTTTCCTAAGTCTGTTTCTAAAGTACTATCTATGGCATCTCTTGTAGTACCTGGAACATTAGATACAATTACTCTCTCTTCTCCTAAAAGCTTATTTATTAAAGAAGATTTACCAACGTTAGGCTTACCTATCATTGCTATTCTAATGAATTCATCTTCCTCTTCTTCATTATCAAATTTATCAAAGTTTTCTACAACTCTATCAAGCATATCTCCAAGACCTAGACCTTGTGATGCTGATATTGTTATAGGGTCTCCTATTCCTAAATTATAGAATTCCCAAGCATTCTCTTCTTCTTTTAATGAATCAACCTTATTAACAACTAAAACAACAGGCTTTTTACTCTTTCTAAGCATGTTTGCAACTTCTTCATCAGCTGCAGTTATTCCTTCTTTACCATCAACGATAAATACTATAACATCTGCTGTTTCTATTGCAATATTTGCCTGTCTTCTCATTTGTTTTACAATGATATCATCTCTTTCTGGCTCAATTCCTCCAGTATCAATCATAGTAAAATTATAGCTTAGCCATTCTGCTTCTGCATATACTCTATCTCTTGTTACCCCCGGTGTATCTTGAACTATTGATATTCTTTTTCCTGCTAATTTATTAAATAATGTAGACTTACCTACATTTGGTCTTCCTACTATAGCAACTATTGGTTTACCCATTATATTTCCTCCTTGTTATATTCGTTTATTAATGATATAAGATCTTCCCCTGTATAATCACAAACAATAACTTTAACATCTAAAGCCTTCTCTATATCATTTATAGTTAAATCATCTAGCATAATACTGTCTTGAGGTGCAAGTTCATATCCACGTCTGAACATATTATCTGCCATAAATAAATAAGGTGTTCTTATCTTTCCTTTTAATTGCTCAATAATATCTCCTCCTGTTAATAATCCATTAACAGTAATAGTATCTCCAAAGAAATTATTTATTATCTTAAATACATCTATGTGTATTTTAGGATTCTTCTTCATTATTTTTTCTGCTGCACTCTTCACTTCATCATAAGCTAAAGTGCCAGTTATCATTGTATAACTTCCCCTTGTATTTAGATCTAATATATCTAAATCACTTTCTATTGCATCTCTAAAACATCTAGTAACTCCAACACCATCTTCTATTTGGGTAAAACCATTATAAAATTCTGCATCTGGAATTTCTTCTCCTGCAACAATGTAAAATTCATCTGAAAGTCTCACAAAGGGCTCGCCAACTTCATTATAAAATTTATTTTGAAGCTCTTTAACCATATCTATTGTATATTTTGAACCTTCTTTTGTAAAAGTATTTACTTTTTCAAGGCCTTCTCTAAATTTTGTAATACCTATAGGAACAACAGCTACATTATTAACCTGAGGATATAATTTATATAAATCCTTAATAGTTTTTTTAAGCTCTTCTCCATCATTAACATCTGGAATACATACTATTTGTGCATGCATTTGTATTCCTTCATCTGATAGCCTTTGCATTCTTTCTAAAACATTTCCTGCAAACCTATTTTTTAGCATCCTTACTCTTAACTCTGGATTAGTTGTATGTACAGAAATATTAATAGGGCTTATTCTATATCTAATAATTCTATCAATATCTTCTTCTTTCATATTTGTTAAGGTTACAAAATTTCCTTGTAAGAAAGATAGTCTTGAATCATCATCTTTAAAGTATAGAGTATCCCTCATTCCTTTTGGCAACTGGTCAATAAAACAGAACATACATTTATTACTACAACTCTTAGCTTTATCCATTATTCCCCCGCCAAATTCAATTCCAAGTTCTTCTCCATATTCTTTTTCTATCTCTATATCCCAAATTTCGCCGTTAGACTTTTCTATTTGTAATACTATCTCTTCATCAGCCGAAAGAAATCTGTAATCTATTATATCATCAATAATATTATCATTTATAGAAATTAACACATCATTAACTTCTATTCCAACTTCTTCTGCGATACTATCAGGAAGTACTTCTTTTATAACATTTTTCATTTTTTCACTCCCTTTTTGTATAAGTTTCTACCTATGCTATATTACCTTATTAATAAATTCAAGTCAATTATATTGCCAACTTAATCCTTTTTTAATTTTAACCAAAATTAATAAATGCATTCTTAAATAACCTTAATGTTTTTGACATAGAAAACTATTTTTAATATAAAAGGTGAATTACCTCTATAGTAACTCACCTTCTTACTCATTATTAAAATTAATAAACCACCTTTAGATAAATCTTTAGGTTCTTGTGCTACTTCCCCTGTATCCTTGGCTTGTTCATTTGATACCTCATCAATCTGATCATTGTATTTAACAAAAAAGACAAATTATTAAAGAATTTGTCTCCTATTCATTCAAGTCTACATATGTTCCTTTTTTTGAAAAAATCGTCCATTCACAAATATTAGTCACATGATCTGCTATTCTTTCTAGGTATTTTGTAACAAATAGTAATTGAGCACTTTTATTTGCTTTGCTATTGTCTAATTTTACACCCTTTAGCAACTCTCCAAATATACTACCATATAGCTCATCTATTTCATCATCCATGGCACAAATTTCATAAGCTTTATCTACATCACCCTCAATATAAGTTTCTATAGATAATCCTATCATTTTTCTTACTTTCTCTTCCATATCCCACAACGGAAGAGCTTCCTCTCTCGTTTCTCCACCATTTCCATTTACTTTTTTAACAATCTTGCATATATCAACTGCATGGTCAGCCATTCTTTCAAGGTCTGTTACTATTTTAGATGCAGTAAAGACATTTCTTAAGTCTTTAGCTAATGGTTGTTCCGTAGCTATAAATTTTATACATTCTTCTTCTATTAACTTCTGTAAGTTATCAACCTTATCATCATCTTTTATTATTTCTTCAGCTGACTTAACATCAGCGTTTCTTAAAGCTAACATACTTAAATAAATTTGTTTTTCCACCAAACTTGACATAAGTGTTAATTGCCTATTTATTTCATTAATCCTTGCTTTTTGTGAAGTTCTAGTCATAATACACCTCCTATTTTAACCGAATCTACCTGTTATATAATCCTCTGTTCTCTTATCCTTTGGTTTATAGAAAATATCCTCCGTTTTACCAAACTCAATTACTTCACCATTTAAGAAAAATGCTGTTTTGTCTGCAATTCTTCCTGCCTGTTGCATATTATGAGTAACGATAATAACAGTATATTTTTTCTTTAGTTCATCCATTAATTCCTCTACTTTACTAGTAGAAATAGGATCTAAAGCTGACGTAGGTTCATCCATCAATATAACTTCAGGAGATACAGCAAGAGTTCTTGCTATACATAATCTTTGCTGTTGCCCACCAGATAATCCTAAAGCACTCTTTTTTAATCTGTCTTTTGTTTCATCCCAAAGAGCTGCTCCCTTTAAGCTTCTTTCCACTATTTCATCTAATGTCTTCTTATCCTTTATACCGTGTATTTTAGGACCATATGCAATATTATCATAAATTGACATAGGAAAAGGATTAGCCTTTTGGAACACCATTCCCACCCTTTTTCTTAATGCAATTTCATCATAATCATCATATATATTTTTACCTTCAAATAAAACTTCTCCAGTTACTTTAACTCCTTCAATCAAGTCATTCATTCTATTTAATGTTCGTAAGAATGTTGACTTACCACATCCTGAAGGCCCAATTAATGCTGTAACCTCATTTTGATTTATATTCATATTTATATTTTTTAAAGCTTTATTAGTTCCATAATATAAATCTAAGTTTTTAGTTTCTATAATCGACATAATTTCCTCCTACTTTCCACCATAAGCCTTTAGTAATCTGTTTCCTACAACTCTTGCTAATATATTAAATAACAATACTGCTATTATTAGTACAGCTGCTGTTCCATTAGCAATTGCTGCTGCATCTGGAACTATAGCTTCGGAATTTAACTTCCATATATGAACTGCTAGGGTTTCAGCTGGTCTAAATAATGAGAATGCTGACTTCCCAGTTAAGCTAATTGTATTAAAGTTTAATCTTCCAGAACTTAATCCTGCTGTATAAAGGAAGGCTGCTGCTTCACCAAATATTCTACCTGCTGATAAGATAATCCCTGTTAATATTTCTCCCATAGCTATTGGAAGTGTTATCTTAACAATAGTTTGCCACTTACTAGCTCCTAAACCTAATGAAGCTTCCTTAACTCCCTTACTAGCAGTTTTTATAGCATTTTCTGAAATTCTTGTCATAGAAGGAATATTTAAAATGCTTACTGATAATGCACCAGCAATTATAGAATATCCCCATCCAGCAAAGTTAACAAAAACTAATAATCCAAACATACCTATTACTATTGATGGTAATGAAGACATAGTTTCAAGTGATAACCTTATAAATCTTACCAAAGGTCCTTCCTTAGCATATTCAGCTAAATATATTCCAGCTCCTATTCCTATTGGAACAGTTATTATTAATGATATTAAAAGCATATAGAATGAGTTAAATAACTGAGCTCCTATTCCTCCTCCTGGAGATGTTGTCTTAGATGCTCCAAACAAGAAACTAGGTTTTAACATTCCTAACCCTTGATATAAAATATATGCTATGAATGATCCTAAAAGAAATACAACAAAAAAGCTAACTATATATATAATTATGGTAGAAATCTTATCTACTTTCTTTGCATTCACTATACTTCACTCCTCTTTTCAATCTTTCTAATTGCAAGTATAAATAAGAAAGATATCACAAGTAATATTAACGCTAGGCTCCACAATGCATCATTCCAAGCTGTACCACCTACTGTATTTGCCATATCCATAGTTAAAATACTTGTAAGTGTAGATGATGAAGATAATAGTCCATCAGGAATCTTTACTGCGTTACCTATTACCATTTGTACTGCTAATGCCTCACCAAAAGCTCTTGCTATTCCTAAAACTACTCCTGTTAAAATACCACTTTTAGCTCCTGGAATAATAACATTTTTTATAGTTTGCCATCTTGTTGCCCCTAATCCATAAGAAGCTTCAATATGCTCTCTTGGTATGCTCTTAATAGCATCAATAGATAATGTTGCTATAGTTGGTAATATCATTAAGGATAATACTAATATACCTGCAAGTAATGAAAATCCCATTCCACCTATATGATTTTTTATAAAAGGCACTAATACAGATATACCTACCCACCCGTAAACAACAGATGGTATACCAACCAGTATTTCTAATGATGGCTTTATAAGTTTATTACCTAATCCTTTAGATATTACATTAACAAAAACTGCTAATGTAATAGCAATGGGTGCACTAATTATTACTGCACCCATTGATACAAAGGTTGATCCTAATATGAAAGCCAAAGCTCCAAAAGAGGCTGGTGTTTCACTTGGGTTCCAATTATTTGTAAACAGAAATTCTATTATTCCATAGTTTCCCTTAGTAAATGTTTGAATTCCTTTTTGACCAATGAATATTATTATTGATAATGTAACTGCTATTATTAACATTCCACATATTGTTGCAAATATTTTTCCTATATATTCATTAAATAGCCTCTCTTTAAAACTTCGTTTTTCCATACCTATCATTCCTTAACTATTATTCTACTTTCATTTCACTTCCTGAAATAAATCCTGTATCTTCTACTACTTTTTTATTATCTTCACTCATAATATAATCAATAAACTTCTTAGCTTCTGCTGTTGGTTCTCCCTTAGTGTACATGTGACCCCAAGACCAGAATGGATATTTACCAGTAGTTATATTTTCCTTACTAGCTTCAACACCATCTATAGCTACTTTAACCATTGACTTAGCTTCATCTGAATTTAAGTAAGAAAGTGCCAAATAACTAACTGCTCCATCATTTTGAGCCATTGCCTTTGCTACTGCTCCACTTGAATCTTGAACTGATCCTAATGAATCATTTTCTAGGTTCTTGTCTCCCCCTAAAACAGTTTTAACAAATGTTGCTCTAGTACCAGAAGATGATGGTCTATGAACTAAGAATATTTCTTTATCAGCTCCTCCAACTTCCTTCCAATTCTTAACTTTTCCTGAGAAAATATCTTGAATTTGTTGCTTTGTTAACTCTTTAACCCCAGCAGCTTCATTAACTACAACTGCAAATCCTTGAGCTACTACTTTATGATCAACTAACTCTTTTGCTTTATCTTCTTCTAACTTTTCATTTGCAAAAATATCTGAATTCCCAATATCTACGCTTCCATCTAATACTTGTGTTAAACCAGCACCAGATCCACCAGCTTGTGCATTAATTTCATAACCTGAATTCTTTTCTATAAAACCATCAATAGATGCTTCAACTAATGGAAGTAACGCTGATGAACCACTTAGTGTTACTGTTCCACCTTCTTCTCCTTCACTAGAGCCACAACCTACGAAAGCGCCTCCAATCATTGTTATAAGTAATGCCCCAACTATTAATTTCAAACTTTTCTTTTTCATTTTTATCTCCTCCAAAATTCTTAATGAAGATTTTCTTTACACTTATATTTTAGTTTCTTTAAGTTAAGACTTTATTATACAAATGTTAAGTATCTTTATAGCTATGTTAAATAGATTTTACAAACCGTTAATTATCCCTAAACATATATAAAAAGAGCTGAGCACTAAATAATTAGCGCACAGCTCTTTTTATATATGTTTTATTTGTACTATAAATTTACTTCCTACACCTAATACACTTTCAACCTTAATATTTCCATTAAAAGTTTTAACAATATGTTTTACTATGGCTAAACCTAAACCAGTACCTCCACTTTTTCTTGCCTTATCAACTCTATAAAACCTTTCAAATATTCTTGGTATATCTTCTTTGGGAATACCTATACCATTATCTTCTACAATTAAATTATAATTATCTCCCTTAGTAAAACTTGAGATCTTAACTGTTGAACCTTCATTAGAATACTTAATACTGTTTTCAACTATGTTAAGTACTAGTTGTAAAAACCTATCCTTATCTCCAAAAAGCAGGTCGTAATTTCTTTCGTCTAGTTCTATTGTAATATTTTTATTATCTGCTAAAACTCTTACCATATTTATAACATCATCTATTACTTTATTAGGTAAAAACTCATCTTCCTCACCTGAAATATCACTTTCAATCTTAGATAATATTAAAATGTCATTTATTAATCTTCCAAGCCTATCAGCTTCTTTTTCAATAATATCTAAAAACTTCTTACGTGTTTCTTCATCTTCAACATATTTTAATGTCTCTGTAAATCCTTTAATTGAAGTTAATGGTGTTTTAAGTTCATGAGATACATTGGCAACAAATTGACTTCTCATATTTTCTAGACGTTTTATATCTGATATATCTTGCACTGCAATTACTTTACCAATTCTATCAATACCATCTATTATTGAGGCTTTTTTTATTCTAAGCTCCCTCTCAACTGGATGAAGTATTTTTACTTCTTTCTCACTATCATCTTCTTCATTCAAAAAGGTATTTATATCGTAATCTTTAATATATTTTGATATCTTTTCCCCACTTATATCTCTTCTTATACCAAATACTCTTTTAGCATATGGGTTAATAGTAATTACTGTATCATCTCCATCAACAGCAATTACCCCACTTTCCATACTTCTTAAAATTAATTCTAATCTATTTTGTTTATCAACTACTTCTCTAATTTTCGCTTGTAATTGATCAGCCATATTATTAAATGTTTTTCCTAAAGAACCTATCTCATCATTTGAAAGAGATTTTACCCTAATATTAAGATCACCACCAGCTATACGTGATGTTACATTCTCTAAATTCTTTAAAGGCTCAATAATAGTTCTTACAAGCTTCATTGATAATGAAATAGAAAATACCATTACTATAGTTACAATACCAATACATACTTTAAGGTTAGTTGGCTCAAAAATATCTATTGTTTCAAAAGGTAAAGACACTCGAAGAATTGTACCATCCTCTAACTTTTCTGCGTAATATACAGTTTTTTTACCTGTTGTATCACTTATTCTAGTAGAATATCCTTCCCCATACTTGTTAGCTTTTATTACTTCATCTCTATCTTTATGACTATTTAAGTCTTTCTCTATACTATCATAAACAACATTTCCATTCTTATCTATCACTGTGCATCTAACAAGTGTATTATTTATTCTGTATCCCGATATAATATCATCATAATCACCATTTATATTAACAATATAATTAGTAAAATCCTTTAAACTCTTTTTAGTACTGTTTAGATCCTGGTAATTATATAGGACAATAAATGATGAAGATGCTATAATAAGTGCAAATAAAACAGTTATAATTACAGATGTTAATATCTTTTTTCTCATCTTACTCCACAGGATTAAATCTGTATCCCACTCCTCTTATAGTTTCTATAAACTTAGGATTTTTATCATCATCTTCAATCTTTTTCCTTAAATATCTTATATGTACATCTACTGTTCTAGTTTCTCCAATATATTCATATCCCCATACCTTATCAAGTAGAGTCTCTCTTCTAAGAATTTTCCCCTTATTCTTAATTAAAATCTCTAACAGTTCAAATTCCTTTAGAGTTAATTCAACTTTCTCATTATTAATTAATACTTCATGTCTTTCAAAATCTACTTTTAACCTTCCAAGTTCATAGATTTCTTCAGATATCTCATCTGAATTAGACCTTCTTAATACAGCTTTAACCCTTGCTAATAACTCTCTTATTGAAAATGGTTTTGTAATATAGTCATCTGCTCCAAGTTCTAAGCCTAATATTTTATCAAGTTCTTCACTTTTTGCAGTCAACATTATTATTGAGGTTTTTGATGTTTCTTTATTCCTCTTAATCTCCTTACATACATCTAGCCCGTCCATTCCAGGCAACATAAGATCTAATAAAAGCAAATCCGGTTTATGTTCTTTTACCTTTTTTAATGCATCTAACCCATTGTTAGCTGTAATAACTTTATAACCTGCATTTATCAAATTAAACTGTAATAACTCTACAATATGCTCCTCATCATCTACAATCAGAACTTTTTCATCAGCCATTTTTTATCCCCCTTATTTTAAAATAACAAAAGAAAATAATCTTCCATAATTTCCATTTGATTTTCTATATGAATGTAACCTTATATCTTCATTACAATAAGTACATAAATTTAATGTATATATATTTTCCTCTAAAACACCAATTTCTCTTATATCCTTTAATATACACTCCTCTAGAGATAGTCTTCTTCCATCAAATAAAACCTCTTCTGGTATTCTTGTCTCTTCTAAAAAAGTTTCTTTTAACTCTTGAGATACCTCATAACAACATTTTCTTATGTGAGGTCCAATATACACCTTCACATCTTTATATTCAGTGTTAAACTCTCTATTCATTAATTCAATAGTTTTCTTAGTAATAGAATTTATTGTTCCTCTCCAACCACTATGTATAGCTGCCACAACTCCCTTAACATCATCCACTATAATAACTGGTACACAATCTGCCGTAAATACCCCTATAGCTGTATTAGTTTTAGATGTTATTATTGCATCTCCTTCTTTTTCAATAAATTCTTTAATATCATCATTTGATAAAACATGTATAGTAGATGAATGTACTTGTCTAATATATGCAACTTCCTCTACTTCAAATTCTTCTATAATGGCATTTAGGGTTTTTACTCCATCTTCAGTATGCCTATTGAAATTCTTTCCTGTTTCTGCAGTTGAAAAAACTATCTTTGCCTTATCACTCTCAAATTCAATATATCCTTCTCTATTTACTGTAATATCTAAATACTCCATACTTCCTCCAAACTTATATATATTTTAACATCCTAACTATATTTTATCTATTTTTGTTAAATAATTTAACCTATCTTTAACGAAATTCATTAGAAATTAAAAAGAATTGAAAGTCCCCTTCCAATTCTATACATATATACAAAACTTATTTAGTCATAAGATTTTTTATTTCCTCTAAAAATGTATTTATATCTTTAAATTGTCTATAAACAGATGCAAATCGTACATAAGAAACTTCATCAATATCCTTAAGTCTATCCATAATCATTTCTCCAATATACTCACTAGCTACTTCAGTTAACATTCTATTAGATATATTCTTTTCAATATCATCTGCTATATCTTCAATTTGCTTTCTTGAAACTGGTCTCTTTTGACAAGCAGTTATTAACCCATTTATAATTTTTTCTTTATTAAAATTCTCTCTAGTAGAATCCTTTTTTATAACTAAAATAGGAATGTCCTCTATCTTTTCATAAGTTGTGTATCTTTTATTACATTTCAAACATTCTCTACGTCTTCTTATAGCCGTATGATCCTCAGTAGATCTAGAATCAACCACCTTGCTTTCTTCATATGCACAAAAAGGACATTTCATATTTATTCACCTTCCAAGCTAATCTTTACTTTATCTTAAGGTAATTATACATATTTTTATATATTTTTGCTAGTATTAATCAAAAATATTCTCATTATTGCTACAATCAATATTAACTAATATAACGTCTATTCCAACCTTAACTATATCACTCCAAAGAACTTCTACATCTTCAGTCTTTGAAAACCATCCTTTAGTCTCTCCTGGAAGTAAAATTGATAATATTTTGTGTTCATCACTGTCTATTTTTATGTCTTTAATAAATCCAACCCTACTACCTGTATTTATGTCAATTACCTCCATAGACCTCATAGCATTTATAGAATGTAAATTTTCCTCCATAAATATCACTCCCTCCATTACATAATTATATGTGCTAAATGTTTTAATATAACAAATTCTCATCCAATTTAGAATAAAAAGATTGATTGGATATTTATTTTGTTTGTTCCTTCGCTGCACTCCAAGTCACATCAAAACAAATATCCACCTCACTCTACTAAAGGTAAAGAAATTATAAAATTATTATCCTTCATTTTATATTTTTTTAATATGAAAATTGTAATAATCCCTTTTATTTATAGCTAATTAAAGTTTTATACTTTTCTTGATAGTAAAAAATAAGATGCAAACTTAAATTTGCATCTTATTAGTTCATACATGTTTTCTCATGTGTTTTAATGCTGTTTTTTCCAAACGAGATACTTGTGCTTGTGATATTCCAATTTCATCTGCAACTTCCATCTGAGTTCTCCCATTAAAAAACCTTAGGTTTAATATTAATTTTTCTCTATCACTTAACTTTTTCATGGCCTCTTTAATTGATATATTCTCTAGCCAATTCTCATCAGTATTTTTATTGTCACTGACTTGATCCATTACATATATTGCATCTCCACCATCATGGTATATAGGCTCATATAATGAAACTGGATCTTGTATTGCATCTAAGGCAAATACCACTTCTTCTCTTGGTATATTTAATTCCTTAGATATTTGAGAAATTGTTGGCTCCTTATTATTTTCTTTTATTAGTTTATCCCTAACAACTAAAGCCTTATAAGCTATATCTCTTAAAGACCTACTAACTCGTATAGGATTATTATCTCTAAGATATCTTCTAATTTCACCTATTATCATAGGTACTGCATATGTAGAAAACTTTACATTTTGGCTCAAATCAAAGTTATCTATTGCTTTCATTAATCCTATACATCCTACTTGAAATAAATCATCTACATTTTCTCCTCTATTATTAAACCTTTGTATAACGCTTAAAACTAATCTTAAATTTCCTTTTATAAAAGATTCCCTAGCAGAATTATCTCCTTGTTGCATCTTTAAAAGTAGTTCTCTCTTTTCCTTTTCTTTAAGTACTGGAAGTTTTGAAGTATTTACGCCGCATATTTCCACCTTGTTTATTATCAATGTCATCAATCCCTTCAGAGGTAATAACGTTCTGCATTAAACATTATCTCCGCTAGATGATACTTTTATACTAAAGACAAACTATATCATTCTACTAATTTCTTTTTTTAATCTATTTATAATTTTCTTTTCAAGCCTTGATATATATGATTGTGATATGCCAAGTAAGTCTGCCACTTCCTTCTGAGTTTTTTCTCTCTTTCCATTTAACCCAAACCTAAGTTGAACAATTTCTTTTTCTCTATCATTTAAATTCTTTAAAGCCATAAATAACAATTGCTTATCAACTTCGTCTTCAATCAAATTATAAACAATATCATTTTCTGTTCCTAAAATATCTGACAATAACAGTTCATTGCCATCCCAGTCTATATTTAATGGTTCATAAAAAGATATTTCAGCCTTTACCTTACTGTTTCTTCTTAAATACATAAGTATTTCATTTTCTATGCATCTAGATGCATAAGTTGCTAATTTTATTTTTTTCTCAGGATTAAATGTATTTACAGCTTTTATTAACCCTATTGTTCCAACTGATATTAAATCTTCTATATAAACTCCAGTATTTTCAAACTTTCTTGCTATATAAACTACTAATCTCAGGTTTCTTTCGATCAAAGTACTTCTAATGCTTTCTTCCCCATTTAATAATTTACCTACTAACTCTTCTTCTTCCTCCTTTGTAAGCGGTGGTGGCAATGCATCATTTCCTCCTACATAATGTAACTTTTTAGATAGAAATTTAAACTTTTGTACAATTCTGTTTAACAATACATCTAACTTCATATTATCCTCCTCTAAATAACTCCACGTGACAATAGAGCGTTGAATTCATTTTCTTTATTTAGTACTTCTTTGCATGGACAAATAATAGCTGAGATTTCCCTCTCTTCATCATCACTCTTTTTTAAAATAACCTTGTCCACCTTAAAACCTTTCATTTTTCCTCTATATCCAATACCGTTATATTGAATATAGTATGTGTTACTGTCAGTTTCTTGGAAATAATTGATATATTTCTCCTCAACAATAATACATGGTAAATTTGTTATAGACTCTCTTAGTTCATTTCCCGTGTCTAAGAACCCTCTTACTACATACCGTACTCCTCTAATATACAGCTCCACTTCATAAATAAAATTAGTGATTAACGCTCTTTCTCTTAAGTAACTTAAGACCCTGTCCGAAATTATATATACTAGCATAATGGATATAAGTAAGTACTGCATTGAAGCATTACTAATTACATAACTATGTTCAAAAGAATACTTATTTTCCCAAGTAGAAAATCCAAAGCTTATACCACTTAATAGAAAAGCTATTAATATATATATTCCTGTTGCTTTCAATTCCACTTTAAAATTATTACTTTCCCAAAGTATTCTTATCATTATCCACGCTACTAATATTTGAAAGGGAAATAAAGAAAAAATCTTTAATTCTGGAAATACAGAAACAACTGTATATACCGCACCTAAAGAAGATGCTAATATCAAGCTTTTATTATCATACTTTATATGCATCAGCTTAGCAGTTATAAGTAATATAAACATATCGATTACAAAGTTTTCTATCAATACTATGTCTAAATATATCTCCATATCTCCATCCCCTCTCGTTAAGATTATTATAGACCTAACTCAAATAAAATTTTGTCAGTTTTACTTAGTGTAAACAGTTTTTTTAACTGTTCTTTTTTACATTAATGCACAAAATAATTTTAATATGAGTAAGTTTTATTTATTTCCTTCTTTTTTTCATACTTTTGCAAATCATCTTATAATCCCATCTTTAGTAATATGATTATTTTATCTTTAAATATACAATATACTAATTTCAAGGCCTACAGCCTTTATTGCTAATAAAGCTTATAAAATTTAAACCAAATAGAATTTTGCCACAAAAAGAAAAGTCATGCAGAATAAAAATTCGCATGACTTCAAAATCAATTTCATAAAAATAATATATTAACTTTTTCTAGCTCTTCTTAAGAAAACTGGAATATCTAAATCATCACCATCATCTTCTCTAGTAGATTGAATTTCTGTTTTCTTTTCTTCTTCTGTAGTTGCTACTTCTTCTCTAGCAGTTTCTTGCTTCTTAGTTTCCTTAACAGGTTGAGTTGTACTAATTCCTTCCGCTTCAAATCCAGTAGCTATTACAGTTATTCTTATTTCATCATTTAAAGTTTCATCAATAACAGCACCAAATATAATATTAGCATCAATATCTGCAGATTCTCTAACAACATCAGCAGCTTCATAAACTTCTAAAGCACCTAGGTCAGCACCACCTGTAAAGTTTAAAATAACTCCAGTAGCTCCATCTATAGATGTTTCTAATAATGGAGATGCAATAGCTTGTTTTACAGCATCAGATGCTCTATTATCACCTTTACCATAACCAACTCCCATATGTGCTAAGCCTTTATTAAGCATTACAGCTTTTATGTCTGCAAAGTCAGCATTAACTACACCTGGTATAGTAATTAAGTCAGATATAGCTTGTACACCTTGTCTTAATACATCATCAGCTAACTTGAAAGAGTCAAGAAGTGTAGTCTTTTTATCAGCCATTCTTAATAATCTTTCATTTGGTATAATTACTAATGTATCAACCTTTTCTTTTAATCTTGCAATTCCCATTTCGGCATGCATCATTCTTCTTTTTCCTTCAAAAGGGAAAGGCTTAGTAACAACACCAACTGTTAAAATATCCATTGACTTGGCAATTTCTGCTACTACTGGTGCTGCACCTGTTCCAGTTCCACCACCCATACCAGCAGTTATAAATACCATATTAGCGCCTTTAATTGCAGCTGTTATTTCTTCTCTACTTTCTTCAGCTGCCTTCTGTCCAATTTCTGGATTCGCTCCAGCTCCTAGACCTTTAGTTAACTTTTCACCTACTTGAATCTTTTGATTTGCGTGAGATAACATTAATGCTTGCTTATCTGTATTTATCGCAATAAACTCTACGTTTTTTAAACCTTCAACTATCATTCTATTAACGGCGTTACTTCCTCCGCCACCACAACCTATTACCTTTATATTGGTTAATTCTTGCATATCTACTTCAAAATCTAACAAAATAATACCTCCTTTAGAAAATTTCATCTAGGAAGCTTCTAAACTTCCCCATTATTCCTAGATTGTTTTTGTCAACATAAAATTCATCTTCTTCAATTTCTTCCTTTATAGGACAATCATAAAGTAACTTTAATCTATCATATACTTCTTTAATTATAGATAAAGATGATATATTTGAAAAATCCTCCATACCTAAACAGTGGCTGTTAATAAGTTTAACTTTTTTATCCATCTGCTCTTTAATTACATCAAATACATTTTCGTAAAAGGATATACCATCTCCATACATGATTATACTACAAATTCCCTCAAAAAAGGAAGTCTTTTTTAACTCTAAGTTAATATACTCCACTATTTCTTCTATTCTTGCTCTTGTAACTTCATAAAATAATTTAGTAGAAACTACAGCTGTACCAACATTAACCTCTTCTTCTTGAAGAAGTCTTTCATATGTAGAACTATATATTTTCTTTATATTTTCTGCTTCTGATAATGTAAAGTTTCCACAAATAGATAAATCCCTAGTAATATTTTCTCCGCCTAATGGTACAGATGATGTATGTTTTAGAATAGCATTATTAAATATTGCAATATCAGATGTTCCTGCTCCTATATCTATAAGAGCTTTCATTCCTAATGAGTTTTTCTCGCTTAAAAATACCTTTCTACCACTTAATATATTTGGTACAAAACCTTCTAACACTAATCCACAATTATTTATAACCCTTTTGTATTTTTCAAGTTCATCAGAACTCCCAATTAATATAGAAAGATTAATACTTAATATATTAGCTCTCCATCCTACAATGTTTTCATTGAATATATTACCATCTATATTAAAAAAGTTAACTATTGTATCTACTATCTCTTCACCATCACCTAAAATAACATTTCTCTTACCTTTTTCTATAGCTCTTTTTAAGTCAGCTCCTCTTACTTTACCTTCACGCAAATTTACACTGCTAGTTACTTCTGATAGTCGAATATTTCTTGATGAAATACCAACATAAACATTACGTAACTTTTTTAATGTCTTCTGTTCTACTTCTTCAATTAATCCCATTAAACTTTGACAGCATTTTTCTTCATCTATAATAGTTCCTTTATTTATTCCATCTGAACTTTTAAAGTATGATCCAAGAATTTCTATATCATCATTATTTTCTCTTCCTAAAGAAATAGAAATCTTTTTACTTCCAAAGTCTATAGCTGTCAATGTTAATTCATTCATCTTTTCCTTGTCCCTCCCTTGTAGCAACTTACATTATTCTTATTCAACAAAAGATCTTTATTTCCTTTCTATTTTAATTTAATTATAAAATTTTATTTTTAAAAAATAAATTTGTTTTAATTTAGTATAAAAGTAATTAATTATAACCTAGTTTCTTATGCTTTTATTTATTCTCCTTTATACAAAAAATATAGTTTTATACAAATAAAAAAGTGGCTCTCTACGCTTTAGCGAAAAAGTCACTTTTTAGCCCTACCACATTTTAGTGTTCTGTGGTAATCCTATAATTGGGGTTTATAACATCATAATTCTTTTTATAGTTTCTCTATCAACTGAATATGTTAGAGCAGTTTCTTTAGATATAATTCCCTTTTTATACAACTCAGCTAAAGCCATATCCATTGTCTTCATTCCATACTTAGTTCCCGTTTGTATAGATGATTCAATTTGATGTGTTTTTCCTTCTCTAATTAGATTTTGTATACCAGGTGTTATTGTCATAATTTCAAGAGCTGCAACCCTGCCTAAACCATCTGCTGTTTGTACTAATTGTTGAGATATAATTCCTTGTAAAACAGCTGATAATTGAATTCTAATTTGTTGTTGTTGATGTGGTGGAAATACGTCAATTATTCTATCTATAGTTTTAGCAGCACCAATTGTATGTAATGTTGAAAATACTAGATGACCTGTTTCAGCTGCTGTAATAGCGATAGAAATAGTTTCAAGGTCTCTCATTTCTCCTACTAGAATAACATCTGGATCTTCTCTAAGTACCGCTCTTAATGCATTTTGATAACTTCTACTATCTTTTCCAATTTCCCTTTGGTTTATTATACACTTATTGTGCTTATGAAGATATTCTATAGGATCTTCTAATGTAACTATATGTGCCTGTCTTGTAGAATTTATTTCATTAATCATAGCTGCAAGTGATGTAGATTTACCACTACCTGTTGGACCAGTTACAAGAACTAACCCTCTTTGTTTTTCAACCAAATCTTTTAGTATTCTTGGATGTTTAAGTTCATCAAGAGTTGGAACCTTTAATGTAATTACTCTAAGTGCAATAGCATCACTATTCCTTTGCTTAAACACATTAACTCTGAATCTACCTACACCTTTTACAGAATATGATGTATCTGCTTCACCTATTTGATTATATCTTTCAAATCTTTCCCCTAGTATTTCTTTTGCAAATTCTTTTATATCTTCTGGCATAAGCTTATTAGGACCTATTGGAATAAGCTTACCATTTACTCTTACTGTTGGCTGTATTCCAACTGTTAGGTGTAAATCAGAAGCTTTTAGTTCAATAGTTCTAATAAGCAAATCATTCAAAATATACATGTATACCCCCACCTTTTTCAGTTAATTTTTGCTATTTATATAATATTCTATATAAATAGCTAAATTCCTTCAAAAATAAAGGAATTTAGCTTTCAAGTAATTATATCTTTGTATATAAAGCTTTTTGTAACTTTTTCAAAGCTTTTTTTTCAATACGCGATACATATGACCTAGAAATATTAAGGTTTACTGCTATCTCTCTTTGTGTCTTACACTTTCCATCTTCTAACCCATACCTCATAATTAAAATATCACATTCTCTTTTAGTTAACACTTCATACATTTTATTGTATAAAGATTTTATCTGAAGATTGCTTTCCACCTTTTCAATTACAGAATCTTTTTCACTACTTAAAACATCAATAAGGCAAATTTCATTACCTTCTTTGTCCACTCCTATTGGATCCTGCAAATAAACCTCACTCTTCTGTTTCTTATTATTTCTAAATAACATTAGTATTTCATTTTCTATACATCTAGAAGCATAAGTAGCAAGTCTAGTACCTTTTGATGAATCGAAGGAATCTATCGCTTTTATAAGTCCTACTGTACCAATAGAAATTAATTCATCTACATCTTTATTAGGAAAAGAATATTTCTTTACAATATGAGCAACTAGTCGGAGATTCCTTTCAATTAAGATACTTTTTGCTTTTTTATCTCCCTCTTTTAGTTTATTTAAGTATAATTCTTCATCTTTTTCATCAAGTGGTAAAGGAAATGTGTTATTCCCAGTAATATACCCAGTTAAGAATAGGGAGTTAGTTATAAGATTTAAAAAATTTGATAATATAAACACCTTACTCCTCCTAGTAATGCTTATTACTATAATATTCACTTGAAAAGATTTTCTTGACTAAATTTCTAAATAATTAATTTAATAAATTTTAAAGGATAAGAAAATATAAATTCGTATTTCCTTATCCTTCATACTTTTTTATTTAGCTATATTTCTTACTATATCAGAGAATATAGGAGCAGCAGTATTACTACCGCCTAGATCTTGCCCCTTATCATTTACAGAATTAATATTAGGAACTATAACCACCACAGTATAATACTTATTGTTATACTTATAATATCCTGTAAACCAACAATGTACTGAGTTTTCATCACTTGTATTTGCAGTTCCTGTTTTTCCCCCAACTTCAACTCCATCTACACTTGCCATTTTTCCAGTTCCAGAGTCTACCACCTTTTTCATGCCATTCATTATTATTTTACTAGTAGTACCACTAAATATTCTTTCTTTTTCAGTAGAATATTCTTTAACAACATTATCATCCTTATCTAATATTGCTTCTAACAAATATGGTTTTACATATTCTCCTCCATTTACTATTGCATTAGTTGCTCCAAGCATCTGAAGTGGTGATAGAGTCATACACTGCCCTATAGATATATTAGTCATACCATCTTCAATATTAGGTGCAATACCTTCTGTTTCATTCTGTCTAGGTGCAGTTACATTTAGAACTTTAGAAAATAGCCCTAACTTTTTGCAATAATCCATCATTGTAGCATACCCTACTTTTTCTCCTATTGCAGCATATACATCATTACAAGAATTTAATAAAGCCTGTTCAACAGTTTGAGTTCCATGTATCCCCAAGCTACATATCTTTCCTGTACAAGTATACTTATCATTCATAGTAACCAAACCTTTATCTAAAGCACTAGCTAATGTAATAAGTTTAAAAACAGATCCTGGCTCATACCCATTACCTTCAATACCTAAATTAACATTAGCCTCACTTTCATCTTTCTGAACCATTGCTTTTATTTTGCCCGTATCAGCTTCCATTATAGTTACCCCTATATTATTGAAATCTTTATACTTTTCAGAAACCAATACCTCTCTTACCTTATTCTCTATATCTAGATCTATAGTCAATTGTAAATTTCTATTATTTTCAGATATAGAAACTTCGCTTTTACCATAAACAGCTTTATCATCTAAATAGAATTTTTTAGTAGGTAACTCATTATCTTTTATATTGTTATATATTTCTTCTTGTATTGAATTACTTACTATATCTTCTTCTTTAGGTAGATTAGATAAGAAGTTACTAACTTTCCATGCCTTCTTTCTATCTACATTATCATATGAGTAGTAATATAAACCCTTAATATTATCTAATTTTTTTACTTTATTATAAGTTTCTTCTGAAACTGTGTAATATAACTTTCCAGTACTTTTCATAACATCAGTATAATTAAAATCACTATCTTCACCTTGCATTATAAAATTAAGTGCCATTAGATCTTCTAATGTTTCTTCATAATTATTTAGAGTAAATGGTTTTTTGTCTATGACAATTACATATTTCTTGTTATAATTCATCATATCTTTACCATTAGTATCTAGTATCATATAGCTTGAATTACTTATTTGTTCTGATTGATGATTTTGATACTGACTAAGAACTTGTTCACTTGGAAATAGCTGTAATACAGCTAATCTAATTGACAACATTATTAATATAGTTATAAAAAGAGATAAAACCCCTAACTCTCTTTTTTTCAATTTTCTTACCAAATAAAAACACCTCCCTCTGCCTAAATTCTAGACAAAGAGAGGTTTTTTTATTCAAATATATTATTTTAGTATATCTCTAATTTTAGCTACTAAAATATCAATTGCTACTTTATTATGACCACCTTCAGGTATAATTATATCAGCAAATCTTTTTGATGGTTCTGTAAATTGAAAATGCATAGGTCTTACAACTGATAGATATTGATCTACAACTGATTGTACTGTTCTGCCTCTTTCTTCAATATCTCTTAATAATCTTCTAATAATTCTAACATCAGAATCTGTATCAACAAAAGCCTTGATATCTAGAAGATCTCTAATTCTTTCATCCTCTAATATTAATATTCCTTCAACTATTATTATATCTTTAGAATCAACCTTTGTAGTTTCTTTTGATCTATTATGAACTGTAAAATCATAAATTGGCTTGTTTATTGATTCACCATTAATTAAACTCTTTAAGTGCTCAACTAAAAGAGTATTATCAAAAGCATTGGGATGATCATAATTGGTTTTAGTTCTCTCTTCCATTGAAAGATGGCTTTGATCCTTATAATAAGCATCTTGCTGAACCATTGCAATGTGTTCATCTCCAAAAGTTTCAAATAATTCTTTTGCTATAGTACTCTTACCCGATCCAGAGCCTCCAGTTATTCCTATTAATATTGGTTTCTTCATTAGCTTTCCTCCTAATTATGCATTAAAGCGTTAATACTTTTGTACCTTTTATTAACATATCATTTTTCTTTAAAGGTGTATCAACTTTAACTCTAAACATCATCATAGCCCTATTTGCCACATTTGTTTTAACCTTTTTATCTAAGTCAAACATATCTTCTAACTTAACATTAAAGTCTGGAGTATGAGCTCTTAAAACTTCAACTTCATCCCCTTCAAAGACTCTGTTCTTTTGTAAAACAGTTGCAGTTTTAGTTTCTTCATCATAGGATTGTACAATTCCAACAATATCATAATCTCTTATATATGATGATTCATCATAGTTTTGCTCACCCATTTTTCCATAATAGAAGCCTGTGTGATAGTTTCTATGACTTATTCTAGTAAGGGTATGCATCCATTCTTCTTTGAACTCATATCCCTCAGGATTAGCCATGTAACTATCAATAGCTTCTCTATAAGCCTTAACTACTGATGCTACATAAAACTCACTCTTCATTCTTCCTTCAATTTTAAAAGAATTTATACCACTCTTCATTAAATCAGGTATATGCTTAATCATACATAAATCCTTAGAATTCATTATGTATGTACCATTATCATCCTCTATTACTGGATAATATTCTCCTGGTCTAGTTTCTTCAACTAGGTAATACTTATATCTACAAGCATTTGAGCATATTCCCTTATTTGCATCTCTTCCTAGCATATAATTAGAAATTAAACATCTTCCTGAATATGCAACACACATTGAACCATGAACAAATGCCTCTAATTCACATTCTGCAGGAATATTTTCTCTAATTGTTTTTATTTCTTTAAAAGTTAATTCTCTTGCTAGAACTATTCTTTGACAACCTTGTTCATACCAGAACTTAACCGCCTTCCAATTAGTTATATTAGCTTGAGTACTTATATGTACTTCTAAGTTCGGAGCTGCTTCTTTTGCTGCAACAACAATAGATGGATCTGCAACTATTATTGCATCTATCCCTAAATCTGCTAATCCTTTTATATATTCCTCAACACCTGTTAAGTCATGATTTCTTGGGAACACATTCATTGTAACATATAATTTGGCTCCTCTATCATGGCAATATTTCACACCTTCTGCTATTTCTTCATTAGTAAAGTTATCAGAGAATGCTCTAAGGTTTAATCTACCTCCACCTATGTATACAGCATCTGCTCCAAAATCTATTGCTATTTTTAATTTTTCTAAACTTCCTGCTGGTGCTAAAATTTCTGGTTTCATCATATTAATTACCTCCTCTTAGTCACTGCAATTCCATCCCCCATTGGTATTACAGACGTTATTAAGCTTTCATCCTTTGATACCATCTCTAAGTATGTTCTCATTCTTTTTACTATAGTTATTTTTCTTCTTTTTACAAGTTCATCTGTTGCAACCATTCCCCTAAACAAAACATTGTCCGCTATTATGATTCCATCCTCTTTAAGTAATCTTAAACAATGTGGAAGGAAATGATTGTAGTGTCCTTTTCCTGCATCCATAAAAATCAAGTCAAAAGGTTCTTCTAATTGTTCAAGTATTTCTAAACAGTCACCTTCTTTAATCTTTATTTTGTCTTCAAGATTAAATTTCTTAAGATTTACCTTAGCAAGTTCTATCATTCTACTATCTCTTTCAATAGTAACTATTTCAGGTTCTGTACCTGATGCTTCATACATTAATATTGAAGAAAATCCTATGGCTGTACCTAACTCTAAAATACGTAATGGTTTCTTCATACTAACCATAAACTCTAAAAATTTAGCAGTTTCTTTTTGAACTATAGGCACTCCATTTTCTCTAGCAAAATCCTCTATATCTTTTAAGATACCCTCTCTATCTGAAATAAGCTCCCTAATATAGCTTTCCATATATTCAAAAGTAATTCCACTCATCCTAATCCTCCAAATTAATTGCTTGCACTACCTCTTTTTTTATTTTGTTCTGCATTAACTCTTTCATGTTCTTCATAATTAGTTGAAAAATGATGCTTGCCATTTTCACCATATAAAAGTACAAAATATAAATAATCAGTATCTGCTGGCTCTAAAACAGCTTTTATTGAGTTATATCCTGGACTTCCTACTGCTCCAACTGGTAATCCTATATTTTTATATGTATTATAAGGAGATTCAACCTTTAAATCATTGTATGATAAGATTTCATTTCCTTCATATCCTATTACATAATTTACTGTAGAACAAAATTCTAATTTCATACCTTTTGATATTCTATTATTAATTACTGAAGCAATGATAGGTCTCTCTTCATCTAGTCTTGCTTCTTTTTCAACCAATGAAGCCTTTATAATAATACTCTCAATATCATCTTTATTTATTTTCTTTCCTGTTTCTTTCTCTAATTTAGATAACTTTTTATCAAAATTATCTAACATAACTTTTATCATTGATTTAGCATCAAAGTTTTTATCAAAAAAATATGTATCAGGAAATAAATAACCTTCAAGGTTATACTTTTTATTAGAATCTACTTTAACATAATCAGGAAGTGGATAGTTTTTAACTTCATTAATAAATTCATCTCTTGTACATATTCCACTCTCTGCAATTACATCAGCAATAGTATCTATAGTATATCCTTCTTTTATTGTAACTTTAACTTGATTTTTCAAAAAATCTTCTGTAGTTAACATTTTTATCAACTCTTTTAAAGTTACGTCACTATCAACCTCATAACTACCAGGTATAATTTTAAGATCCTGCTTAGTTAATTTCAAATTAACTTTTATTAAGGTTTCATTTTTTATTACTCCCTCACTGTTAAGTCTATCTAATAGATTATAAAATCCTTCGCCCTCTTTAACTTCTATGGTTATCTTGTCAGAATCAGTTTTCAAGGGATTTTTTACGACATTATTATATGCAATAAACATTCCTATTATAGAAATCAACAAAATTCCTATAATAACAAGTACTATTTTCTTTAAATGAATACTCTTCATAAAATCCTCCTAAATATAAAAGTAAATAGCCTATTCTTAGGCTATTCACTTTATTATAATACTTTTTTAGGATTTAAGAAAGTTACTTTTTATTTCTGCTAATAAGTCTTCTTCTTTCGCCACTGTCTAATACTGTCTTTCTCATTCTTATGTTTTGTGGAGTTACCTCTACTAATTCATCATTATTAATGAATTCTAGACAATTTTCTAATGACATAACAACTGGTGGAACCAACTTAACAGCATCATCTGATCCTGATGCTCTTGTGTTAGTAAGCTTCTTACCTTTACATACATTTATATCTAAGTCTTCTGCTCTTCCACATACACCTACAACCATTCCTTGGTACACTGGTACACCAGCTCCTATAAATAATTGTCCCTTATCTTGTGCATTAAATAATCCATAAGCTATTGCATCTCCTGTTTCAAATGCAACAATTGATCCTCTACTTCTTGATGGAATGTCTCCCTTGTATGGTCCATATCCTTCAAATACATGATTCATGATACCATTACCCTTAGTATCTGTCATGAATTCATTTCTAAATCCTATAAGTCCTCTAGCTGGTACTACAAACTCTAATCTTGAATAACCATTTACTGCTGATGTCATATTAACCATTTCAGCTTTTCTTGGCCCAAGCTTTTCCATAACTGGTCCCATAAATTCTTCTGGAACATCAATTGTTAAATATTCCATTGGTTCAAGCTTTTTACCATTTTCTTCTTTATAAATTACGTTAGCCTTTGATACTTGGAATTCATATCCTTCTCTTCTCATTGTTTCTATAAGTATAGAAAGATGTAGTTCTCCTCTACCTGAAACTTCAAAGCAATCAGGAGTAATTTCTCTTACTCTTAAACTTACATTTGTTTCAAGTTCTTTCATTAATCTATCTCTTAAGTGTCTTGATGTAACAAATTCACCTTCTTGACCTGCAAAAGGAGAATCATTTACCATAAAGTTCATGCTTAATGTTGGTTCATCAATATGTACGAATGGTAATGCTTCTGGATTTTCAGCATCTGCTATAGTCTCACCTATATTTGCATCGGTAACACCACTTATAGCAACTATATCACCAAAACCTGCTTCATCTGTCTCTTCTCTCTTTAATCCATTATATACAAATATATTAGTAACCTTATAATTCTTTGTCGTTCCATCATTAGATACTAGAGCAACATTTTGGTTCTTTTTAACTTTTCCTCTATGAATCTTTCCTAAAGCAATTTTTCCTACGAATACGTTAGAATCTAATGTTGTAACCAGCATTTGGAATGGAGCATCTAGGTATCCTTCTGGGGGAGCAACATGCTTTATTATTGTTTCAAATAATGGTTGCATGTCTTCATTTGTATCTTCAACGTTATATCTAGCAAATCCATTTCTAGCAGAAGCGTAGATAATTGGGAAATCTAATTGTTCATCATTTGCTCCAAGTTCAACAAATAAATCAAACACTTCATCAATTACTTCTTCTGGTCTAGCATCTGGCTTATCTATTTTGTTTATAACAACGATTGGCTTTAATTCTAATTCTAATGCCTTCTTTAATACGAACTTTGTTTGTGGCATTGGTCCTTCATATGAGTCGACTACTAGTAATACTGAGTCAACCATCTTAAGTACACGTTCAACTTCTCCACCAAAGTCAGCATGCCCTGGAGTATCTACTATGTTTATCTTTACTCCTTCATGCATAACTGCAGTATTCTTAGAAAGTATTGTAATTCCTCTTTCTTTTTCTAAATCGTTAGAATCCATTACTCTTTCTTCTACCTTTTCGTTTGTTCTAAAAACGTTACTTTGTCTTAAAAGAGCATCTACTAGAGTAGTTTTTCCATGGTCAACGTGAGCTATAATAGCTATGTTCCTTATATCTTCTCTTTTATTTAATTCCATGCTTTGCCTCCAAATTCTTGGTTTTCAAATATGTAAACCTATAAATATTTTTTTCAAAAAGAAAATTGGATACGCAAGTACCCAATTTTTTAAACCTTTTTTATTTTAATCTTTTAAGCTTTAAAAGTCAACCTAATTATATCTCCATTATAATAGGTAAAATCATTGGTTTTCTCTTAGTTTTTTCATATAAGAATTCTCTTAACTCTTCTCTTATATTAGATTTCAGTGTAGCCCAGTCGCTAATTTTCTTTTCTTCGCACTCTTCTAATACATTTTTCACTATTTCTCTAGCCTCATCCATTAGTCCTTCAGATTCTCTAACATAGACAAAACCTCTTGAAATAATATCTGGTCCAGCTATAACTGTACTTGTTTCTTTTTCTATTGTAACAACTACTGTTAATATTCCATCTTGAGATAAATGCTTTCTATCTCTTAATACAATATGACCTACATCACCTACACCTAAACCATCTACAAATACTTGACCTGAAGTTACAGTTCCATTCTTTTTAATATAATTTCTTGCAACTTCAACTACATCTCCATTTTCTGCTATAACAAAATTTCTTTCTGGAAGACCTAATTTACAAGCTAATTCTGCATGTTGTTTTAGATGCCTGTACTCTCCATGCACAGGAATAAAAAATCGTGGCTTTACTAATGTTTGCATCAACTTTAATTCTTCTTGACAGGCATGACCTGACACGTGAACTTCAGCTAATGATTCATATATAACTTCAGCACCTTGTTTAAATAACTGATTAACCACTCTAGATACAGTCTTTTCATTTCCTGGTATTGGATTAGCAGAAATAATAACCGTATCTCCCTCAACTATACTAATCTTTCTATGTTCGGAAGATGCCATTCTTGCTAAAGCTGACATTGGCTCTCCTTGACTTCCTGTAGTAATGATTACTGCCTTATTATCAGGATATTTTAAAATCTGATCCAAAGAAATCAATGTATCTTCCTTTGATTCTAAATACCCTAGTTCTTTAGCAACCTGAACTATATTCTCCATACTTCTTCCAGATACAGCAACTTTTCTTCCATAACTCTCTGCTGCATCTATTATCTGTTGAATTCTATGAATATTAGATGCAAATGTAGCAACTATTATTCTTCCTTCTGCATTAGAAAATAGCTTCATAAAGCTTTCTCCTACAGTTCTTTCAGACATAGTATATCCAGGTCTTTCTACGTTGGTAGAATCAGCCATCATAACAAGTACGCCTTTTCTACCAAGTTCAGCTAATCTAGCAAAATCAGTTAGCTGACCATCTATAGGAGTATAATCAATTTTAAAATCACCAGTATGTAATACTACTCCTAAAGGTGTATGAATTGCTATTGCTACTGAATCAGCAATAGAATGATTTGTTTTTATGAATTCAACAGAAACAGAATTCAACTTTACTGTATCTCTTGGTTTTACAGTTATTAAAGTTGTTGAACCTAATAATCCGTGCTCTTTTAGTTTAGTTTCAACTATACCAAGAGTTAATTTTGTTCCGTAAACTGGAACATTTAATTGTCTTAAAACATAAGGCAACGCTCCGATATGATCCTCATGTCCATGTGTCAAGAAAATACCTCTTATTTTCTCCTGATTTTTTAATAAATATGATATATCTGGTATAACAACATCTATACCGAACATATCCTCATCAGGGAATCTAAGGCCACAATCTATGATAACAATATCATCTTTAAACTCAATTGCTGTAATATTTTTCCCAATTTCGTTTAACCCACCCAGAGGTATTATTTTGACCTTTGCTCTCTCTGTTCTCATATTTCCCCTCCTTTTACTTCACGTAAAAACTTTTGTTATATTACTTCTCATTTTTCTTCTGACATTCTTTACAAACACCATAGAACTTTAGAGCATGATCTACTATCTTAAATCCGTATTCTTTTTCAATTTCTTCTTCTAGTTCTTCTAATAAGTCATCTTCTACTTCTATAACCCCATTGCATTCATTACATACTAAATGATGATGTCTATGTGTTTCGTCACTATGAACTAATTCATATCTACTACATCCATCATTTAAGTGAAGTCTACTTAGAATACCTATATCTTCAAGTAATAAAATTGTTCTATATACAGTTGCAAGTCCTATTTCAGGGCAACTTTTTTTAACCTCATCATAAATCTCTTCAGCTGTTAAGTGCTTACCTTCACTTTCTACAATGGTATCTACTATAGCTCTTCTTTGAGGAGTTAGTTTATATCCCTTATTTTTTAAATCCTCTTTTAGTGCTACATAATCAATTTCTACATTTTTCCCCATTAACAACACCCTCTTCCTTTTCTAATTATTCGTCTAAATCCTCTTGCATTAAAAGTTCATATGTCTCTGCAACTAGATTAAATTCCTCATCATTATCTATAGTCATATAACTTTCGTTACCTTCTTCATCCTTTACAAACTTAAGTACATAAGCTTCCTCTACATCTAAATCTGCTGGAGTAACAACAACATACTCTTGGTTAGTATCCTCTATTTTAAAGAAAGTAATTACTCTCATTTTTTCTTCCTTACCTTCTTCGTTTAATAAATATATAAATTCAAGTTCTTTTACCATTTTTATATCTCTCCTTTTTGTTTATTTTAAAATTTCTTAATGGATATTGTCAATAATAATTTTCAATTGGGAATTTTATTTCATATTTGATAACCTATCTAGATAACCTTGTAAAATATATGTAGCTGCAATTTTATCTACTATCTTTTTTCTCTTGCCTCTTGAAAGATCAGCTTCTAACATTGCTCTATGTGCAGCAACTGTTGTAAGCCTCTCATCCCAAAGTTCAATTTTACATTCTATAGAATTCTTTAATAGTTCTACAAACTCCATTATTTTCTCTCCTGCAAAACCAATTGAACCATTCATGTTTTTAGGTAATCCAACTACTATAGTCTCTACAGCATATTCTTTACATAACTTCACTATTTCATTTATGTCTTCTTCTTTTTTCTTTCTCCTTATTGTTGTAATACCTTGAGCAGTAAATCCTAAGGGATCTGATATTGCTACCCCAATAGTTTTTTGCCCTATATCTAAGCCAAGTATTCTCATTTTGTGCTCCTATCCTAAATATATTAAAGGTGCCCGTATAAACGGGCACCTTCTACTTAATTTCTAAATAAGATTTTATTACTTCTTCAAGAATTTCGTCTCTTTCAAGTTTTCTTACCAAAGCTCTAGCTCCGTTATAATTTGTAATGTAAGTAGGGTCTCCTGATATTAGATAACCAACAAGTTGATTTATTGGATTATAACCTTTCTTTTGTAAAGAATCATAAACCTCTGTTAATATAGCTTTTGTTAATGCTTCCTTATTTTTTTGTACATCAAATTGCATTGTATGTTCTATATTTTTGCTCATATTCACCGTTGCCTAAAATGCAACTCCCCCCCTTACATATTGTTAAGGAAATTATATTTCATCATTAATAATATAACCACTTTTTATATTTCTATTCACATATAATTATACCTTATTTAATTGGAAATGTATACTACTTTACTAAAGATTCTACTATTTCATAAACCTTATCCACTGCTTCATTTATCTTTTCAGGGTTCTTACCGCCGGCTTGAGCCATATCTGGTCTACCGCCTCCCCCTCCTCCAACTATTGAAGCAACTTCTTTTATTACTTTTCCACAATGTACACCTAGTTGAACGCTATCCTTAGTAGCCATTGCAACTAAATTAACTTTTCCACCTACATTACTAATAAGTACCACTATACCTGACTGAACTTTGTCTCTTATTTTGTCTGCTAAATCTCTTAAAGCATTTCCATCAACATCTTCTAATGCATATGAAACAACCTTAACTCCATTTACTTCTTTAACAGAATTTAAAATATCGTCTTCAGCTCCCATAGTTAACTTACTCTTAAGTTCAGAAATTTCTCTCTCTTTCTCCTTAAGTTCAGCATTACTATTAGAAATTCTATTTAATATTTCCTTTTCACTACATTTTAAAGCATGACAAGCATCTATAAGAAGCTTTTGTTTGTCTTCAACATATTTAATTGCATTAAATCCTGTTAAGGCTTCAATTCTTCTGATTCCAGCTGCAACACCTGCCTCACTAACTATCTTAAATAGTCCTATTTCACCAGAATTATGCACATGAGTTCCCCCACAAAGCTCTTTAGAGAATTCTCCAACTCCTACTACTCTTACCTTATCTCCGTATTTATCGTCGAATAAAGCCATTGCTCCTGATTCCCTTGCTTCATCTAATGTCATTAAATCAGTTCCAACATTATAAACTTCCATAATCTTTTCATTGACTAATGTTTCTACCTTTTCTAACTCTTCCTTACTTAACCCTTGGAAGTGAGTAAAGTCAAATCTTAATCTTTCATCATCTACATATGAACCTGCTTGGTTAATATGATCTCCAACAACCTTCTTTAATGCACTATGTAGCATATGAGTTGCTGTATGATTCTTACAAACGTTACTTCTTCTAATTCTATTTACTTCTAAAGTAACCTTTGAACCTACTTTAACAGTTCCCTCTTCAACTTTAATATATTGAACAGTCTTACCACCAACATTTTTCTTTGTATCAAATACAACTATCTTAAATCCTTCACCATGGATTATACCTTTATCTCCAACTTGACCACCCATTTCAGCATAAAATGGTGTTTTATCTGAAACTAAGTACCCTTTTTGCCCTTCTGATAATTCTTCTCTAAATTCATTATCATCGGCTAAAACTAATACTTCACCTTCACAAGTAAGTGTCTCATATCCTAAGAATTCACTTTCTACTGAAGCATCAATCTTATTTATTGGAAGTTCATCACTACCCATGTAAGAAGATTCCCCTCTTGCATTTCTAGCTCTTGTTCTTTGATCTTCCATTTCTTTATCAAAAGCTTCTCTATCAACTTTTAATGACTTTTCTTCACATATTTCCTCTGTAAGTTCATATGGGAATCCAAATGTATCATAAAGCTTAAACGCCTTTTCTCCATCAAGAGTATCTTTTCCTTCTTTGATTAATTCATCAATATATCCAAGTAAAATATTCATTCCTGAATCAATAGTTTCATTGAATCTTTCCTCTTCTAATGTAACCATCTTCTTAATATAATCTTGGTTTTCTTTTAATTCTGGATAAGCTGGTGCATAGTTTTCTACCACTGAATCAACTACATCCTTTAAGAATATCCCCTTAATTCCAAGTAATCTTCCATGTCTTGCAGCTCTTCTAAGAAGTCTTCTAAGTACATAACCTCTTCCTTCATTACTTGGTGATACACCATCAGATATTAACATAGTTACAGCTTTTACATGGTCAGTAATTATTCTTAAAGATACATCCTTATTAGAATCTTCTCCATACTTAACTCCTGATAATTCACTTACCTTAGCTAAAATATTTTTAACTGTATCTATTTCAAATATATTATCTACGCCTTGCATTATAGTTGCAATTCTTTCTAATCCCATTCCAGTATCTATGTTAGGATGCTCTAATCTATTGTAATTTCCTTCTTCATCCTTATCAAATTGTGTAAATACTAAGTTCCAGAACTCAACTACTCTATCCTCATCTGCAGCCTTTAAGAAGTCTTCCACATTAGTTATTACACCTTCACCTCTATCAAAGTGAATTTCTGTACAAGGTCCACATGGTCCAACTCCAATTTCCCAGAAGTTATCATCCTTACCTAATCTGAAAATTCTATTTGGATCTACATCAGTTTTGCTCTTCCAAATTTCAAAAGCTTCATCATCTTCTAAGTATATAGTTACATAAAGCTTATCCTTTGGAATTTGAAGTACCTCTGTAATAAACTCCCAAGCCCATGGAATTATTTCTTCTTTAAAATAATCACCAAAAGAGAAGTTTCCAAGCATTTCAAAAAAAGTACCATGTCTTGAAGTCTTTCCTACATTTTCAATATCACCTGTTCTAATACATTTTTGACAAGTTGTTACTCTTCTTCTTGGTGGTTCTTGAAGACCTGTAAAATATGGCTTAAGAGGAGCCATTCCAGCATTTATTAATAATAAACTTTTATCATTCTTAGGAACTAAAGAAAAACTCTTCATTCTTAAGTGATCTTTACTTTCAAAGAACTTTAAAAACTCTTCTCTTAGATCGTTTGTTCCAATATTTTTCATATTAATTACCTCCATCTAAATTTAAATATAAAAAAGCCTTTCATCCCTAAAAATAAGGGACGAAAGGCTAAACTTCCGCGGTACCACCCTAATTATGCACAAAATAAAATGCATCACTTAGTATAATTATAGCTCCAAGGCAGCTTCGAAACTTTTTCTAGAAAGTTTTCACCAACCACTTTCTCTCTAAATAGAAAAACAAAATCTACTAATCCTCTTCACAGCTTAATATTAATTTTTCATCTCAAATTATATTTTATATAGAGAATTATGTCAATATTTTTGTATTCTTTATGGATTACTTCTAAAATATATAGTAATTTATATCTTCATATATAACCTTAATTATAACCCCTATTGGAACAGCTAATATCATACCAACAAATCCACAAAAGCTTTCTCCTATAAGTAGTAGTATTATAATGACTAAAGGATGCATGTTGGTGCTATTTCCTGTAATCTTTGGCGAAAGAATATTACCTTCCACCTGTTGTATTATTAAAATAGCCAATGCAGCCCATAACGCTTTGGTTGGAGATTCTAATAAGGCTATAAAAACTACTGGCACTGCTCCAAAAATAGGACCAAAGTAAGGTATTATATTAAAAATACCATTTAATATAGAAAGCCATAAAGGAAATTTCACTCTTACCAGAATCAAAGCTATAAATGTTATTATACCAACAATTAAGGACAATAATAGCTGCCCTACAATATAACTTTCTAACAATTTATTTATATCTTTAATAATCTTTTTAACCAGTTCCCTTTTTTTAATTGGTATAAGCAAAGAACATTTATTCCATATAAATTCATCATCTGCTAAGAAATAATATGTAATAACTGGCACTACTGCAAAGCTCATAATATCCTCACTAAATGCAATAATATGCTCTACTATACTTCCTGAAAATGAATTTATAAATGAGGATATTCTTTCTCTACCATCTTCATACAAGAACTTGAGAAAGGTAGAGTTTCCTATGTTAGATGTAAGAAAAAAATCTTCTATAGACTCCGTTAATTTATTTATCATTGGCCCAATATTATTCATTTCTTTAAACATTGTAGGTATTAATAGAACTATAGAAAATATAGCTATAATTAGTATGCCTAAAATAATTAATAAAGCTACCTTTTTTTCTTTTATCTTAGTATGTTTTGCAATATATATTTTTAAAGGCTTTAATATGTAAGCTATAATAAAGGATAGAAGTACTAAATTAAATATTTTCCTTATATTTAAATTAAAAATATATATGGATATTAAAACCAGAAATAATATACCTAAACTAAGTTTTATAATTATATTTTTATGCTTTTTTATAATATTCATTATTACTCACTTCATGAGGTATATTTTTAACTACTACATTAGAATCACCTAAATATAAAATGCAGTCTTCCCCTAAAACAGACTGATTTATTAAAATAACTTCACGTCCATATATCAATTTATCAATTATTCCTGCACCAACTATTATACCCTTTATAGAATAATCCTCCTCTTTTATTAATATATCCTCAACAACACCTTTAATAGTTCCATACCTATTAATTACTTCCATTCCTATTATCTCAGTTAGCTTTAATCCTTCTCCTTTTATACATCCCTTAACTAATATATCATCATCTATATTTAATATTTCATCAATGGGAGTATAATTATTCTTTAATTTCAAGGAGTACCCCCCTACTAATAGCCCAATTACCTTACCCTTATAGAAATCAATATATATATCTCTTACAGAACCTAATTTCTTTCCTTTTATATCATATACTGTCTTATAAAAAAAATCCTTAATCCTATACATCTAAATTCCCCTTTCATTAAGTACAGGAATAGTTTACCCATTATGGTATTTTTGATACAAAAAAAATGGAGCTGTCGCATTAGCGGAATAAAATCCGTTAGCGACAGCTCCTTTTTTCCTATTTTACGAATAACCTTTAGATATTATTTGTACTTAAACAC
>NZ_JAHAIF010000005.1 GCF_018372875.1 Clostridium sp. | reverse complement strand
ATGTGTTTAAGTACAAATAATATCTAAAGGTTATTCGTAAAATAGGAAAAAAGGAGCTGTCGCTAACGGATTTTATTCCGCTAATGCGACAGCTCCTTTCTACTACTCCTTCACCCAATAAGCACTACAATCATTTGAACGTTCAATAAATCCATACTCTATTAATGCTCTTCTAATTGTTACATAATCATCGTATACTCTCTTTAATATTTTATTAATATCCTTCTCTGTATATTTTCTACCCTTAACAAAATTCTTAGTAACTTCCCCAAGAATTATAATCTTCTTCTTCTCCTTAGATGGATAAGTTTTTATACCACCTGTTTCGTTCATATAGTTCTTTATAACTGTTTCTCTTTCCTTCTCTGTTATATTATATCTATCATCTATAGTTGTTGCAGTTTTGTGAGCATCGCAAAGCTGTTCATTATCTAATTTTGTAATCTTTTTATTTATATTACTAGATAATAGCTCCATCATAGCAAGAAATAATCTAGCCTGCTTTTCCTTTTCTCTTAACTTGTATCTATGATTTCTTATAGTAGACTGAGCTACCCCCATCTTTATAGCAATTTCTTTATCAGATAATCCATTAGCCATTAATATTATCAAATCTCTTTGTACCTCAGAAATACCAATAAAATTATTATTCATATTTAGCAAGTATTGCAACATAGAACCGTGCTTACCCCCTATATGAATTTCTGTTGCCTTCTTTGCATCATATAGATTTTCATTTACATTATATATTCTTCCCTTTTCAAACTCATCTTCGCAAACAAGGCACCTATAACAATTTTCCTCTTCAATATACCCTTTTTTAACTTCTTCAATTGATGACTCCCAAAATAATTCTTCTCTACCCTTATTCATAGCAACTCTTCCTTTCAAATTTATTCCTTTAGTTATAATTATAGTTGTATTTATATTTTTGTCTATATATAAATAAACATTTTTACTTTTTGTCTTATCAATAATATTTATTACAATCATCCTTTTTTCTGATATAATTCAATTGAGGTGTTGATATGAAAAATTTAAAGATTTATTTTACTTCAGATATGCATGGCTTTGTATATCCAACAGACTATACTAATAATGATGATAAACATCTAGGAATGCTAAATGTAATTAACTCTTTCACAAAGGACGAAAACACTTTAATAATTGATGGAGGAGATACTATTCAGGGCTCTCCATTTACAACCTTTATATCAAAAAAAGATTTTGAAGTTCATCCAATTGGGAAAGTTTTAAACCAAGGTAAATATGATTTTGTTACCTTAGGAAATCATGATTTTAACTATGGATATGATTATCTTGCTAAATATCTAAATACACTAGATGCAACTTGTGTTTGTGCTAATGTAGAAGATAAAACAGGTAAGCTTCCTATCCTTCCATATGCAATAAAAACACTAGGCAATGGATTAAAAATAGGTATATTAGGTTTTACAACAGACTTTATAAATATCTGGGAACAACCACAAAACCTAACAAACTTTTATATAAACGATACCTATACTTCAGTAAAAAAAGTATTTGATGAAGTAAGATCTCAAGTTGATATTTTACTTGGAGTTTATCATGGTGGTTTTGAAAAGGATCTAGATACAGAGAAGATTTTAAGTAGTAGTAATGAGAATATAGCTTATAAAATTTGTGAGGACTTTAACTTTGATATCCTATTAACTGGACATCAACATATGAATATTTGCGGACGATATGTTAATGGAACTTATATAGTTCAAACGCCACAAAATGCATTTAGGTTTATAGAATTAAACTTAGAGTATGAAGAAAAAATTATTTCAATTAAATCAGAATTAAAGACTGCAGAAATAAATCCAAATAAAGAAATGTTCAATGAATTATTACCTTATGAAAGGGAAGTTCAAAAATGGTTAGATAGCCCTGTAGGATTTTTAGATATTCCACTTAATCCTTCTACTCACATAGAAATGGCTTTATCTGGCTCAAATCTTGCTAACTTTATAAATAGAATTCAATTAGATGCAAGTGGTGCTGATATAGCATGTACATCCTTTGCTAACAGCATAAAAGGATTTAATACTGATGTAACTGTTCGAGATATTGTTTCAACTTATGTTTATCCAAACACTTTAGTGGTATATGAAGTTACTGGAGAAATATTAAAGAAAGCCTTATCAAGAAGCGCTGAATATTTTTGTTATGACGGAGAAGAAGTAAGAATTTCAGACTCATTCTTAAAACCAAAGGTCGAACATTATAACTATGATTATTTTTCAAATATAGAATATAGATTTACTTTAAATTCTAACGGAAGAAATAGTATAGATTCAGTTATATTTAATGAAAAAGAAATAAATGATAATGATATATTCACATTAGTTATGAATAATTATAGAGCTAGTGGTGCTGGTGGATATGAGTTCTTTAAAGATTGTAAAATAATAAAAGAAATTCAAATAGAAATGCCAGAAATTATAATAAATTATTTTGAAAAGCACAAAAAAGTTATTGTAGATAAAACTAAATACATCCATGTTAAGCTAAAGAAATAATTTTAGAATAGAATGAAGAAGTTGTAGCAATCTTTATTATATGAATATTCATATAAACATATATTTATATATTTTTATGTTTATATATTTATTGTACAAAGGACCCTATTAAATAGATTTTTTATTCTCTACTTAATAGGGTCCTTTTTAAAATACAATTAAACTACAGCTCTGTTATCTTCAACATAGTTAATTGCTTCCACTGCACTCCAAAATATTTTGTCTTCTCCAATCTTATCCTTGAATCCTGACTTTTCTACTGTATCCTTAACACTCTCCTGCAAACCACATAAAAGAAGTCTACAATCATTTAATACCAGTTCCTCCATTATTTCTTCTAGTGCTTGAATCCCTGTAATATCTATCAAAGGAACTCCTCTCATAGATAATATTAGAACCTTAACATCCTTTAATGATTCAATTTCTGATCTTAGCTTGTCTACAGTAGCAAAAAATAATGGCCCAGTAAAATAAATCACCTTTGTTTTTCCTAAGGAATTATCCTTACTTATATTTCTATTTAATTTCTCCTCATCAACGTCACTAATAAAAATATCCACATTAGATATTTTCACCATAAATAATAGGCTTGCAAAAATTACTCCTATTAATATAGCTTGTGTTAAATCAAAAACTATTGTTGCCATCATAGTTATAAAGAATTTTATAATAGATCCCTTAAACCTTTTAGTGAACATATATTTAATATTTTCCCACTCATTCATTCTCCAAGCAGTTACCATCAAAACTCCTGCTAATGCTGATAAAGGTATCTTTGACATTATAGGTGCTAAAACAAACATTGATATTAATAAAAATATAGAGTGGAATATACTAACCAATCTAGTTTGAGCACCTGATTTTATAGCTACACTTGTTCTTGCTATTGCAGCTGTAGCAGGTACCCCTCCAAAGAAAGGTATAATCATATTACCAATACCTTGAGCAACAAGTTCTCTATTAGGATCAAAGGAATCTCCCTTCATTTTCTTACCAACTTCACCACAAAGTAAACTTTCAATCATTGCTAAAGCAGCTATACTAATAGCAGGAACCACTAATCCCTTAATAGATTCTAAATTAATACCTGCAAAAGTTAATCTATCATCTAAAATCAATTTTTGTGGGATATCTCCTATAACATCAACTGGTAAATTAAATAACATATTAACTATTAAAGCTACTATAAGACCAATTAAAGATGATGGAACTTTTGCATTCCACTTTTTAGGCCATAGAATCATTATAGATACTACAAGTATTCCAATTAGTAATGCATACATATTAGGATTTATAGGTCCTCTTACAAAGTTAAACACCTTTATAATTGCACTATCAGAAGTTTTTGTAGTTACTCCAAAAAAGTTATCTAGTTGTCCAATTGCAATAGTTAATGCAATACCAGATGTAAAGCCTGTAATTACTGGTAGTGGAATATAAGATACCACTTTTCCTAACTTAAGTATACCTGCAACTATTAAAATAAGACCAGCTATTAAACTAGCCACCCATATTCCTTCTAATCCATATTGTTGTCCAAGCAATATTAATATTGCACTCATAGCTCCAGTTGGTCCTGAAATTTGAAAGGAACCTCCCGAAAGAGCACCAATTACTAAGCCAGAGATTATGGCTGTTATAATTCCAGCACCAGCAGATGCTCCACAGCTTACACCAAAGGCTAATGCTAAAGGAAGTGCAACTGCTGTAACAGTTATCCCTGCCATTAGGTCCTTTTTAAACTTTCCTCCATTGTAATTCTTAAACTCGTTAATTAAATCATTTTTGTAATTAGTAAACATTTCTTGCCCCATTTCTTATACTTTTTTCAAACACATGCACTATTTTATACTTTAATGTAAATAAAAACAAGCTTTACATTAAAGTACAAAAAATGTGGGGGATATTTATTTTGCTTGTTCCGTCGCTACGCTCCAAGCCACATCAAAACAAATATCCCCCACACTACTAAAAGTAAGGAAATTATAAAATTATTATTCTTTATTTTATATATGTTACTATACAGCTTGAGTTTCAAGATCAATAACTAGCTTTTTGCATTGTTGACAAACATAAGCTTCACTTCTAGGTCTTCCAAAAGCTGAATTAGTCTTTAACTTTATGCCCCCTTTTGACCATATACCTGCTACTAACTTCTTATCTTCTGCTTGCCACTTTAGTGCATATCTATCACCAAAAAGATTTCCCTTTACCATTTCATTACCACAACTTGAACAAACCATCTTTTTTCCTCCCATAATATATAAAAAGTTAATCACTTAATATATATTATTTATATCCCCTAATAATAACAACTAATTTCTTACTTTTAAGTGAATGACTAGTCCATGATTACAATATTACCTATATAGCACTTGATACTACATCTATCTCATATTTACTAAAATCTTTTTTTATTAGCATAATCTTTACTTCCCTTTTTTCTCCTGGCTTTATATCAGTTTCATTTGTAAATGAACTCTCTATGGTAACCCCATTACTATCGTATAATTTATAATTAAATTGAATGTAATCTATTTTTTCATCTGAAGTGTTCTCAAATATCCCTACTATTTCACTTGAATACTCCCCCTTTTTCACTTCCCAATTAATCTTTTTTGCCATCTCATTATATAATTCATCTTTAGATTTTTTATCATCTTCCATCTGATTTATTGTATCAGAGGCTGACTTTGCCATTCCCCCCATTAATGCTGTACATCCCCCGACTAAAACAATAAGTGTTATTACTACCCCAATTAAAATCTTCTTCATTATTATTCCTCCTTTAAAACAAAAAATGATACTTGTCCATTTTCTTGGACTAGTATCATTATAAAAATAATTAAAATTTCATTGGTATGCTGTCAGCATACACCTATTGAAATATATTTAACATCATGCCAGCAAACATTATAATTAGTATAGTATAAATAGTAAATCCTACTTTTCTCATACTTTTATTATTTCCTTTTAACAAAGGTAACATAGATTGTATATTATTATAGTTTCCATAAAGAAAAGTCAATCCTAATAATGCCATAACCATACTGATATCACCAATAATATAAAAGAAACTTTTTGTACCTATATCAATAAAAATAGCAAATACTAAAAATATATACCATAATGATGCAGCTAAAATATAAGAAGGCTTTCCTCTTCTAAATCCAGGTAAGTTTCTAATAAACATTTTACTCTTTCTATATTTTATTTGTTTGCCACTACATAACTCTAGATCCTCCTTAAGCTCAAGACATGTTTTATATCTTTCATTAGGAGAAATCTTAACACATTTTTCAATTACTTTAGCTAATTTTTCATCATTCTTTTTATCCCTTGGAAGTTTTCCTGTTGTTAAAACATTCATTAAAACACCAATAGAATAAATATCACTTCTACTATCTGTTTGATTAAACCCAAATTGCTCTGGGGATGCATACCCTTCTGTTCCTAATATTTGAGTATCCCTGTTTTCATCACTTTTATGTATTCTTGACACATCAAAGTCTATTAATTTAACTATACCATTATTATCTACAATAATATTAGAGGGCTTTATATCCCTATGAATTATTGGACTATTTAAATTATGTAAAACTTCTAATATTTCGCAAATCTTTATGCTATATTCTATAACCTTATCCTCTGATAATACTCCTTCCCCCTGAATCTCCTCTAGAGTTTTACCATTAATAAATTCTTCAATTACATAAAGTATATCCTCATCCTCAATAACTTCATAAACCTTTGGAATACCTATGTTATCAATCTTCTGCAATTCTTTAAAAACCTCTATTTTATAATTTGATAATTTCTTTTTTACATATATCTTATTATCTACTATATTCTGAACCAACTCTATTTTACTTTTATCCGATTCATTTATTACTGTTAGTTCCTTATACAAGGATAATTTATAACCAATATTATAATTCATCTCCATGTTCCACCTAAACTTTCACTTAACTATAATATACTATATAATATTATTATCTCATTTTTTATTTAAGGATGGAATAACTATGATTGATAAAAAGACTTCTGAATTATTAAACACTCTTAATTCTATAGATAATTATAAAAGTTTAAAAACATATATTTCTAAGGACTTAGATATTAAAGAATTGACTATTTCTGAGTACTTAGTTAACCTTTGTAATAAAAAAGATATAAGCAAAAGTACTCTAATTGCAAATGCAGATATTGATCGTACATATGGATACCAAATTTTAAATGGGAGTAAAAATCCTAGTAGAGATAATATAGCTAAGCTTTGTTTATCCCTACAACTTACATTAGAAGAAACAGATAGAGCCCTTACTATAGCTAAAGAAGGAAAACTCTATCCTAAAGTTATTAGAGATACTTTTTTAATATTTGCTATAAATAACAAGCTTACTGTCTTAGATACAAATATATTATTAGAAGAAAACGGACAAGATATCTTATAGATATCCTGTCCTTTACTTTAAAAAATATAAGTCATATTTTGTGGTTCATAATAAGATAATCCATGTTGTTTAGCTAATCCCTTAATCAGATTATCAATCTTTTCTGCATCTTCAAGTAAACATCCAATAATTATAAAACCTTTCCCCTTATTTATATCTAACTTTTCTCCCTTAGATATTAAATCTTCAAAAAACTCCTCTATTATTTCAATATCTCCAACTAGAGAATCTTCACCTTGGCATAACTGCTCATATAAAAACTGGGCTCCCATTACATTACTTACCTTATCACTATTCCATACTGCACAATACCACTCCATAAAATCCCTCCATTTATCTAAACTATATTAAATAATTAATAAACATAGTCGCAAGTCCAAGGAAGAAGAAAAATCCTAAAACATCTGTAACTGTTGTTACAAAAACTGCTGATGCTAGTGCAGGATCTATCTTAAGCTTCTTTAATATTACTGGAACTATAAAACCTGACATTGTTGCTACCATCATATTTAATATCATTGCAACTCCAATTACAATACCAAATACAATATTTCTTTCCCATATAAAGCCTAAAACTGCTATAATTGATCCAATAACTACTCCTGTTGTAAGCCCCACTAATAGCTCTTTTATAAAAATTCTCATTCCATTATCTTTATCTAATTCACCTAATGCAATACCACGAACTACTATTGTTAAGGATTGAGTTCCTGCGTTCCCTCCCATTCCTGCTACAATAGGCATAAATGTTGCAAGAGTTACAACTTGACTTATTGTTCCTTCAAAAGCTCCTACTACAGAAGCTGCAAGAATTGCAGTAATTAAATTTACTATAAGCCATGGTAATCTACTTTTTATAGAGTTTCTAAGAGAACCATCTACCTTTTCCTCTTCATCTACACCTCCAAGACGATGTATATCTTCTGTAGTTTCCTCCTGCATAACCTCAACTATATCATCTACAGTTACTATTCCTAAAATCTTATTATTTTCATCTACAACTGGCATTGTCATAAATCCATACTTTTCAAACTTGCTAGCCACTTCTTCTTGGTCCATATAGTAAGGAACTGAAATTACATTAGTATTTGTAATTTCAGATATCTTTGTGTTAAAGTCATTACATACTATATCTCTTAAAGAGACTACACCTTTTAAGACATTTTCCTTATTAATAACATAAAGATAATATGCAGATTCAGCATCTGGAGCTTCCTTTTGTAAATACTTTAGAGTTTTTTCAATAGTTTTATTTTCTCTTATTGATATAAACTCAGTTGCCATAATACCACCAGCTGTATCTGGATCATATGAAAGAAGCTTATAAACATCTTTTCTATCTTCTTCATTTATTTTCTTTAAAACATCTCTAGTTTCTTTTTCATCTAAAACTCCAACAAGATCTGTTAACTCATCAGATGACATTTCACCTAAAATCTTCTTTTGCTCACTTTCAGAAAACTTCTTTAAAATTTCATACTTTTCTTCATCCTCTTCTTCCTCAAGAATAGCTGCAATAAACCAATCCGGTAATCTTTTTAATATCTTAGAGAAATACTCTTCGTTATCATGAAGTAAATCTAATACATCAGCAGGATGAATATCCTCAATCTTCTTTTCTAGCTCCTCCTGAGTATAATTTAGTAATCTTTCTAATAAATCTTTTTCATTTAATTCTTCCTTCATTATAACTCCTCCTTACATAAGAGGATAAAGCATCCTACAAGGCGAACAAACTTCATCCTCATCCTTTATTTTGTTTTCCGTCTTAACTTTTATACTTCTACTGGCATCAGATTCCATTTGATTCACCACCTTATTTTATAAATATAAAAAGACCTTTTAACCCTACGTTAAAAAGTCTTAAAATATAACACAATTTAATTGTAGAGCTTTAGCACTATAAAGCTTTGACATTTTCTTGTCAGCTACATTAAAAATTACCTTGGCGATAATTATTGTTAACCCATTGGAATCTCTCGATTTTTCTGGGCAGCAGCATCTATCTTTATAGGAGCCTCACCTAACAAATTTTCTTACTTTATACTATTATTTTACTTAAAATAAGTCAATACTTTTGAACTAATATTCTAAGTTTTTAAGCATTAATCCTTTCCCTGGAACTTTTAATCCTGAATTTTCTCTATTCTTAGACTCTAGTATTTCTTTAATATCCTCTGGCTTTCTTTTATGAAGTCCAACCTCTACTAATGTACCAACAATTATTCTTACCATATTTAATAGGAATCCATTGCCACTTACCTCTATTTGAACCAATCCATTATTATTTATTATTTCTATATTCCTTATAGTTCTTATAGTAGATTTTTTACCATTCTTTACTTTTAAATTAGTAAAGCTCTTAAAATCATGAGTGCCTATAAGGTGCTTTGAGCCTTCTCTCATACTTTCTACATCTAATTCTTCTTTTATATGATAAGCAAATCTCCTAGAAAATACATCTTGATAATTTGTATTTTGAATTGAATATACATAGGTTTTTCCCTTTACATTTAACCTAGAGTGGAACCTATCACTTGCTATCTTAAGTTCTTTAACCACAATATCATCTGGTAAATATTCCTCAAGGTATTTCATCATTTCCTCTAAAGTCATAGTTGAATTAGTAAAGAAGTTTGCCACATAATTATCTGCATGAACCCCAGAATCTGTTCTTCCACAGCCTATTACTTCTATTTCCTCTCCTGTCATTTTATTTAAAACATTTTCAATTTTTCCTTGTATTGTTACAACAGTGCTACCTTTTTGATTCTGCTTTTGCCATCCCTTATATCTTGTTCCATCATATTGTAATAACATTTTTATGTTTCTCATATTTTCCTCCTAAAGAAAAAAGAATCTAGATACTATTTTACCTAGATTCTTTAATTGCTACAACATATGCTAATTCAAAAGTTCCTTTTATTTTTTTGCTTTTCTTTATTTTAAAACCATTACTTTTTATAAACTTAATATATTCATCAGTTGTCCATTTGCTATAAGCCTTAAAACCTACAATAGACATAAGTTTAGATAGTACTTTAGATTTTATACTACTCTTATGTGCAAAGGTTGGTGCTATTAAAATGCCATCATCCTTTAATACTCTTTTAATATTACTAAGTGCTTCTTCAGGCTTTGGCATTATATGAAGTGCATTAGATATAAGTACACAATCAAAGGTTTTAGAACCATAAGGCAAATCACATGCATCCTCTACTGAAAAATTAAGATTATCTGGTCTCTCCTTTTGTTTTGCTTCTTTTATCATTTCTTCAGAAAAATCAGTAGCCTCCAAATACTTCACTTTATCTGCTATTCTTAAAGCAATTAATCCTGTACCTGTTGCAAGCTCTAACATTTCCATTTTAGAATTTACATCTCTCCTAATAAGCTTAATCATCTCTTCATAAGCTTGTTCATCTTTTTTTATTATAAGATCATATTTACTAGCAAATCTATTCCAAAACTTTTTATTTGAGTTCACCTCTTGTTTCTCCATATTCTCACCAGCCTCTATAAATTCCAATGTTTGTATACATTTTACCATAATTATCCTTACTAGCAAATCTAAATTATAATTTCATTTTTAACTTCTTATTAATATCACTTTTCACATAGACATATATAGAAAGAAGTAGAATTTACACTGTAAATTCTACTTCTTTCTATATATAATATTAGTTTTAAAGTTTTTCCCCATTACTTTCAATTACTTCTTTGTACCAGTTAAAACTCTTCTTTTTTCTTCTCTCTAAGGTTCCATTTCCTTCATCATCCTTATCTACATAGATAAATCCATAACGTTTTTTCATTTCACCTGTAGATGCACTCACTAAGTCTATTGGCCCCCAAGATGTATATCCTATAAGGTCAACGCCATCATTTATAGCCTCTTTCATAGCACTTATATGTTCTCTTAAATAGTCAATTCTATAATCATCATTAATTGAGCCATCTTCCTCAACAACATCTACTGCTCCAAGTCCATTTTCAACTATGAATATAGGAACTTCATATCTATCATATAATGTATTTAATGAAAATCTTAATCCTTCTGGATCTATTTGCCATCCCCATTCTGATGACTTAAGATAAGGGTTTTTAACCATTTTAAATATATTTCCCTCTGCTTTTTCAAGATGTTCAGCATCAGTACTTGCAACCCTACTCATGTAATAACTCATTCCAAGGAAATCTACAGTATTTTCTCTTAATATCTTTTCATCCTCTTCTGATATTTTTATTGAGATATTGTTTTCTCTAAAAAATCTCTTTTGATAATTTGGATATTTCCCTCTAATTTGTACATCAGCAAAGAATAATGTTCTTCTATCTTTATCTAAAGCATCTAAGGCATCAAGTGGATTACAAGTCATAGGATATACACATCCATAATTAATCATGCAACCTATTTTTCCACCCTCTACTATTTCATGACAAGCTTTAACTGCTAAAGCACTTGCAACTAGTTGATTATGTGCCCCTTCATAGCTTAATTGCCTTGGATTCTCATCTTCCTTAGGAATGATTCCACCACATGTAAATCTCATTACAGTTATACTATTAATTTCATTAAAAGTCATCCAGTACTTTACCTTATCCTTGTATCTTGTAAGGACAGTCCTTGCATATCTTTCAAAAAATCCTATAAGCTTTCTGTTTGTAAATCCACCATATTTGCTACATAGACCTAATGGCATTTCATAGTGAGATAAAGTTACTACAGGTTCTATACCATTTGAGATTAATTCTTCAAATACATCATCATAAAACCTTAATCCTTCTTCATTTGGAGTTTCTTCATCTCCATTAGGAAATATTCTACTCCAAGCAATAGATAACCTCAAACATTTAAAACCTAATTCTTTGAAAAGCTTTATATCCTCTTTATATCTATGATAAAAATCTATTGCTGTATGAGATGGATAATTTCCCTCTGGTGGTATAACTGGTGAACTTATCATTCCTTTTGGAAGTACATCTGCTGTAGATAAGCCCTTCCCCCCCTCTAGGTAAGCTCCTTCAACTTGATTAGCTGATATTGCTCCTCCCCATAGGAAGTTTTCTTTAAAACCTAAAGTCATAATATCACTCCTATTCTATCATTAAAATAATTTGTTCTGCTAAATCCTTTGCAAGCATCGCATTCATTAAATGATCTTGAGAATGTACTAATAATAAACTAAATTCACATGGATTACCTTGCATTTCTCCTTGAAGTAATTCAGTTTGAATCTTATGAGCTTCAAGTAAATTTTTTTTTGCTTCCTCAAGTAACTCTAAGCCTTTTTCCTTACTTTCTTCTCTTGCTACCTTCAATGCTGTTATAATTGAGCTTCTAGCATCTCCCGCATACATAATTATGTTCATTGCACTATTTAAAGTTCTTTCGTTCATACTATTCCTCCAACTTAAACTTTTTCCCTGATTTTATATACTTTAGTAATTCTATGTGAGAGTTGCATACAGTTGCTATTACATTTCTTCTATTATCTAACGTAATATTCTTGCAGGCTACAAGTACCTCTCCTTTATAATTAAAATAATCATTATTATTAATTAAGACAGTTCCTATAGGAACAATTCTATCTTCTTTAGTTGTTGATTCTATTTCTTTATCCTTAAATTCTTTTCTTCCCATTGTATGTCTTATTACAGACTCACTATAATCCCATCTGTTTTGAAGCACCTTATTAAATATTGACTTCTCTACCTCTGAAACTTTTTCTATAGTAACTTTTAAAGATATAACATCTTCATCAAGCTTTGCAAGCGACTCTAACTCTTCATCTGTTGCAAAAGCATTACCTATTATTACATCATCTATTCCTAAGGCAAACAATTCTTGCGCTTGAACCGTTATATCTATTCCTCTATGCTTTTCTAAAGTACATAAGCCATCATTAGATAACCATGGCCCTAGCCTTCCTCCTTTAGTTGCATCAACAAACGCAGCTGTATGCAATCCTAAAGACTTATGTCTCCTATGACAAGCCTTAAAATACTCTAATCCTAAACCTGTATCTTTTTCAGGGTAGAAGTTGTGACAAGTCATAAGCTTCCCCCTCTTACATCCTATATCTATAATATTATTAACATATCCACTATCAAAGGAGCCATTTATTTCAATATCTAAATCAAATTTATTAAACGTAACCATTGATTCATAGAATCCATTAAACATTCCATCTAACCTAAGTCCAGTTGCTCCTAAATCTTTAAAGAATTTTAAATCCATAGGATTTATATCTATTATCTTAAGGACTTCTGGATTTATATCTATAAACACTCTCATTCCTAAATCCTTTGAAAGATTTAACAATTCCCTATATTTTTCAACTTGATTTAAAGCTTTTTCCTTATCGCTATCTAATTCTAGCATAGAAGTAAATACTCTACTGTATCCAAGTTTTGCTGCTTTTTCTATATAAGCTTTATTTTCTTCAACAGTACTATTTAATGGATATATACTAATTCCTATTCCCATATGATCTCCTTTCTAATGAATGTTGTTATTTATTTAATAATTGTTTTTCTTCATTTCTTTCTATTAACTTTAAGAATGGTATATATAGTAATACAACAACTACTATATTAACTACTGATAATGCTGCTCCGGTCCAATGCATACCTGTTGCTAAGAATCCATTTAATATTGGAGGTGTTGTCCAAGGAACTGATGCTACAACTGGGTGAACTAATTGGAATTTGATTGCTAAATATGAAATTGCACTAATAATTGATGGTCCTATTACGAACGGTATAAATAAATATGGATTTAAAACTATTGGGAATCCAAATATTATTGGTTCGTTTATATTAAATGCACCTGTAGGACCTGCAAGAGATAATAATACTTTATGTCTCCTTCTATTTGTAATAAACATAGCAACTATTAAAGCTATTGTACATGCTGCTCCACCCATATTAACAAATGAGGATATAAATTGATAAGTTAACACATTATATTGAGACCAATCAGTAACACCTTGAGCATACATTTCAATATTTGACATTCCAAGTGGTGCTAAAACAGCTGCAAGTATTGGTCCCATAATATTTGAACCATGAATTCCAAAGAACCATAAGAATGATACAACAAATGGTGCTACTATAGCCGTTATTAAATTATCACTAAATCCTTGTAGTGGCTTTGTTATAGCTATTGTTATTAATTGATTAAATGATTTACCATCAGCAAATCTCATAATTAAATATGATATTACCGCAAATATAATAACTGTTAACATAGTTGGTATTAATTTTGAGAATGAATCACTTACTGCTGTTGGAACTACATCTGGCATCTTAATCTTAAATGCTTTAACATTTGATAATCTATGAAGCATTTCAACTGATGCAAGAGCTATAATCATACAAGCAAACAATGAATCTGCACTAAAATTAGTATAATTAATGAATCCAAAAGCTTTAATTGATGCTTCTTTTCCATTTGGAACTTGTGCCATCCATGGAATTAATACAAAATATGAAGCTAATGCTACACATAAACCATCAAGTCCATTATGACCATAGTTTTTCCAAAGTGATTGTCCAACTGTTGCACAAACAAATAGCCCATACATAGCAAGACATCCCCACCAAATATTTTGTGTTATATTCCAAATTACTTGTCCTGCTTCTGTATTAGTAATAAAGTTTTGATATGATTCCACTTGTAAATTTTGAACTAATGTAGCAATTGAAGCAAGTATAATAATTCCTACTAAGCTAACCATACCAGCTGATATTGCTCTGATATGTACTTGGTTACCAATTTTATTAGCTATAGGCATTACCTTTCTTTCCATATAATCCATGATTTTTTTCATTATTAATTACCTCCCTTTAAACTTAAAGCTAATTCTAAAACTGCCTTTCCATTCATCATTCCATAATGTTGCATTGGAACAACCTCTACTGGAATATTTTGAGGAGCAGCTATTGCTCTAATTTCATCAAGCATAAACTTTACTTGTGGTCCAAGTAATATAACATCACATTCATTTAAATGTTGTGATATCTCTGCTTCTGGAATAGCTTTTATTGAAGCTTCAATATTTTCTGCCTCTGCTACCTCCTTCATTTTATTTACTAATAGTGATGTGGACATTCCAGCTGCACATGCTAAGATAATTTTTGTCATATATATCTCTCCTATATAAATATTTTTCTCACCATTAATTCAAAGCAAGTTCCATGCCAAAATGAAAAAACTATAAAAAAGGAGGGCTCCCCCCTCCTTTTTTATACACTATTTTAATTTTAAAATTATACACTAGCATTCATTTCATACACCACTTTTTAAATCTCTCTATAATTTATACAGTATGGTAAGTATATAGCAAAGCTCATCTAATTTAAACTCAATTTCTAAGGTGTCCTCTATATTCTTAAGTGCATACTTAATCTGCTTTATTTCATTTGCATAATAAATCAATAGATATTCTTTATTTTTATGCTCCTTACACTTTCTCTTTAAAACTAAATTCTCTGTTGTTGCTAACAAGTGGAATACTACAGCTATTAATGTATCTTTATCAAACTGATAGCTTAATTCACTTTCTATCCATCTTTTGAAAACTCCAAAGTCCTTTTTAAATACATCTATATTAAATCCATTAATTTTATCTTTTAGCTTATTAAACACCTGTTCAATTATTAAATTTAAATCCTCATTTTCTTCAACCTTTTTCTGTACTACAGTTGTTTTTATCATCTTCTCAAGTTCACCATATTTATTTAGCATAATTAAATCTGTTATAGATATGAATGGTACACCATATAACATTGGATCAATACTTCCTACAACAGCTATTATATTTTTATCCTTGCCTAGCTTACCTATAATATTACTTATGTTTTCATGACTTGTAATTGCTGCTGTAATTATTTCAGTATTGGTTCCTGAGATATCTATATTATCCTCTATTAATTTCTTAATCTTTTGAGCACTTCCTTCACCAGTAGTACAAGCTGCAATAATTATATTTTCTTTTTTAGTTTTAGTTTCATCCTTATACCTATTACCCATTAAGGTCATTCTTTGCTTATTTAAAATAGAATTATATATAACATCAATATCTCTTTCAAACTCAGCATGTCTTGCAACCTCTAACGCTGTAATTGTTGTCACACAATCTATTACCCTTACCTTAACTAAAAGTTCCTCTTCAATTAAATCACCAAACATAATTAATGATCCCATATCTACCAATAATAGAACTCCAGCGTCATTACTATTTTTTCTTACTACTTCCTTTAATTCCTCATAGCAAATTCTCGAATCTTTATCAAGCTCCATATCATAAGCTTGTACGGTATCTATTCCTAATAAAGAATTCACCGTTTCCGCCATAGATGATGCTGTACTCTTTCCATGCATGCTTATTATTACCTTAGGTAATTGGTTCTTAAGATCACTCTCAATTGCATCTATACATAAGAACATTGCTATAAAAGCTATCTCATCAAGAGGTACCCTAACCTCTAACTCTCCTTCAATTCCTTTTATAAAGTTTCTAACTAACTCAAACTCTCTATGATGATTTTCTATCACATTAAGAAGATTCTTATTTACTACAGTTTTATTTTCACCCAGTCTTTTTATGCTTGAATCAAAGTGCATACAAAGTCCATAAAAGACTTTTTTAGAAAACTTTTTGCATAGCTCCTTTTCAGCCAATGCTAATAGAGTTTCCATATACATAATACTTTTCTTACTAACTACTTTCTCAAGTTCAATATTATTATTTACACCTTCTATATAATTTTTAAATTGTCCATTAATCTCAAACCTAATTATTGTATCAATATCATCCTGATTATCATATTTCGTACTTAAATCCTTTAATCTTTTTTCTATCTTGTCATAAAAAGACTCATACTTAATCTTATTTTTAGAATGGCCTATCTTTCCTTCTCCATCACCAGTGAACACTAAGAAATCATTTTTTCCTACTATAACTTCTATCTCACTTTCGAAATCATTTTCATAAATACCATACTTTCTTATATGATCTGGAAGGTGTATAACCTCAATTTCAACCTTATCTCTATTTAAATGAATAGCATCTAAAAAAGCATTAGCACATATTAGCTTTATATCACTTTTCAGTTGACCTATATTCCCTAAGCACTCATAGTTTAAAAGATTTTTTAAAACAGCATTATTAACAACTATTTCTTTCTTTATCCTACTAGCCTCTTCCTCAATAAAAGCTTGAGCTATTTTAAATCGCTCTTTTTTACTTCTCTCCTTTAATGAAGGTATCTTTATAGACATAGGAATTCTTCTTGTGAATGTATCTAATAATGAATCCTCTTTCCTAGCTGTAGTTGCACAAATAATAAGAACATCTACATGCTTTCTCTCCGTTGATCCTACCGGAGAAAAGACTCCTTTATCCATTAGATAAAATAGAGTTTCTTGTCCCTCTGGCGGTAATCTATGTACTTCATCTAAAAATAATATTCCATTATCTGCAGACTCAACAAGCCCAGAATAATCTTTATTAGCTCCAGTAAAGGCTCCCTTTACATATCCAAAAAGCTGTGATAGTAAAAGCTGAGGATTATTACTATAATCTGCACAATTTAAAGTAACAAAAGGGGCATCTTCATTTAATTGTCCCTTCTCTTTAGCATACTCATACATTTTTTCTGCAAACATTGTTTTACCAACACCTGTTGGACCAAGTAATAAGGTGTGAAGTCCTCTTGGCGGATAACTAATAGCCGCTTTTGCCTGCTTTATTGGCTTCTTTAAACTTCCCTCGCAACCAATAAACTTATTAAATGCATCAACTTCATTTCTACTTATGACTTCAACTTCTTCATCATCCTCAATACATTTATATACTACAGGCCTTCCTTCTTCTTTCTTTATTAACCCATCTCTTACAAGTTTGTTTAACTCACTACTTGCATTAGTTCTCTTTATACCAATTCCCTCTGCCACCTCATTTGTTGTTACACCTATTCTTTCATTATTCTCTCTTTGTAATTTAGTTGTTTCTAATATGAAATGATATATTTCTTCATATCTATTATCCTTAGTCATATTATTCTCCTTTGAATAAACTTATAAGCTGTATGGCCTTATTAAGTATTTCTTCTCCTCTACATAATCCATAATCCATGCTATCTATTATTCCAACGGGTATATTCTTATCTTCTACAACTTTTTGTATCGTTTCTAATTTATATTTAATCTGAGGTCCTAATAGGATTAAATCACAAGATTCAACATTATCTTCAAATTCCTCTATTCCCTTTGCAGCAATTTTAATATTTAGATCCCCTACTGCCTTTTTTACTGATTCTACAACTATATTACTTGATGTTCCTGTTGCACACAAAATTAATATTTTCATAGCCTCCTCCTTCCACAAAGCACAAAGTATGTATACGATTAAATAAATATTAAAAAATATATGTTAAGTTTCTATATTATTCTAATATATCAAACAATTCGACATATTTCAAACAATCCATATGCTCATTTTTAATCTTTATACATTTGACTATAACCTTATTAAATGATATCATTACTAAGCAATTGGTATGTGTATTCCAATTAAGATAGAGCTTGGTTATCTGTCAACTGATACCAAGCTCTTATTTGTTTTACAAGAAAGGATGGTTAATTGTGGCTTTTAAAAGCTTAGGAATAAATGAAAATATAGTTAATAAATTAAGTAAAAATGGAATTAAAACTCCAACTCCTATACAAGAGGAAAGCATCCCTCATATTTTACTAGGTAAAGATTTAATAGGTGAAGCAAAAACTGGTACTGGAAAGACTCTAGCTTTCTTGATACCAATATTCCAAAACCTATCACCAAAATCTAATTCTACACAGGTGCTTATATTATCTCCTACTAGAGAATTAGCAATACAAATTACTGAAGAAGCTAAGAAGTTAAATGTGAATGAAGAAATTAATATTTTAGCTGCATATGGAGGGAAGGATATTGGAAGCCAACTAAAGAAGCTTAAAAACAATATTCATATGATAATAGCTACTCCTGGAAGACTTTTAGACCATATTGAAAGAAAATCTGTTGATTTATCTAAATTAAAAACTATTGTAATTGATGAAGCTGACCAAATGCTTCTTATGGGATTTAAAAATGAAATAGAAAAAATTATGAAGGCGTGTTCTAAAACCAACCAAACACTTTGTTTCTCAGCTACTATGGATTCCCAAGTTAAAAAGTTAGCCTACAGATATATGAAGGAACCAGTATTTATAGATATAAAATCACCAACTATAGCAGTAGATACAATTAAACAAGAAGTTGTAGAAGTTAGTGATAGATGGAAACAGGAAGCCCTTTGTTCTACATTAAATGAAGACAACCCATTTATGGCTATTATTTTCTGCAGAACTAAGCGTAGAGCTGATGCTTTAGAATTAGCTCTTCATCAAAAAGGTTACAATTGTCAGAAGATACATAGTGATGTTCCTCAACCAAAACGTGAAAGAATAATAAAGGCTTTTAGAAATGCAGATATTCAATATTTAATTGCAACTGATGTAGCTGCTAGAGGTATTGATATTTCAGGTGTAACTCACATATATAACTACGATACTCCTGAAACTTCTGAAAGCTATATTCACCGTATTGGTAGAACAGGACGTGCAGGTGAAGATGGATATACATGCATGTTTGTTGCTCCAAAGGATGAAAATCAGCTAAAAGAAATAGAAAAAAAAATAGGTTTTAAAATAAATAGACGTGAAATAAAAAAGGTGTAGCAGATATTTATTTTGCTTGTTCCGCCGCAAGCTCCAAGTCACATCAAAACAAATATCCACCCCACCCGTACTAAAGGTAAGGAAATTATAAAATTACTATCCTTTATTTTATATTTTTTAATATAAAAATGTAATAATACCTTTGATTTATAGCCAATTGAAATTTTATACTTTCCTCGACAGTAAAAAAGATAAGTTGACCTTTCAACTTATCTTTTTACAATTTTATAATCCAATTCCTTGTTGTAAACAAGTTTTCAAATCATCATCTGGTTGACTTATTTGTTGTAAATTAAATGTATCAACTAAATATTGAAGTACATTAGGACTTAAAAATGCTGGTAAAGTTGGTCCTAAAAAAATACCTTTTATACCTAAAGAAAGTAAAGCTAAAAGGTCTGCAACTGCTTTTTGCTCATACCATGATAAAATAATGGATAAAGGTAATCCATTTACATCAGTATCAAAAGCATCTGCAAGGGCAGTTGCAATTCTAACAGCAGAATAGGCATCATTACATTGGCCTACATCTAATAACCTTGGTAAACCTGCCACCTCACCAAAATCCAATTTATTAAATCTATATTTACCACAGGCTAAAGTTAATATAACACAGTCTTCTGGAACCTTTTGAGCAAATTCTGTATAATAATTTCTTCCAGGTCTTGCTCCATCGCATCCACCAATTAGAAAGAAATGTCTTATCTTTCCATCCTTTACTGCATTAACAATCTCTCCAGCATGACTTAGAGTTTCATTATGGCCAAAACCTACTAAAATTTCATGTGGTTCTTCTGATTCAGTGAAACCACCAAGTTCTAGGGCTTTTTCAATTATTGGAGTAAAATCTTTGTGTCCATCCTTATCAGCAGGAATATACTTAACACCATCCCATCCTACTACACTTGTTGTAAATATTCTATCTTTATAAGTTTCTCTTGGTCTCATTAAACAATTAGTTGTCATTAAAATACATCCTGGTATTCCATCAAATTCTTTTTGTTGATCTTGCCATGCTCCACCATAATTTCCCACAAGGTGTTTATATTTTTTCAATTCTGGATAACCATGAGATGGTATCATTTCACCATGAGTATATATATTTATTCCTCTTCCTTCTGTTTGTTGTAATAACATCTCTAAATCCCTTAAATCATGTCCTGAAACTATAATAAAAGGTCCTTTTTCTCTCTTAACATTAACCTTATGTACTGTTGGATTTTTATAAGTATTTGTATTTGCTTCATCAAGTTTTTTCATTACAGCAACACTCATATCTCCAGTTCTCATAGTCATACGAATCATTTCTTCTACACTTAAATTATCATTAGTAGTACACTCTAACCCCCTAAAATAAAAGTTATCAACTTGATCATCAAAGTATCCTAAGAATCTAGCTTGGTGTCCATAGGCACTTATTCCTTTTAATCCATAAATAATTGTCTGCCTTAAAGATCTGATATCTGCATCTAGTGTTTGATCAAACATTATTCCTGCCCTTACTGAATCTTTAAGCATTTCTTCTTTTGTAGAACTAATATTATATGTAGCTTGTTCAGGATATTCTTTATTGTTAGAAGCTTTTTCTCTTAAAGCTTCTTTTATCTTCTGAGATTCTTTAAGCATTTCAACGTGTACTTCTGCATCAAAATTCACGTTAGTTAATGTAGTAAATAATGAATTTTCAACAAAACTAACAATACTTTTATCTATGATTTCGCCCCTCTCAATTAAATCCACTGCATAAGCGCTTATTCCTTTACATTGATAAACTAATAAATCTTGAAGGTTAGCTACTTCCGGTGTCTTCCCACATACACCCACTTTAGTACATCCTTTTCCCCCTGCTGTTTGTTCACATTGATAACAGAACATTGGATTTTCATCCATAATAAATCACTCCTCTAAACTAAATAGATACTAGTATTATTCTCTCAAAATATTAAATAATTCACAAAAAAAGAAATACTGCTGTAGCAATATTTCTTTTACTTACACATATTATTAAATTTCTACTCTTTTCTAAGCCATCCTACAGGAGTTCTATGTCCTCCAACATAATAATTATTTCCATCCTTCTTAAGTTGAAACTTATCTCTTGTCTGAGTACCCATATTTTGCTGTATTACTTCAATGTAGTCATCTCCAACTTCTGAAATAATTACTATATGACCATATGTTGTATCATTAAATATTAATATATCATTTACCTTAGGCATCTCATTATGGCCATTCCTATATTGAACAAGACCTCTTTTCTCATTTACTTGCCCTTGTGGAATACTATTATCAAAAAAATCCTTTGCATTCCCATATCCATCTGGCATCTCATGGCCTAAATAATCATAATAATATCTTTTTATAAACTCAACACACTGCCACTCATATCCATAATAATATCCATCTTTACTGTAATGTTTTCCATGAACATTTCCATATTCTGAACCATTATAGTATACCTCTACCCCATTAAATGCATCAATTGTTTCTCCAATTCCATTTTTATTATCTTCATATTTTTTATAACCTTTATATGATGTGTATCCTATAACGCACCCCAAAAATAGAAGTATAGTAATAAATTTTAATACCTTTTTCTTTTTCACAATCACCACTTCCAATCTCATGGTAATTATATCCTAATTATATATTAAAATACTTACTTTTTAGATATTTGTAATATTTTTTTAATTTTCTAATTTACTTCAATTACACTTATGAATCTATCTATCTTTTCATAGTTAAGCTTTTTATTATATTTCATAAATTCACTTTCAAGCTCATCTATATATGAATAATATTCATCTTTTATTTCATTTACTTGTGCTTCTGTTAACTCTTTTAATATTCCCTCTTCTTCAATTCTATTTTTAAACATTAAATCTCCTATTACTATCTTCCCATTATCTTTTAAAACTCTTATCATCTCTTTAACAGCTAATGATTTTTCTTCAGAATTTAAGTGGTGAAATGCGTAAGTTGATACAATTATATCAAATACTTTATCATTAAAAGGTATCTTTAGAAATTCTCCTAATCTCACTTTTAAATTAGGATATTTATGTTTTGCTACTCTTAACATTTCTCTAGATTGATCTATTCCAACTACTCTATAGTTATTTTCTAAAAACTTTTTAGCTAAATTTCCTGTTCCTACCCCAATATCTAACACTGATATACCATCTCCAGCTATAGTAGATTTTTCATACACCTTATTCAAAACTTTATTATAGTTTTCATAAATCTTTAAAGCTCCCCTATCAACCTTCACATCTTCATCATAACTATCTGCCCAACTATTAAAGTTCCACTTATCCTTCCATCCCTCTCTAATAGATGCTACCTTATTTCCTTTCTCAATAATAGGAAAGATTTTATCAGAGTTCATTTTCTCATCTTCATATAATATATCTATTATTTTCTCAAGTGATTCTCTAATAGTATTTAATCTATGTATCTCATCATTCACCATAATCCATTGTCTATTAAAGTGCTCCAAATAATCTATACTATCATTACTTTTAATTATTTCCTTTATAGTTTTAATTGATAGTCCTATAGATCTGTATAATAGCACTGCTTGAAGTTGCATAATATCTTTCTCTCTATAAATTCTATAATCATTTTCCTCATCTCTTATAGGATTAATTAATTCCTGTTTCTCATAATATCTAATTTTATTGGTTGTTATATTAAATAACTTCGCTACTTCCTTTATATTATATTTTTTACTCATGTTCTTTCCCCCTTTACAACTAAGTTTAAACCTTAGTCTTAGGTTAAAGTCAATAAAAAACTCACAGCAATTTTCATCACTGTGAGTTCTAACTCTTATATAGCCAAACTATCTATATCTACGTAATAATTTTCTGCTTTGTTACTGCACTCATTACACACTGGAATACTATAAACAATTTTTCCTTCTTCCACATCATTTATTTTTACATTTGATATTACATCTGCCTTTTGTATACATCCCTTGCAAGAACATAATGTAACCTTTTCTCTTTTCTTTTCTTCCCAAATCTCTTTTTTTAATATTTTGCTCTCATTAATATTATGTACCTTTATAAAATTCATTTTAATCCCCACCTTATTATGTATAGTTATAATTACATATCTATTTCCATTGTACTCCTTTTCCAGTTATTATATTATTTATTCAGAAAATTAAAATTAGTTATAAAATACAAATTATTCTACAATTAGAAAAAGCCTACAGAATAATCTGTAGGCTTTTATACATAAGTATTTAATTTTTAGTGAGAACATCCATCATGATTACATACATGAGTACTAGGAAACTCTTTTAATTTATTTTCCTTAAATGCCTCTAGATTTTTTTCTAAATCTCCTTGAATTGCTTGAAAAACTTTTATTCCCATAGAATTTAATTTATTAATAGCTCCTGCACCAATTCCTCCAACTACTACTGCATCAACTTCTTCACCTGATAACGCTTTCATTGGTTGGCATTTACCATGTTCATGACCTAAATCTCCATTACCTACTGACTTAACTGTATTAGTCTCTAAATCACATATTACAAAAAGTGGTGCTGTACCAAAATGACCATATGGTATACTTTTTACTCCTTCATTTGATTCAACTGGAAAACAAACTTTCATTATAGGCTCCTCCTTAATTTTATTATTACTAGCACATTTTATATGCTTACATCCATTTAGACATTTTAAGCCTGCAATATTTGTTGTACTAGTTTTTTCATTATCTATTGTTGATTCTAAAAACTTAATTGAAGAATTTATTTTTTCTTCATTTAAGTCATAGATAATATGATAACCAATTTTATATCCTTGAATTAAACCAATATCTTTAAGTATTTTTATTTGTTGAGATACTGCTGCTTCACTTATTTCAAGATGTCTTGCTATACCTTTAGCACACATGCCTCTATTTGAAATTAAAAGCAATATATTTACTCTAGTTTCATCCCCTAGTGCCTTAAAAATCTTTATAAACTCTTCCATTGCTCCTCCATTTTTTAATTAAGTGGTTGCTTAAGTAAATCTTAACACTATTGTATGTTAATTTCAACCATTTTATAGTTTATATGTAAAAAAGCCATTATACTTTGTATAATGACTTTTTATATAACTATTTATTTTTCTTTCCTTTTAAAGGAAACAGACTTTAGCTTTCCATACATTTTATACAGCATTGGATTTTCTTCTTCTTCTTCTTTTTCATTAATAAACCTTATAAGTTCCATAACAGGCTTAAGCCTATTCATTGTATCCTTATATCCTTCATTAATTCTAACTCTTTTAGCATCAGTATCTAAATTTAAAGTACCATTAATAGTATTTTCATCTAGATTTTCAGGCGCTATTATAATTAACTTAGAATGAGGATATAAATCTCTATCAATAGTTGCTTCTTTTGAAAGTAAAACAACGATTATAACATCACACTTTTCACCATAAACTGGCTGTATAGGTGTATTATCAGCAATACCACCATCAATATACTTTTCCCCTACAACCTCTGTACTATCATATATAAGCGGAAGAGATGCAGATGCTAACACAATTTTTTTCCTTGTATCCTCATCATAATCATTCAATCTAAAATACTTAACATTATAATTAGGTAATTCTGTACAAGCTGCAAAACAAACCTTATTAGTATTGTCAAAAACACTACAATCAAGATATTTTTCTATAACCTCTACAGCACCTTCATTACTTATTGCTCCATGTTCTATCTTATCACTAAGAAATCTCTTAGCTAACTGAAGGTTCTTCCCCCCTAAGTACAGCCCTATTCCTCTTTTTATTAATTCTACCTTACTAAGAGGAACTAATTTATCCATTGTTACTTCTTCCCATAACTTATCTGCTTTTTCCATATTATCCATAGCAAATAGCACTGAATTAAATGCGCCTATAGATGTACCTGAAAAGACAGATATGTATTTACTTATTCCTAATTCCTTTAGGGCTCTCCAAACGCCTAACTCATAAGCGCCTTTTCCGCCACCACCAGAAAGTACTAATCCTATTTTCATAATCCCCCCATATTTCTAAATATTTCGTTTTATATACCATAATGAATTATATATTTTCCCTTAATCTTCGCCTCCATAATAAGACAAGTTAAGTCTGTAAGCTCTTGTGACCTCTTAAACCTATTTAGTGTTGATGCTATATCATGTAAAAACATTAAAGAAGTATCTGGTATCAAAGTTACTCCAGTATATGCAACTCCAAAACTTGGGTTTTTATACTTATGATGATATGTTCTTAAGTTCTTAAGATACTTTAACATCTCAGTTACTAATTCATCATCTACTTCTATACAATTATATTCTTTAGGATCATAATTGCTATAATCTTTTTCTTTATCAAGCTTATCTATTATTCCAAATTCATGTTTTGCCATATCTCATCACCTGTGTTCTTTATTCATCTTATTATTCATTATTATAACAAATTAACTCTATATATGAAAACAGGATTTCTACCTATTTAATGAAATCCTGCTTTAACACTTTAAACTTATTAAATAAATATAATCCTATTTGATTTCCTTAAGACTTAAGCTTTATTATATTAGTATCTCTAGTAAAATTAATAAAATTATACAATACTAATACATTATCAAAGCTATTATTATTTATATATTCACTAACAGATTCAGAGAAACTTCTTAAATCTATAACATGAATTTCTTCAAAATTTTCTGTTAAGAATGGAATAAAAGAATTCGCATAAGAGTCCTTAAAGATAACTAATTTCTTTCCATTTTTCAAATTGGAATTATTAATTATAGTCAATGGATTATTTCCATATAAAAACAATGAATATTTATCTCTTATATCTAACTTAGAATAATCATATAAAGAATTATATAATTTATCATCTATCTTCATTGTTATCCCTGAAAAGTTATAATAAGTTAACTTATCCGAGGTAATATTAAAAGGTTTTGCCTTTGAAAAATAAGTTCCAAAAAAACCTTCCACCTCATTCTTATTATACTCATCTAAATTTATAGCTTTATAACCTATACTTTCTATAAAATCTCTATAAGCTAAGTAGGCTCCCTTTGTAGTCCAGTGATGGTCAGTTTTATAATATAAACTTTCTTCGCTTTTCTCTATAAACTTTTCAGTAAGATTAATCTTATTTCCACCGTTAATACCTATATACATCTTCTCTAGCTCATCCCTTTGATTAATTACAGGAGCACCTAAGGGCAATTTTTCTTTATATACTTCATATGAATTTGGCGCTATTAATACACTTACAGGTGTCTTGCTATTCTCTATGAGCTTATTAATAGAATCTATATTAATGGTAACTCTTCTTTCATCTAACGCTGTAAACTTTTCGAAAAGATATCCATCTTTTCCATAAATAATACTATTGTTTTCTAACTTTCCTAATAAGTACTCACTTCTTGATTTTAAATCTATCCAGTTATCTCTTAAAATAAATTGATCACTCATATACTCCTCATACTTTTTAGGATAAGTGCCATTAAAATACTTTTCTAAGGAAAACTCAACCTTTCCTCTTAAACTTCTATTTTCTAACTCTGAAAATCTCTTATCCTCTTTACATATATCTATAATAGTAATTACTAGAAGGAAAATAAAAAAAGTATATAATAAAGGATTTCTTCTCATATTTAATACCTCCTAGAATCTAAAATAAAGGAATGGATTATATGTTGCATCAACTAAATAAGCAACAGATATTATAAAAATACCCATTAGAATTATTGTCTTTATCCATTTAAAGTTTTCTATCTTTTTATAAAACATCGAAACTAGTGGTAAAGAAAAAATAATTGCAATAATTAGTGAAACTCCATAGTTTCTAAGATAATAAATCCACTCTTCTCCATTTGAATAGAAAAATAACTTACTAAGGTATTCATAGATACCATTAAAATCGGTTATAGCAAATAAAGTCCATCCAATTAAAAGTAAAAATATTGTGTATATGTGGGAAAATACTTTATGCTTATTTAAAAAATTTATAACCCCTAACTTTTCAATACTAATAAGTAAGAAAAAGAATAATCCCCAAAGTAAAAAATTATAACTTGCTCCATGCCATAACCCAGTTAAAGCCCATACAATAAATAGATTAAAAGTAACCCTAACTTTACCTTTTCTATTACCACCTAAAGGTATATAAACATACTCCTTAAACCATGAACCTAAAGTAATGTGCCATCTTCTCCAAAATTCAGATATGCTTCTTGATATATAGGGGTAATTAAAGTTTTCTGGAAAATTAAATCCTAACATTTTACCTAATCCAATAGCCATTAAAGAATATCCGCTAAAATCAAAATAAATTTGTAAGCCAAAGGATATAATCCCAAGCCAGGCTAGCGGTGTTGAAATATTTTCAAAGCCTATTCCTTCAACTTCTGTCCAAAGCATTCCTATATTATTTGCTATTAGAACCTTTCTACCAAGACCTAAAATAAACTTTTCAATTCCTACTTCAACATTATCCTTAGTAATAACTCTCCTACTTATCTCCTTATTTATATCGGTATACTTTACAATTGGACCAGCTATAAGCTGTGGAAATAAGGTTACAAATGCTGCAAAATTAATAATGTTCTTTTCAGGAACTACCTTGCCCCTATAAACATCTATACTATAGGACATTGTTTGAAAGGTATAAAAACTTATTCCTAAAGGTAAGGTTATCTTTACTCCTTTTATAGCTAAATTAAAAATATTATTTATGTTGTCTATAAAGAAATTAAAATACTTAAAAAAGAATAATAGACCAAGATTAAATACTAAGGAAATACACAAAACTATAGTTTTTTTCTTAATTTCACTTTTATATCTATAAATAAGCCTTCCAGCTGTGTAATCAATAATAATTGAGGCAATCATTATTAAAAAATATTTACCTTCTCCCCAAGAATAAAACACTAAACTTAATAGAGTTAAAATTAAGTTTTTATATTTCTGAGGAGTTATATAATATAGTATTAGTGCAATAGGTAGAAACCTAAATATAAATAAAATACTACTAAATATCAAAACTTTTCTCCTTTTTAACTAATTATCCATCTTGCTCTTGCAGGGGCATATATTTTATTTTTTATTCTTTAGGAAGAAAAGAACTAATATATCGCTAAATTGTTGAAGTTATCCACAATTTAATAATAGATATAATTTCCTAAAGAATAAAAAATTAATGCTTTAAGAATGTTTCCATTCCTAAAGCATATTTGACTATTTTAGAGCTTCTTCAAAAACTTTTGCTGCCTTTTCAGCATTGTTTTGTCCTTCTTCGTAATCTGGGATAATGAAAAGTCCTACATAATTTCCATTTACCTTTAATTGTGCTGCTTCAACTGCTTCAGGCTCTCCTGGATAAAATGCTGATGCCTTCTTATCCTCAATAACTTTATCTAATGAAGCCTTTACAGCATCAACCTTTCCCTCTTTAGCTTTAACAACTGCAACTACTTCTAATCCGGTATTAATCACACCATTTTCTACAGTTTGTTCTTCTACATCATCAAGATTTAAATGGAATTTTTCTGTTAAAAGTTCTCCTTCAACTGTTCCTAATGCTCTCATTTCCACTTTTTCTTTAATACTTTCAACAATTTCACTTGTTGGAACATTTTTAGCTTCTTCCTTTGCTCCACATCCTACAAATGTTGCTCCTACCATTAAAGTAGCTAATAAAATTGATAATTTCTTTTTCATAATACTCCTCCGTCATCTTTTGTATTCCTTTACAATGTATCACATATTTTTCACTTTGAAAAGTTTCAAAATCATTACAATGTTAGTACTCCTACAAAACTTTTAACTATACTTTATTATTCTTATACTTTTTTTCATAAATACTATATAAAATTAATGCAACCACAGAAAAACTTATTGGTCCTGCTAACATCATTATAGTATCAAATATTTTTCAAGACATTGCTGGCTCTATTATTGTAAATATGTTAGCAAAGCCCACTATTATGCATATAATAACTGCCACAAAAATTGAAGCTCCATAGGAGTTATAAAATTCATAGGCTTTGGGAACCTTTCCTTCTAATTGCTTCTTTTTAAACTTAGGAAAAGCTGCTGCTAAAAATAAATATGGTATAGTCATGGCAACATTGGTCATTAAAACTAGTATCCTAAAGAATTCTTTTGCGCCTTTTCCTCCAAATGATACTAAAAGTATTATAAAAATTACTATAATAGCTTGAACCCACATAGCATTTATAGGCATTCCACTTTTTATTTCTCCAACTTTTCCTGGCCAAATTTCCTTTGGTGCTCCTGAAATCAATGTTTTTAATGGGGAATAGGTTAATGTAAAGAATGCTCCACTTAAAGCTAATAACATTGATAACCCAACAAATCTAGCAACCCAAATGCCCATTTGTAAAGAAACTGTTTCACTTAATCCCATTGCATTTCCAAGTTGAACTCCAAAGTTATTCATTAGAATATAAGCTACATTACTTAAATTAACATCTTGAGATGATAATACATCATTCCAATTAGTAAAAACTCCACAGGCAAATATTCCTATGGCATATCCTACTGAAATAACAAGAGCAGAAACAATTATTGCCTTAGGGAAATTCTTTTCTGCATCCTCAGTTTGGTCAACCAATCCTCCTAATACTTCAAGACCTCCAAATGCAAAAATAGCAAAGGTTACAAAAGATAAAATTTGTATTATTGATTTATAGTCTGGATTTGGTGAAACAAAAAATGCTTTTACTCCATTATTAATTGGTTCTGAAAATTCTCCACCATTTAAAGCAAATACTACAATAGCTCCTATAATTAAAACTACATTTAATATTGCTATAAAGGTGCCACCAACAGATGTAATCTTAGTTATTTTCTCTATACCCTTGGTAGATATAAATGTGACAAAAATTATCCATAGTACTCCTAGTATTCCTAATGTTTGAGTTGAATTTAATCCTAATAATGACCATGTAGATGTTAAATCCTTTCCAAAAAATGCATTTGATAAAGGAATCCATATAGACGATGCCACGTTTACCATCCATACTATATAAGATGCATACCACATAAAGGTACCAATAAATGCATACTTAGGACCTATAGACCCTTCCATCCAAGAATAAATTCCACCACTTTCTTTCTTAAAGGCAGAACCATATTCAGCCATAATAAAAGCATATGGTATAAAAAATGCTATTGCACTTATTATATACCATGGAATAGCGGCATATCCCATTAGTAAGAAGGACCTTGGCATATTAGCAAATCCAAATACAGATGTAAAAATCATAAGTATTAAAGCCATTAATGTTAGTTTTTTTGTATTATTGTTCATTCTATCACCTCTATTTAACCTATCTACAATAGGTTGAACAAAATGAAGAGATATTATTTATTAAAGATAATAAAAGCTATAAAATTCATTAAAAAGGAATTTTATAGCTTTTCTATCACATTACTAACTTAAATTACATCAAAGAAACTTACCTGATCACTTTCTGATAATCCATTTAAACAACCAAATTTTCTAAGTAAATCTACTGCAGAATTACCTATTTTAGCACGTTTCTTTAAATTATCAATTGAACTAATTGGAGTTTCTTCATGAACAGCATTAAATATTGCTTCTGCTGCCACATTACCCATTCCCGAAATACTATTTAAAGGAGGTCTAAGGGCATCCTCTTCTACTTTAAATTTATCCCAATCTGATTTATATAAATCTATTGGTAGGAACTTAAAACCTCTTTCATACATCTCTAATACAATTTCTAAATCATCATACATATCCTTATCCTTTGGAGCTGCATCATTTCCTTGTAAGCTGATTTCCTTCATTTTTTCTCTAACCTTTTCTTTTCCAAAAATCATATACTCTGCATCAAAAGCCTTAGCTCTTATAGAGAAATATGCTGCATAATATGCTAAAGGAATATGTACTTTAAACCATGCAATTCTAAATGCCATCATAACATAAGCTGCTGCATGGGCCTTAGGGAACATGTATTTTATCTTTCTACAAGAATCTATATACCATTCAGGTACATTATTATCTCTCATCATCTTTTCATACTCTGCCCACTTTTCAGGATCCTTTAAAGCCTTACCTTTACGAACAAGCTCCATTATCTTGAAGGATGTATTAGGTTCAAGACCCATTTTAATTAAGTAAACCATAATATCATCTCTACAACATACGGCATCACTTATACTTGTAATTACTCCTCCATCAATTAAATCCTTAGCATTTCCAAGCCATACATCAGTACCGTGAGATAACCCAGATATACATAATAAATCTGAAAAACTCTTAGGAAGTGTATCTAAAAGCATTCCTCTAACAAACTTCGTACCAAACTCAGGTATACCAAAGGTACCAACCTTAGAATTAATTTGTTCAGGTGTTACTCCAAGTGCTTTAGTTGATGAGAAAATAGACATAGTTTCTTTATCATCTAAAGGTATTTTTTGAGGGTCTACCCCTGTAATATCTTGAAGCATTCTAATTACTGTAGGATCATCGTGTCCTAGTATATCAAGCTTAAGTAAGTTTGAATCTATTGAGTGATAATCAAAATGTGTTGTTATAATATCTGAATTAGGGTCATCAGCTGGATGCTGAACTGGACAAAACTCAAATATCTCTCTTCCCTTAGGAACAACTATTATTCCTCCAGGGTGCTGACCAGTTGTTCTTTTTATTCCAGTACATCCCTTTGATATTCTAGTAATCTCTGCTTTATTAGCTTTAGTATTTCTCTCTTCAAAATATTTCTTAACATATCCAAAAGCAGTTTTTTCAGCTATTGTACCTATTGTTCCTGCTTTAAATGTTGTACCCTTACCAAATATAACTTCTGTATATCTATGGGCCTTTGCTTGATATTCTCCAGAGAAGTTTAAGTCAATATCAGGCTCCTTATCCCCATTAAATCCAAGGAAGGTTTCAAAAGGTATATCCATTCCATCCTTATCCATCATTTCTCCACAAACAGGACAAGCCTTATCAGGTAAGTCAAAACCATTCTTAGCTCCATAATCATTGAAATCTGAATGCTTACACTTAGGGCACCTATAATGTGGTGGTAATGCATTAACCTCTGTAATACCAGTCATATAAGCAACAACTGAAGAACCAACAGATCCTCTTGAACCAACTAAATATCCATCATCATTAGATTTCCAAACTAGCTTTTGAGCAATTATATACATTACTGAGAACCCATTTTGAATAATAGAATTAAGTTCCTTCTCCAACCTCTGCTGTACAATATCAGGTAGTTCTTCTCCATATAACTCATGAGCCTTACCATAAGCTATATCCTTTATTTCCTGCTCACATCCTTCAATGTGAGGAGGACATTTTTCTGGAGATATTGGACTTATTTGCTCACACATATCTGCAATTAAGTTTGTGTTTGTTACTACTACTTCATAAGCCTTATCTCTTCCTAAATAAGAGAATTCTTCAAGCATCTCTTCAGTAGTTCTTAAATATAAAGGAGCTTGGTTATCTGCATCCTTAAAACCTTGACCTGCTTCTAAAATACGTCTGTAGATTTCATCCTCTGGATCCATAAAATGAACATCCCCAGTTGCTACAACAGGTTTATTTAGCTTTTCTCCAAGGGCTACAATATTTCTATTAATTTCTCTTAAATATTCTTTATCAGGTACTTCACCATTTCTTATAAGATAATCGTTGTTACTTAATGGTTGAATTTCTAAATAATCATATTCTCTTGCTATAGCTTCAATTTCTTCATCAGACTTTCCAAGTAGAATTGATTGATAAAGTTCTCCATCACTACAAGCACTACCTATAATTAAACCTTCAGAATACTTCTTAAACATACTTCTTAATATACGAGGTTTTTTATAGAAATAATCTAAATGTGAATAGGATACTAACTTATATAAATTCTTTAAGCCAACATAATCCTTAGCAAGAATAATAGCATGATGAGTTCTTAGCTTCTTAAAAGCTTCCTTTTTGGCAGTTTCATCAGATGCATAAATTTCTATATCCTCTAAGGTATTTACTCCTCTTTCCTTTAACATATCAAGCATTACCTTAAACACCTTAACTGTTGTATCAACATCATCTAAGGCTCTATGAGCAACATCAACCTTTATTCCAAGATTTTTAGCTATTCTTCCTAGCTTATATGTTTTATACTCTGGGAATAACTCATAAGCTAGTGATAAGGTATCTAAATATGTAAAGTCAAATTCATAACCTAACTCTCTTGCAACATGCCTTAAGAAACCAACATCAAACTCAGCATTATGGGCAACTAAAACGCTATCTTTAATAAATTCTAAAAGTTTAGGAAAAACCTTATCTATAGTTTCAGCATCTCTAACCATATCATCAGTTATACCAGTTACTTCAACAACTCTTGGAGGTATTGATTTCTCTGGATTAACAAAACAACTAAACTTATCAACCACCTTACCATCTTGGTACTTCATTACACCTATTTCAGTTATTTTTTCTAATCTAGGTGAAAAACCTGTAGTTTCTAAATCTAATACACAATAAGTAGTATCAAGGCTTTGCCCCTTAATATTTCTCACAGAAGGCTTTTTATCTGGAGCAAGGTAAGCCTCCACTCCATAAATGACCTTCATATCAGGATTATTTCTACCTAATAACTTATGTGCTTCAGGGAAAGATTGAACAACACCATGGTCAGTTATAGCTATAGACTTCATTCCCCAACTCATTGCTCTCTTTATTAAGTCAGCTGCACTGCTCATACCATCCATTTGACTCATCTTAGTATGAAGATGAAGTTCAACTCTCTTAACTTCTGACTCATCTCTTCTTACTACCCTTTCAAGTCCCTTTGTTTCAACTATTGTATTTGCAATCATCTCAACTTCCCCAGAGAAATTACTAAAACCTAAGTTTCCACAAAGCTTAACCCCCCTTGCCTTCTTAAGCTTAGATATTACATCATCAGCTTGCTCTGGCTTAAGGAAGGACTTACAAGTAAGAGAACCTGTTCCATCATATAAATCAAAAGAAACTAATATCTTACCACTTCTTAATTCCTTTGTCTCCATATTAGATAGTTCACCATATAAGGCAACTCTTCCCTCCTCAGGAGAGGCATCAGATATTCTTATTAAGGATTCTTTAATATTAGAATTTCTACCTAATATTAAGAAAGGATTATTCATCTTTCCAGACTTCTTATCATCTTTACCCTTATCCCCTTCACCAGGAACAGTTGGGGTTGTATCCTTAGGAATAGATGGCCCAGTAGACCTAATTTCACTCCTAATCATAGACATTCTCTTCTTCTCTTCTTCTACTTGAAGCCTAATTAATTCATCTGCATCTACATTATCAACAAACTTTATATTATAGGATTTACCATAGAAGCTTTTTATGCCTTCCCTAATTTCCCTATCATACTTTAAGTCCCTGAACATTGTTGATACAGGCACTCTAAACTTTAGTGTTATTGTATTACCACTTATTTCATAATCACAATTGTTAACAGCTACCCTAAGAAAAGGATGTTTATTAGAAACATAAGATATTATATTCTTAATTTCCTCTTCTATAGGCTTCATCTTAACTTCTTCAGTATAATTTATAGCAATCTTTGAATGCTCTAAATAAAACCTTCTTTTAATGAAGTTATTAAGTTCTTCAATTTCCTGTATTTCTATGTATCTATCTGAACTTATTGCTAACTCTAAAGTTTTAGATTTTTTCTTTAAAACTGCACTTTCAACCAAGGCAGTACTTATGTTGCTTCCAGTATTAAAATCACTAAAAACTTCATTTATCCTTTTCATAATAATTTATACCTTTCCATAACTTCAGTATGGTTCTATTATATATAATTAAGTTCATAATTGCACATACAAAAAAAGGTATAGAGTTACATATTTTTTATATAAACTCTATACCTTCTATCTTTTCAAATAATATTAAATAAAATCTTTTTTATGGTGGAGGGGAGCCATTACCATTACCTCTACTAAACTTAATAACTTTTCGCTCTTCCTAAATATTATTTATTTATCTGTTCTTTAATCTTTTTAAATTGCTCTTTATTTTTTTCATTTAATATTTTTAAATATTCACATTTTTCATCATTAATTTCCCTAGAGAGTTTAATTATCTCATCTAAAACTTCATCTTCTACATAAATAGCATTTGAGAATAATTTTATACAAACATCCATTTTATCTTTAGGAATTTTAAGTTCATGCTCTACTCCAATGCTATCTAGCATTAACCTTACTGATATCCTATCAATGCTATTTTTAATAAAATTTTTCCTACTCTTTACATTATTATTCTTAACATACTTTGGTACTAATAATAAAGAATTTATTATTTTTAGTAATTCATTTTTCTTCTTAAATCCCAATATATTTCCAACAGATCCACTATCTAAAAACTTACTATTTTTATTATCTTGTCTCATATCCTCATTAAAATATTTAGATATAATTTGATTATACAACTTAATATTCTTTTTATATGTTTTATTTTGCATAAACATTAATTTTTGAAATCCATCTATATCTAATGCGTAAAAATAAACTGTTCTTTTATCCAAATGAATTTTCAATTGATTCTTTAATACACTATTTCCAGTTACTTCATCCCTTAAATTATAATAATGCCCCTCAAATTCTTCTTTATTAGTATTTATTTTTCCTAATAAACTTTTATAATCACTTCCATATATATCTGATATGGATTTAAGTAATATTATTCTCGTTTTATTCCCATATCCACATTCCAACACAGGAACGTTTACCCCATTTATAGATACCTCATATAAATAATTAACCACATAACCCTCTCCAAAAAATTCATATATTATTAACTATTTCTTAAAGTTTAAAATTATAACCATTTTCTTACTAATAATAGAATTATAATTTCCTAAGAAATCCAGCAATCGCCGGATTTCTTCCTAAGCTTTACCATTTATTCAAATATCCCTATATCTTTTCTACAATAAGCTCCCATAAAATCAACAAGCTCAACATTTCTATAAACTTCTTCTCTAGCTTCCTCTAAAGTCTTACCCGTACCAATTACAGACAGAACTCTTCCCCCACTAGTCTTTAAAACACCATTTTAAGCTTTGCTCCTGCTAAAAAGACATTATCCTATTAATCTATACAGCATATATTGATTTTCTACATCAAGGACAAATTTAATGAAATCATAAAATATAAAAAGCAGCATATCCTGTTATGCTGCTCAATTTTCTTAACTCATAGTTTTTTCTTTTTAATTTTCTGAAAGAACCAGTTTTCCTACACTCAACATTGTCTTATAATTTGAATTATATTTGCCAATTCATCATCGTTAAATTCCACGCAAAATTCTTCTTCAATTAAATGTAAAATCTCTTTCAAATCATTGTATAGACGTTTATTTTTCAAAATAATGTGTTTGGTTTGTCCATTTTTTGCAGATTTATTTTCATTTTGCAAACGATAAATGGAACAAGCAATATGCATAAATAAACCTACTTCTTGATCAGATGATAGACCATGCACCATTTTCTTTATTCTGCGAATGACCTTTGGTAAAACTTCTTTTAATAATTTAAAATCAAATCCATCTAACTGCTCTTGAAGATATGCATAAATAGCATCATAGTTGACTGACATAACGGATTCTGCTGTCTCTAAAGATAGTAAAATATCCAGTTTATCTGGGGAAGTATCAAACAATTTAGAAATAGGAATATATGGTATTCCGTATAACTCTGGATTATACGCTCCAACAACGCAAGCAATTTTTTGACTTTTTTGAATTTGATTTACTTTTTTCAACAGATATTCATGATCAGAAATAGCTAAAGGTATGATATCTGTATTCTCCAAATAAATATGTTGTTCAATATAATTTTTTATTTGTATTGCTGCTCCCTCTCCTGTCATACATAAAGTAATAATAACTTGAGGTTTCTCTTGTTTCTGATAAGATTGTTGAATTTCTGGATACATTTGTTGATAAGAGTCCATAACTGATGTATATATATCATCTAAGGAATTATAACAGCTTGCTTTACGAGAGCAATCTAAAGCAATTAGAGTAGCTGGAATACAAACAGTTTTAATATCAATTCCAGTTTCTAAGCTTATCATTTCTGCCATAGACCTTAAAGAACCCATATCATATAACATCAATACTCCTTTTCCTTGATGAATTTCTAAAATTGTTTGGCTTAATTCCTCATAAACCTTTTGCATGTCCTTATCTAAATAAAGGTCAAAGGAATAAATATTTCCATCTCCAACCAATGTGTTTGCTACTTCAACAATACTAGATGCAGTACTACTTCCATGCATTGCTACCAAGACAACTGGTTTATTTTTTGATGTTTCACTCAAATTGTCCTGCGTTATAAACATTGTTAAAAATACTACTTCATAAATAGAGAATTCTACATTAAATTCTTTTTCTAATGTAGTTGTAAATTTAGAGCAAAAAATATATTCTTCATTAAATTCTTTGATTGTCATAACAATCTGTTCATTAGATAATTTTTGTGATTTTCCTTTTCTTTCTAATATGGCAGATAAATGTAAACAAATCGCATAAAAAAGTGAGTTTGGATAAATACGTTCAAAGCGTATTGATGCCTCTTTAAGAAACGTATCAACCATCCCAATAATTTTAGAATCAACAATCTTAGAAATCAATTCTTTATCAATTTCTTTTTGTTCAATACTGGAATTAATTTGTTTAAAATTATAGTCTAGATCAGCTTGAATAATTCCCATGATATCTTCTTCATCTATTCCATGTTGTTTCAGTTCTTCTACTTTTCGATCAATCATATTATAAAAATTTCCATCAGATTGTTTTGTATTATTATCATGGCAAGCATTTGTTGCCTGGGCTGAAAAAATATACAAATAATTATCTGGTATTATTTGTTCAATCTTTGTACGATATTTACGATATGATAAAAAACCTTTTCGAACATAATTCGGAAAATCATGAATAAAAAGCTCCATTTGATTGTCTTCTTTGTCAAAACTTCTAGCATAACCATTTGCACAACCTAACTGAATATCCTTTTTCAACTGCTTTACATTAGATTGACATGGATACAGCATTAGACAACGTAATACCTCTGCATTAATCTTAATATCCCTTTGAATACATTCTGCTTCTTTTTGAAAAAAAAGTTGAATCATATCGAATCTTTCCTCAAAACTCCTTTTGGATAGTGCTGGTAAATCCACAACAATTGAAAACTTTGAAGAATATAGACTCAAATACGAAGGATTGATGGAGTCATCAACAGAGTAAACTAAAATCATATTACTTAAAGATATTTGTGCTATCTCAACATAATTTAAAAGGTCACTTTGAATATCATGAGATAATCTATTGATGTGGTCAACAAATAGGATACCTCCTTGTGCTTTTTTCATCGCCCCATCATCTTTTGAAAAGAAAATTTCTCTAATTTTCTCATTAGATTCTTCAACTAAATATCGACAATTAATTTTAATAAATGGAGCCTCTTCTTTAATAATGTTAGTTTCTTTCGCAAATTCATAAATCAGCCTTGCTAATAAGCTTTTTCCTGATCCATCTGATCCTGTAATTAAAATAGGCAATGAATTGCTTGGATATAGCAAAGCTGCTTTTGTTAACTGAACAACTTGCTTTAAACTTGAATTATAACCAATCATCGTATGAAAACATGATTCTTCATGTTCTTTTACTAATGAATAATAAACAGGTCTACCACTAGTTTTCTTAATGCGATGTTCCTTTACCAATTCATTTAATAGCTTGCTTAAATTTGAACGTTGCATCTGTAAAACATCTGAAAGTTCTTGAGTTGTAAAATGAACATCCTCTGATTGATGTAATGATTGATTTTGTATATATTCTAAAACTATATCCTTGCTTAATTTCAACGAATAATCTCTCCTTTTCTCTAAACTGCGAATACCTTTACATTATATCATTTTTTGAATATTGTTACACCATCTACGATTGTTTCAACCACTTGTATTTTTTCTAACTCACTTAACTCTACTTCTAAAGGATTTTTCTCTAAAATTACAAGGTTTGCCTTTTTTCCTTTTTCAATGCTTCCTTTACTATTTTCTTCATGATATTGATAAGCTGCATATATTGTTACAGCTTTTAAAGCCTCCATAACACTAATACTTTGATCTTTTGACAATTCAACTCCATTTTTTGTAATTCGATTAACTGCACAGCTGATTGTTTTCATTACATCAGGAAATAATACAGGTGTATCTTGATGGAATGTATATGTAAGACCTGTACGAATAGCATCTTTTACAGGAGAAATACGAGAGGCTCTTTCTTCCCCTAAATTAGCCAAATGAATATCTCCCCAATAATATGTATGCGCAACAAAAAAACTTGGAATCATAGATATTGGTTTCATCTTTGTTAATTCCTCTTCTCTTACCAATTGAGCATGAATCATAACTGGACGATAAGAATCTATATAACTATGATTTTCCATAACTCTTGTAAATTGTTTTACATATTGTTCAGCTGCAGCATCCCCATTGCAATGTGCCAATAACTGTGCATGATCTTCTAAAGCATTGCTGATCAATTCATATATATCTTCATCTGAATGAACTGGATATCCCTTTTCTTTACTATGTTCATATGGTTCCTTCATCCATGCAGTTTTTCCTTGTGGAGATCCATCTAAAAAGATTTTATATCCGCCTAAACGAAAATGATTATTATATATATAATCTTTTGAATGATTTTGATATATATTACGATAATTTTCTAAATCAACATATCCAATAACATCAATTTTTAAAAGTTTTTCTTCAGCAAATAGTTTTAACAAAGAATATAAGGAATCGGTAAGAAAACCATCTTGAATAGTTGTAATACCATATTTTGCATACAATTCTTGCGCTAAAATTATATTTTTTCTCATCATTTCTATATCCAAGGAAGATATAGATTTTTGAAAATTAATAAAAGCATTTTCTTCCATATATCCATTCAAAGTATTTGTCCCATCAAATCTACCATATCTACCACCTTGTGGATCTTTTACATCATCATTTACATTTTCTTTACATAGTCCAAATGAATTTACAACACCCATATGATTTGAAGCATGTATTATAAGAATAGCGTGATCTTTGCTAATCTCATTAAGGACATTACAATCTGGGTGACGTTTTTCTTTTAAGAAATTATGATCATAATTGATACCAACGACCCATTTTCCTTTTTGAATATTTCGGTCTTTTATAAATTGTTTCATAATATCCACAATATCATAAAAATTTTTGGCTTTGGATAAATCACATTGTGCCAATGAATTAGCACAACCAACAAAATGAGAATGTCCATCGATAAAGCCAGGTAGAAGTGTTTTTCCCTCTAAATCATAGCTTTCATATTTCCAATCTAATGGGACTTCGTTATATACTTGTATAATTCGATCCTCTTCAATTGCAACAGCAGCTACTTTGGGCATTTTTTCATCCATAGTGAGAATTGTTCCATTATAAAATAATTTTTTCACATTATTCACACACCTTTCTTTTATCACAATCTTATTTCAAAATTTCCTAATACTTGATCTTGTTCTGTCACAACAACAAATGCATCTGGATCTTGTATCTTTAAATTTTCTTGTAATATTCTTACTTCATATTTTGACAGTACACTATAAAAAACATAGGTATCAACTTCTGTATAGCCACCTACCCCTTTCCAATAAGTTACTCCACGATTTAATTCATGTAATATTGTTTCACAAATAATCTTATTTTTTGTGAAAATCATAACGCTTGTATTTATATTTTGTAAATGTGTTTTATCAATTGCCATGGAGTAAACCATAGAATACAAAATAGAATAAATAGCAACAGGTAATTCAAATAAAATAGCACATACACTATATATGATTGCGTTAATAATCAATGCAAAACGTCCTACACTAAAATCTTTACTCTTTTTAGTAAGATACAATCCTAATATATCTAAACCACCTCCAGAGCCACCAGCTCTTAACGTAATTCCAACACCTGCTCCTGCTAAAATTCCACCCATAAGACATGAAACAGCATATTCTTCTATGATAGGCTGAGTAGGAATTGGTAAGTAAGTAAAAATAATGGTTTGTGTTATAATACTAAAAAATGTTTTAAAGAATAATGATCTTCCAAAATGTACAAAAGCTAACATTAACAATGGAATATTTAACATAAAATTCAATATTCCCGCAATGTCAAAACCAATATTTATATCTAATAACGTACGGATAATTTGAGAAATCCCTACTGTTCCTCCATTATAAAGTCCCAAAGGAACAATAAACCAATTTAATCCTGCACAAAACAAAAATGAGCCAATTAAAATAATTCCATAGTTCTTTATCCTTGTATTTATCATAATAGAACAAAAAGCGAAAGATATCTTTCGCCTTTTTTTAATCCACATCCTCTCCATTGGATTCAATAACTTTTTTATACCAATAAAATGAATCTTTTTTATATCGTTTTAGAGTTCCTGATCCATCATTATTTCTATCAACATATATGAATCCATAACGTTTTTTCATTTCTCCAGTAGATGCACTAACAAGGTCGATACATCCCCAATATGTATATGCTAATAAATCTACACCATCATGAATTGCATCTCTCATTGCTTTAATATGCTCTCTTGTATAAGCAATTCTATATGGATCATGAATACTACCATCAGCTTCAAGTTTATCTATAGCACCTAATCCATTTTCTACAACCATAAGTGGTAACTGATAACGGCCATATAATTCATTTAATAAGTATCTTAAACCTTTTCCATCAATACTCCAGCCCCACTCACTGTACTGTAAGTATGGATTTTTTGCACCAGTTGTAAAGTTTCCTTTTGCTTTTTCTGCATTTTCATCTACTGTTGTACAACCTGTAGAGTAATATGAGAATGTGATCATATCAACTTTACCTTCTTGAATATCTATAAAATCTTGTTCTTTTGTTTCAAGTTTCACATCATATTCTTCCCAAAGTCTTTGAGCATAATATGGATATTTTCCACGAGCCATTGTATCACAACAATAATAGAAATCATCTTGTTGACGTTTTTGAGTTGCTAATACATCATCTGGATTACATGTTAATGGATAACTACATACTCCACCTAACATTGCTCCCACTTTCATATCTGGTGAGATTTCATGAGCAGCACGTACAACTCTAGCACTAGCAACAAATTGATGGTGTAATGTTTGAAGTGCTTCTTTCATTTTTGATTTTGGATAATTTGGGATATAGTTTCTCAATAAAATAGGACTATTGATTTCATTGAACGTTAACCAATATTTTACCAACCCCTTATATTCATTGAATAATACACGTCCATATTTTTCAAAAAGGTCAATCAACTCTCGATTTCCCCATCCACCAAGTTCTTCTTCCAAATAAACAGGCATATCATAGTGGAATATAGTTACCAATGGTTCAATATTGTATTTTTTCAATTCTTCAAATACACGTCTATAAAATGCTAAACCTTCTTTATTAGGTTCTTTTTCAATTCCTTTTGGAAAGATGCGGGCCCATGAAATTGACATACGGAAAATCTTAAATCCCATCTCTGCAAATAAAGCAATATCTTCTTTATAATGATGGTAAAAGTCAATTCCTTCATGACATGGATAATAATATTCATCTAAAACTGCGCGATGAGCTCCTTCAGGTAATTCTTGAAACATGATAGCCTTTCCTGGCTTACCATCTTTAGTAATATACGTGGTATATCTAGGATCGGATACCGTTCCAGCAGTACTAGCATCAGAAACAGTCATTCCCTTACCGCCTACATTCCATGCTCCTTCGCATTGATTAGCAGCAGTTGCTCCCCCCCACATAAAATTTTTTGAAAATCCCATTGCTATTCACCTAAATCCTTTCCATTTGATGCAATAACTTTTTTATACCAATAAAAGCTGTCTTTTCTATAACGTTTCATTGGCGAATGCATCGCTTTCTCATCATCTTCATCTCTATCTACATAAATAAATCCATAGCGTTTTGAAATTCCTTCCCTAGTAGATACCAAATCGACAGCACTCCATGGACAATAACCAAATAATAAAGCACCTTCATCAATTCCTTTTCCCATTTCAGAAATCATACCTTTTAAATGTTCGATTCGATAACTATCATGAACACTTCCATCATCTTCTAACTTATCCGGACGTCCATATCCATTTTCAGTTATAATCAAAGGTAAATTATATCTATCACTCAATTTTCGCGCTGTCACACGAATGCAACTAGGATCAAATTTATGTCCATCCTCTCCTTTGGCAAAGAATGGATTAGACACTGCTTTTCCTACTCCTGGTTTCTCTGTTAACTTAACCAAATAACTCATATCTCGATTATCAGCACCAACCATACTATTCCAATCTATTTCATAATAGTCGCAATGTTCAATTGTTTCATTTGCATAACAATTAAAACCGATAAAATCCGGGTTACAATTTTTCAAAGCCTCCATATCACCATCTTGAATATCTAATACGATATTATTTAATTCAAAATAATGATATATTGATTTTGGATACTTACCAAAAACTAATGGATCTACCCACATATTGTTACGAAGATCTTCCATATTCATAGCAGCAATGGTATCTTTAGGATCTGCACTTGCTGGATAGCAGGCACATAAATTAGGTGCTGGTCCAATTTTTGCATCTGGACACATTTCATGACATAGTGAAATAGCTTTTGCCATCGCTACCAACTGAATATGACCTGTATTGTATAAAGCATTTAAATCATTTGCTTTTCCTGTCAGCATATCTACTGCACCATAATAAATCATTACGTTATATTCGTTATTCGTTAACCAATAATGAACATCATCTTTAAAATTTTCAAAAATAACTCTACAATACTTTAAATATGCTTCTGCCGTTTTACGAGAATGCCAACCATTATATTTTTCTTCAAGAGCTGCTGGCAAATCAAAATGATAAATAGTAACTAATGGTTCTATTCCATATTTATGGCATTCTCTAAATACATCTTTATAAAATTTAATACCTTCAGGATTTACATCACTTTCACCATCAGGCAAAATTCTTGCCCAAGAAATTGACATTCTAAACATTTTAAATCCCATTTCTGCCATAAGTGCAATATCTTCTTTATAATGATGATAAAAGTCAGAGGCATATTTGAAAGAACAGCACCCTGGATTTATGCGTTTCTTATCATAATCCCATGTTGTAAGGCCTTTTCCATCTACATCATAAGCACCTTCTATTTGTGCACTAGAAGAACTTGCACCCCACATAAAATTCTTTGGAAAACTCATATAAATACCCTCCAATCTACTTTTCTAAAAATTCAACTAAATCCCCGTCATATACAAGTTCCATCATTTGATACTCATCTGAGTCAAGATGTCCAATTCTGTTTCTTGTTCCATCATTAACAATAGGAATTTTTACAATTTGAATTTCTCCAGCATAATGTTTGTAGTTATCGTTTACAATAACTACATCGCCAACCTCAAACATTTCTTTATCATAATGTCGTGGTGTTAAAATCTCATTTGGTTGACTATATTTAAAACGAGATATTCTTGTACGCCAAATCCACTCTGAACTATCACCCATTTCCAAATGTGGGAAAAAGTCAAATAATACTTCCTTCTCTTTTTCTGTAATTTCTTCATCTAGTGTTACACGTAATTTTTTTACGGGCTTGTCTAAACTAATGATTCCATGATCAACCAACATTTTTAAAGTTGGATCCAATTCCTTACTCAACTTCTCATTTTCCTGCAATACTTCTTGCAACTTTTTAAACTCATCTTCACTTGCAAAAGCATTTCCAATTAAAATATCATCTACATCTCCTGTAGCTAATAACATTCTTGCTTGCAAATCAATTGGAAGCATACGCAATTTTTCAACTGTAGGAAGTCCACATATTGCATCCCACACACCATGTGTATTAGGTGCTGTTGAAGAAATAAAAGCACCTATACGAACATCTCTTGAACAAGCTTTCAATTCTTTATTTTTATTTACAAATTTATTCCACTTCATTGCTGTATATCTCTGTGGATAAAAATTATGACAAACCAAAAAGTCTTTTGGATCAATACCATTTTCTATTAAACCTTTAACAATTTGAGGAGAATTATTAAATTCTATTGTAATTCCATATGGATTTCTTACCAACTTTGCATCATTTTCTGGACCATAGCTTAAATCCATTCGTAAAAAATCTACATCAATGCTTTTAAATACACTTAAATCATCTGGTTTAGCTCCCATTTTTTCAAAACACATAGGATTAACATCTAAAGATACTTTTAACTTGTTTTTATGTGCTGCAACAATCAATTTCTTAAAATAATCTAAAACTTCTTCCTTTGTTCCTTCTACTGAAAACATACTTGAAAACACTTTAGACACACCATAACGACTTGCTAACTCAAAATAGCTTTCAATTTTTTCTAAAGGCATTAAATCTGGATATACAGAAATCCCTAATTCATGTTTCATATTCATTTCCTCCTTATTTTATTACGGAAGTTTTTCTTTTAATTGACAATATGATTCCTTCTTAATTACTCTCCAAGTTCAGCAGCTTCTGCCTCTTCTTTTGCAATACATTGCTTTTCGTAAATCTTAAAAAATGGAAAATATACTAGATATACTATTGGCAACATTAAAGCACAGAATATAACATTACGCCAATCCAAAGAAGCCATTAATTGTTGAATTCCAACAGGTAAAGTTGTCATAATCAATACTTGAGGCAATGCCATTAAATTGAATGAGTATCCGATGTACATAAAAAGCATAACAACTAAGGAATTCAAAACAAATGGAATCAATAGAACTGGGTTATACATAATCGGAAATCCAAAAATTGCAGGCTCATTAATATTGAAAAGACCTGGAACCAAAGATGCTTTCGCAACTGCACTTATCTGTTTAGATTTACTCTTTAATCCCATAATACATAACGGTAATGTATTTCCAGAACCACCAATAACAGTTAAACAACCATATAAGAATATTGGATTAAATACAAGAGGTTGTCCTGCAGCTGCAGCTTCTGCATTTGTTGCATATGCTGCAATATAAATTGGCATAATTGCTGTAAATACAACACTACCACCGTGAATACCAAAGAACCAGCTCAAGCAGAAAACCATAACAATTACAATCATTCCTAATGGTGATACAAGGTAAGATAAAGGTGTCGCAATGGTTGTAGTGATTAATGTACCTAATGTCATTGCTCCATTGGTAAAGTTAGAAATTGCAACAGCTAAACCATACCAAACTATAATATTTAATCCGGAAGGTATAATAGAGTTAAAACTATTTAAAATTCCTTCAGGAACTACATCTGGCATACGAATTATCCAGTTATGATCCACAGCATATTTTGTAATACGAACAGATAATAAACCAATTAAAATTGCACAAAAGATTCCGTTTGCACCTAAAGCACTAACATTTAAAGAACGAATGGTAGCACCTGCTTCTGTTGTGGTTGACATAAGTGGTGAACAAACTAGGATAAAGCATACCATAGATGTAAATCCAGATTGGATTGTTGCTTTTACTCCTAAACGTTTTGCATAGTTATATGCTAATGTAAATGACATGAATAGTCCTAACAACCCCATTGTTAATTCATAAGGCATATACAATACATCATAAATTGGATGACCAGCTTTCCAGCCAAATACCAATCCACCAACAGCACAAATAATTTGTACAACAGCACCAATCATTATAAGTCCCATTGTTCCTCCCATACCTTGACTAATTGTGCCAAAGGCAGGACTTTTAGATAATTTCACGCTTACTTGTTGGATCTTTTTCATAAATGCGCTATTAGCAAATTGTTCTAATTTATTATTCATATTATCTCCTCCTAAATTATTTTCCTGTAATCTTATGAGCTAATTTCATAACATTTTCTGCATTTCCAATAGCATAATCTAACGAAGGTATTCCTGCCACAGGGATAGTTAAAATTTCTTTTAATTCATCTAAACGATAAGAAACTTGAGGACCAATCAATACACAATCATAATCATTTTGATATCCTTCTACATTATTTACAGGAACAGCATCAATTTTTAATTCTTCTCCTATTCCCTCACAATATTTCTCCATTTTTTTCATTAAAATACTTGTTGATAATCCAGCTCCACATGCTAATAAAACTCTCATTTTTATTTCCTCCTATTTATTTTTTTGTTGTTTATACATTTCAATCATTTCATTAATTAATTCTTGTGCTAACATACTTGTCATTAAATGATCTTGTGAGTGAATCAATAGAACATTTATATCTGCCCTCTCTCCATTAGCCTCTGCAACCAAAAGATCTGTTTGGGCTTTATGTGCTTGTGTAGATGCTTTTTCACTTTCCTCCATTAAGCAATCTGCTTTATCAAAATCCCCTTTTTTTGCAGCTTGTAATGCTTGAAACGCTAAAGTTCTTGCATCTCCAGAATAAGCAATCAAAGTCATTGCAATTGTTTCTGTATTCATATGTTACCTCCTTGTATGTAATTTACACTTATATTATAGATTCTGTATTTTCTATCATCAAACGACATTTTTAAACAAAATAAAATTTTCTATACATTAAATTCATTTTTAACACACATATATGCTTTTTATTTACTATCCCCTCACGTTTCACTATAAATTTTTACAATAATATATATTTTCTCATAAATATTGTATATTGATTTTTAAAATTTTTTTATACAGATAGTAAATAAATAATACACAATATTTTTGTTAAAGATAAAAATAGTGATAATCTACATAAAAAAGGTGAAGTGGATATTTATTTTGTTTGTTCCGTCGCTACGCTCCAAGTCACATCAAAACAAATATCCACCCCACCCGTACTAAAGGTAAGGAAATTATAGACATTAAAAAAAGAAATCCAGCAAGCGCTGGATTTCCTCTTAATCTCTACTACTTATTCAAATATCCCTATATCTTTTCTACAATAAGCTCCCATAAAGTCAACAAGTTCAACATTTCTATAAGCTTCTTCCCTAGCTTCCTCTAAAGTCTTACCTGTACCAATTACAGAAAGAACTCTACCTCCACTAGTCTTTAAAACTCCATTTTCAAGCTTTGCTCCTGCTAAAAAGACATTATCCTTTATACTTTCATCTATTGTAATTGGGAATCCCTTTTGGAAACTTCCTGGATATCCACTAGATGCAAGAACTACGTTTATACAAACTTCATCCTTCCACTCTACTTGAATTTCATTTAATCTTTCATCCATTGCAGCCTCAATAACTTCATATAAGTCACTTTCCATTAAATGAAGCACTGATTGAGTTTCTGGGTCACCCATTCTAACATTGTACTCTAGTAGGTATACTCCCTTTTTAGTTATCATAAGACCAAAGAAAATAATTCCCTTAAAGTCAAAGCCTTCTTCTTGTATTCCCCTTAAAGTATTAGCCATAATGTTATCTTCAAATTCTCTCATTACTTCACTAGTAACATATGGATTTGGTGCAAGAACTCCCATACCACCAGTATTAGGTCCCTTACCACCATCATATATTTGCTTATGATCTTTAGCAGATATAAATGGGATTATTCTTTTTCCATCACATATAGAAAGGATTGAAGCTTCAACACCTTCTAAGAATTCTTCCACTACTATCTTTTGCCCTGCTCCATTAAAAGCATCATCAATCATAAGGTTTTGTACAGCCTTCATGGCATCTTCTTTGCTTTCGCAAATAACTACACCCTTTCCAGCTGCAAGTCCATCTGCCTTTATAACTATTGGATATTCACAATCATAAAGATATGATAGAGCCTCTTCTGGGTTTGTAAATACTTCATATTCAGCAGTTTTAACTCCATACTTCTTCATAAAGAACTTTGAAAAACTCTTACTTCCTTCAAGTTTTGCACCTTCAGAATCTGGTCCAAAACATCTTAATCCTTCTGCCTTAAACTTATCAGTTATTCCTTTAGTAAGAGGGTCCTCAGGTCCAACCACTGTTAGATGTATATCATTATTTTTTGCAAACTCTACTAATTTATCTATATCTGTTATATTGATATTTTCACATTTATTTTCTAAAGCTGTCCCACCATTACCTGGTGCCACATATATTTTATCTACCTTTGGACTTTGTGCAAGCTTCCAAGCAATAGCATGTTCTCTTCCACCTGACCCAACTAATAATAACTTCATATTTATCCTCCCAAAAACTATTAATTCTTCACTAATTAGTGTTTGAAGTGTCTTAGCCCTGTAAATACCATAGCTATTCCATGTTCATTACATGCATCTATTGATTCTTGGTCTCTTAATGAACCACCTGGTTGAATTATAGCCTTAATTCCAGCTTTAGCTGCTTGATCTACTACATCTCTAAATGGGAAGAATGCATCTGAAGCTAAAATTGTAGCTCCCTTACCTCTCTTTAATGCATCTTCTGTTGGCCAAATTCTATTAACTTGTCCACCACCAATTCCTAGTGCAATTCCATCATGTGCTACCACTATAGCATTAGACTTAACATACTTAACTACCTTCATACCAAAGATTAAATCCTTCATTTCTTCTTCTGTAGGAGCCTTTTCTGTAACAACTTTTATTTCATCAATTAACTTTTTATCTTCTTCTTGAACTAAGATACCACCATCAACTGTAACCATGTATCTTTCATCCTTTGGAGTATTATGCATTCTAAGAACTCTTAAATTCTTCTTAGTTTTTAATACTTCTAAAGCATCTTCATCATATTCTGGAGCTGCTATTACTTCTAAGAATATTTTAACCATTTCTTCAGCAGTTTTCTTATCTACTTTTCTATTGAAAGCAACTATTCCACCAAAGATTGATGTAGGGTCAACTTCGTAAGCTTTCATATATGCTTCATAAGCATCTTTACCAGTTGCAACACCACATGGAGTATTATGCTTTAATGCACAACAAGTTGGTTCATCAAATTCATTTGCACATTTCCAAGCAATATCCATATCCTTAAAGTTGTTGTATGATAACTCTTTACCATTTAATACATCAAATGTGTTCATAGCACCTTCTACTGTTGTAGATTCATAGAAAGCTGCACTTTGATGAGAGTTTTCACCATATCTTAAACCTTGCTTTTTCTTAAATGAAACTGATAGATATTCTGGATATTCTTCAACTCCTTCTAACATAAAGTTAGCAATAGCAGCATCATATGCTCCCATTAAGTTAAATACTTTACCAGCTAATCTCTTCTTTGTATTGTAAGAAACCTCACCTTCAGCCTCTATTTCTTCCATTACCTTACCATAGTCATTCTTATCTGAAATTACAACTACGTCTTGGAAGTTCTTAGCTGCTGCTCTTAACATTGTTGGACCACCAATATCAATAAACTCAACCTTTTCTTCAAATGTTAAGTCTTCTTTAACCTTTTCAAAGAATGGATATAAATTAACTACAACGTAATCTATTGTATTTATGTCTCTTTCCTTTAAAGCATTCATATGTTCTTCATTATCTCTTATTGCCAAAATTCCTGCATGAACTAATGGATGTAATGTTTTTACTCTTCCATCTAACATTTCTGGGAAGTTAGTAACTTCATTTACTTCAATTACATTAACTCCATTTTCCTTTAAATGTTTGTAAGTTCCACCAGTTGAAAGAATTTCAACTCCTCTTTTTTCTAAAAACTTAGCAAATTCTAATACGCCATCTTTGTAAAATACGCTAATTAACGCTCTCTTTTTCATTAACTTGGCCTCCAATTTAATAAATTTTACTTCTTCCATCTATAACATTAACTTTACCTTCTGAAATCAACTTTATTGCTTTTGGTAGTAACAGGTGTTCTTTTACTAATATTCTTTTTTGAAGATCTTCCGCACTATCTTCAAAATATACTGGTACAGCTTCTTGTAAAATAATTGCTCCCCCATCTACTTCATTATTTACAAAATGAACTGTACAGCCAGAAACTTTAACTCCCTTCTTAATTGCAGCTTCATGTACATGAAGTCCATACATTTTAGGGCCACAAAATGAAGGTATTAAGGAAGGGTGTATATTAATGATCCTATTTTTAAACTTATCTAAAATTTCCCCATCTAGTATTGATAAATACCCTGCAAGGACTATTAAATCTACCTTTCCTTCAGTTAATTCTAAAATTCTATTTGATTGATTTTCCCCATATTCTTTCTTACTAACTACATATGTATCTATACCTGCTTCCTTTGCTCTCTCCAAGGCATAGACACCATCTTTACTACTAATGACCATTTCTATTTTACAGTCTAATTCCCCAACTTTAACTGCATCTATTATGGACTGAAGGTTTGTTCCTCCCCCTGATACAAGAACTGCTATCTTAAACAAATACCTTCACCTCCAGAGGTTACATGACCAATTACATAAGCCTTTTCTCCCATTTCTATAAGAGCTTTTGTTACTGATTCAGCATCCTCTTTTTTAACACATAAAACAAATCCAATGCCCATATTAAATGTGTTATACATATGGTCTTTATCAACTCCAAGTTCAACCATTCTATCAAAAATAGCTGGTATTTGGTAACTATCCTTGTTAATAACAGCTGTTAACTCTCTGCCATTAAACATTCTTGGAACATTTTCTATAAATCCTCCACCTGTTACATGAGCCATCCCTCTAATTTCAAAGCTTTCCATAAGCTTTAAAACTGGCTTAACATAAATCTTAGTTGGAGTAATTAATGTTTTCCAAACTTCTTCCCCATTAAATTCTTCATCTAAGTTTGTAAATAGCTTTCTAACTAAAGAAAACCCATTTGAATGAATTCCTGAAGATCCTATTCCCACTAAAGCATCTCCATCTTCAATTTTTGTACCATCTATTATTTCATCCTTATCTGCTATCCCCACAGCAAACCCTGCTATATCATAGTCCCCCTCTTTATAGAAACCTGGCATTTCAGCTGTTTCTCCACCTACTAAAGCGCAGTTTGATTGAAGGCATCCTTCTGATACACCCTTAACTAAATCTGCAGCTACTTCTGCTTCAAGCTTTCCACAAGCTATATAATCTAAGAAAAATAGTGGCTTTGCTCCATGACAAAGAATATCATTAACACACATTGCAACACAGTCAATTCCAACTGTATCATACTTTTTCTTTTTGCAAGCTATATCAAGCTTTGTTCCAACTCCATCAGTTCCAGAAACTAAAACTGGTTTCTTGTACCCTTCTGGAAGTTCAACCATTCCTGCAAAGCTTCCAAGACCATTTAAAACATAATTGCTCATTGTTCTTGCTGCATAGTCTTTTATAAGCTTAACTGATTTATAACCTTCTTCTATATTAACCCCTGAATCTTTGTAAGTTATCATTTTCTCTCCACTACCTTTCAAGATGATCTTTTGAAGTTTCTATTGGTGTTGATACTGGATATACTCCATTGAAGCATCCAACGCAAAATCCTTCTTTACCTTTGAATGTATTGTACATTCCATCCATACTTAGGTATCCTAAAGAATCTGCTCCTATCATATCTGCCATTTCTTCTATAGAGTGATTTGCACCTATAAGTTCACTTCTATATGGAGTATCAATTCCAAAATAACAAGGGAACTTAACTACTGGTGATGCTACAAGGAAATGTACTTCTTTAGCTCCTGCCCTTCTTAAAGAATCAACTAAATGCTTTGAAGTAGTTCCTCTAACTATTGAGTCATCTATTAAGACAACTCTTTTACCTTTTACATTTACCTTTAAAGGATTTAACTTAACTGCTACAGCCTTTTCTCTTATTTCTTGAGAAGGTGTAATAAATGTTCTTCCTACATATCTATTCTTTACAAAGGCTGTGTCATATGGAATTCCTGATGCTCTTGCATACCCTATAGCTGCTGGTATACCTGAATCTGGTACTGCTGATACTATATCTGCTTCTATAGGATGTTCTCTATATAACTCTTCTCCAGCCTTAACTCTTGTAACTTGAACATCTAGACCATCAATTATTGAATCAGGTCTTGCAAAGTAAATATATTCAAAGGCACAAGTTTGGCATAATGTGTTTTCAGAGTATTTTATAGATCTTATTCCATTTTCATCAATAACCACAACTTCCCCTGGTTCAACATCTCTAACAAATTCTGCTCCTACTGCATCTAAAGCACAGCTTTCTGATGACATTACATAGGCATCATCAACCTTACCTATACAAAGAGGTCTTATACCATGTGGATCTCTAGCTCCAATAAGCTTATCCTTTGTCGCTATAACCATAGCAAAGCTTCCTCTAACAGCCTGTATAGCATCCACAACAGCTCTTTCAATACCTCTCTTAGCACCTCTTGCTATTAATGTTGCTATAACCTCTGAATCAATTGTTGTATGGAATACATGACCACCATCTTCTAATAAATCTCTTATAACATCTGCGTTAACTAGGTTACCATTATGAGCCATTGCTATAGGACCAAGCTTTGATGATGCTAAAAGTGGTTGTGCATTTTCTACCTTAGTTGACCCTGTTGTTGAATATCTAACATGACCAATTGCTATATGCCCCTTTAATCTGTTTAAGTCATCCTTTGTAAAAGCTTCAGTTATTAAACCTAAACCCTTATGAATGTCTACTTCTTCACCATTTCCTACTGCAATACCTGCAGATTCTTGTCCTCTATGTTGAAGAGCATATAATCCATAGTAGGTCATACCTGCTACATCCATAGGTGAGTTTGAGTATACCCCAAACACACCACATTCATCTTTAAATTTATCCAGACTTGGATCTAGTATTAATTGAAAGTCAGCTTTTTTCATCCCAACTATTCCCCTTTAATTCTGTTTAAAATTTCAATGTAAGCTTCTTCTACGTTACCCATATCTCTTCTAAATCTATCTTTATCTAACTTTTCTCCTGTAGTTGCATCCCAGAATCTACATGTGTCTGGTGAAATTTCATCTGCTAAAACAATTTCTCCATTTGGAAGTTTACCAAATTCAATTTTAAAGTCTATTAAGTTAATATTTAACTTAGAGAAGAATTCCTTTAGTAAGTCATTTATCTTAGCTGTCATATCTAAAATTGTTTTAATTTCTTCAAAAGTTGCAGCTCCAATTGCTACTGCATGATAAGAATTTATTAGTGGATCTCCTAATTCATCATCTTTATAAGAGAATTCAAACACTGTAGTCTTTAGCTTGTACCCTTCTTCAAGTCCTAATCTCTTAGCCATGCTTCCTGCTGCCACATTTCTTACTATAACTTCTAGTGGTACTATTTCAACTTTTTTACAAAGTTGTTCTCTGTCATTTAGCTTCTTAACAAAGTGAGTCTTTATACCATTTTCATTTAACATTTCAAATATCATTGAAGTTATTGCATTGTTTAAGATACCCTTGTTATTTATTTGATCTTTCTTTTCTCCATTGAATGCTGTTGCATCATCTTTGTAATATACAATAACCTCTTCTGCATTTCCTGTAGCATAAATCTTCTTTGCTTTTCCTTCATACATCATTTCTAACTTTTCCATTATAGTTCCACTCCTTCTCCATTTTCTTCTATAAACTTTCTTTTCATATTCATTCTAAAATCAACTATTTTTTCTTTAATCTCTGGATATTTTAATGATAATATTTGTACTGCAAGCATCCCTGCATTGTAGCTATTATTAATTCCAACAGTTGCTACTGGAATTGATTTAGGCATTTGTACAATTGATAATAATGCATCCATACCCTCAACTGCTGCCTTAACAGGAACTCCTATTACAGGTAAAGTAGTTTGTGATGCTATAACTCCTGGTAAATGTGCTGCAAGACCTGCTCCTGCTATTATTACTTCACAACCATCCTTTTCAATCATCTCAATTGTTTCTGCTAACTTTTCTGGAACTCTATGAGCTGATAAAATATAAGCCTTGTAATCTACTCCAAATTCTTTTAAGGCATTAGCTGCACCCTTCATTACATCAGTATCGGACTTGCTACCAAAAAATATTGCTACCTTCATTTAAAATTCCCTCCTTAAGTTAATTAATAATCTATTACCTTCAACCAGCATTTTTCCTATATATTTATATAAATATATATTGGTATATTTATATATTGTTTTATTTTTATATTTATATATTTCTAACTACTTTATTTTCTAAAGTAATTAACTCCTGATTTAAATATCTTTTGATCAAATTCTCCTGGAACATTTCTATATAAATTTTCTCCAATTCTTTCAGAGTGACCCATCTTACCTAAGATTCTTCCATCTCTGCTTGTAATACCTTCAACTCCTAACATTGATCCATTTGGGTTGTATGGCATATCTAATGATACTTCTCCATTAAAATCAACATATTGAGTTGCTATTTGTCCATTCTCTTCAAGTTCCTTTAGTAAACTTTCTGGTGCTACGAATCTTCCTTCACCATGTGAAATTGCTACATTGTGAATATCTCCTGCATTTACTTCACTGAACCAAGGTGATTTAACTGAAGAAATTCTTGTTCTTATTATTGAAGACATATGTCTATTAATATTGTTATAAGTTAATGTTGCCATGTCTTCTTCAATATCTCTGATTTCACCATAAGGTACTAAACCTAACTTAATTAATGCTTGGAAGCCATTGCAGATACCTAACATTAATCCATCTCTATTATTTAAAAGATCCATTACAGCATCTTTTATCTTTTCATTTCTAAACACTGTAGCTATGAATTTAGCTGATCCATCTGGCTCATCCCCTGCTGAGAATCCACCTGGAAGCATAATTATTTGAGCTGTTCTAATTTCTTTTTCTAATCTATCAACTGATTCTATTAATGCTTCTTTATTTAAATTTCTAATTAGAACTTGTACAACTTCTGCTCCTTCTTTTCTAAAGGCTCTTGTACAATCATCTTCACAGTTTGTTCCCGGGAATACTGGAATAACAACCTTTGGATGTTCTATTCTTTCCCTTGGTTTAGAAGTATTTCTTTCAGTATAAAGCTTTGATTCAACCTTTTCTTCTTTCTTCTCAGTACTTATCTTAAATACTCCATTTAATTTTTCTTCTATAGCCTTTTCTAGTTCCTCAATTGTGAAGTCTATATCATAATCTCCTGAAACTATTCTTTCTTCACTAATTGTTTCACCTACTACCTTAAAGCTTGTACCAGTAAATTCAGTTGGTACATCAACATTTCCCTCTACTTCTAGTAAAAGTGTTCCATAGTTTAATCCAAACAGTTCTTCTACAGTTAAATTAGAGAACTTAGCACCTATTCTATTTCCTAAAGACATCTTTGTAAGTGCTTCTGCTGCTCCACCAAATTTTAATGAAGAAGCTGATATAACCTTTTTATCTCCTATTAGTGAATATAATACTTCTAAGTTCTTTTTGAACTTGTCCATATCTATTGTTCCATCACTTAATTTTTCACTCATAAGAAGAACTAATTTTGACCCAACCTTCTTAAATTCTGGTGAAATAATTCTCTCTGCCTTTTCATAACCCACAGCAAAAGATACTAATGTTGGTGGTACATCTATATCATCAAAGGTTCCTGACATTGAGTCCTTACCACCTATTGCTGGTATTCCTAAATCTACTTGTGCTTTATATGCTCCTAATAATGCTGCAAATGGTTTCCCCCATCTTTCAGCCTTCTTACCTAATCTCTCAAAATATTCTTGGAATGTAAGTCTAACTTTTCTGTAATCTCCACCCATAGCTGCTATCTTAGTAATTGATTCAATTACTGAATAGAATGCCATGTGGAAAGGACTCCAAATACCTAAGTTAGGATTATATCCAAATGTCATAAGTGAAGCATCCTTTGACTCTCCATTCATAACTGGAATCTTAGCTGCCATACCTTCTGAAGGAGTTTTTGAATACTTACCTCCAAATGGCATAAGTACTGATCTTGCCCCTATTGTGGAGTCAAATCTTTCAACTAATCCTTGTTGTGATGCAATATTTAAATCCTTTAAGTTTTCAAGCCACTTTTCCTTAACGTTAACTGTTCCAACATTGTATGGGTAGTTTTCTGGTGCTACTACCTTTACATCTGTAACTTGAGTTGCTCCATTTGTATCTAAGAAGCTTCTATGAATATCTACTATTTTATTGCCTCTCCAGTACATTCTTAATCTTTCATTATCAGTAACCTCTGCAACAACTGTAGATTCTAAGTTTTCCTCTTCAGCAAACTTCATAAATCTTTCTACATCCGTAGCTTCTACTACAACAGCCATTCTTTCTTGAGATTCTGATACTGCAAGTTCTGTTCCATCTAACCCTTCATATTTCTTTGGAACCTTATCTAAATCTATATCTAATCCTCTGCATAATTCTCCAATTGCAACTGATACTCCACCGGCACCAAAGTCATTACATCTCTTAATCATCTTTGCTGCTTCTGGAATTCTAAATAACCTTTGAAGCTTTCTTTCTGTAGGTGCATTACCCTTTTGAACCTCTGCCCCACAAGTATTTATTGATTCTGTATTATGTTCCTTTGATGAACCTGTTGCTCCACCAACACCATCTCTACCAGTTCTACCACCTAATAGGATAACAACATCTCCTAAGGTAGGCTCTTCTCTAACTACATTTTCCTTAGGTGCTGCTGCAATTACTGCACCAACTTCCATTCTCTTTGCTACATAGTTTTGATGATAAACCTCTGCAACCTGTCCTGTTGCAAGACCTATTTGGTTACCATATGAGCTATATCCATGTGCTGCTCCTAGTGTAATAGTTCTTTGTGGTAATTTTCCATTTAAAGTTTTTTCTACAGGAACTGTTGGATCTGCTGAACCTGTAACCCTCATTGCTTGGTATACATAAGTTCTTCCTGATAGTGGATCTCTTATTGCTCCACCTAAACAAGTAGCAGCTCCACCAAAAGGTTCTATTTCAGTTGGATGGTTATGTGTTTCGTTTTTAAACATTAAAAGATATTTTTCAATTCCTTTATCTGTTTCAACATCTATATTTATTGAGCATGCATTTATTTCTTCAGATACATCTAAATCCTCTAACATACCCTTTTTTCTCATTTCCTTAACTAGGATACATGCTATGTCCATAAGAGTTTCATTTCTATCTGTATTTTCTCCATATACAAAATTTCTTGACTTAATGTAGGCGTCATAAGCTTTTACTATAGGAGTTGTATATTTATTTTCTTCAATTTCTACTTTTTCTATTTTTGTTGAGAATGTTGTATGTCTGCAATGGTCTGACCAATAAGTATCAATAACCTTTATTTCAGTAATGCTAGGGTCTCTCTTTTCTTCATTTTTAAAGTATTCTTGAATCATCTTTAAATCATCAATGCTCATTGCAAGACCTTGTTCCTTATGGAACTCTTTTAAAGCTTCAAGACTCTTTTCATTAAACCCTTCTAAGATTTGAACATCATTAGGAATGCTAAGTTGTGTATCTATAGTTCTATCATCTATAGCAACTTCTTTAGAATCAACAGAATTTATATAATAGTTTTTAACTCTCTCTACATCATTATCTGATAAATCTCCCCTTAAAATTATAACCTTTGAAGATTTTACTTCTACTCTATCTCCACTAGTTAATAATTGAAAACATTGAGATGCTGAATCTGCTCTTTGATCGTATTGACCTGGTAGGTACTCTACTCCAAAAGCAATATCTCCTTTTTCAAGTGGTAATGTTTCTTCATATACCCTATCTACAGTTAATTCAGAAAATATAGTATTTAGTGCTTTTTTATAATACTCTTCTGAAACTGCCCCTAAAATATATTTGTTAATAACTCTTACTTCTTGTAGGTTGTCCATTCTTAAATTGCTCTTAAAGTCACTTAATAAACTTTGTGCTTCTACGTCAAAACCTTTTTTCTTTTCAACGAATACACATCTGATATTCATCATTTAAATACCTCCACCCATTAATTGTCATACCGAATATTATTTCTATATTTTATTTTATTCTTCGCATTTATATTTTAAGATTAACACTCATTGTATTCATTGTCAATATTAACTATATATATAGCTAATAACATTCGTATAAATCCGTACGTTTATATGTATTTTATTTTTAAACATACGAATATACGAATATTTACTTCTAGATTTTTATAAAAGCATAGCCTTTATGCACAAAAAAATACCGATAGATAAAACTACCGGCAAAGAAACCTACGCAACCTAAAAGGTCATTTATATTATTATCTAAGAATCTAATACATATTCACATTATTAATAAATATTTATTGACAAAACAAACCATCTATGTATACTATATCTTGTAAAGTTTAATATTGTTTAACTCCAAGTTTAGTTTAACTAAACTTTTGCAAATTTTTTTCATAATTTTTCTTACCTATCCTAAGGGAAATATAAATTTAAGGGGGTTTTAAATTGAAACTTGAACAGTTAGGAAGACATATCTTAGTAGAGTTTTATAATTGTGATTCTGATATTTTAGGAAATCACGAAAAAATTGAAAAAATTATGTGTGAAGCAGCAATTAAGTCAAACGCAACCATAGTAACTAGTTGTTTTCACAAATTTAATCCTTGGGGAGTAAGTGGAGCTGTAATTATACAGGAATCACACTTAACAATTCATACATGGCCTGAATATGGATACGCATCAGTGGATTTATACACTTGTGGAGATTCAGTGAATCCATGGATAGGCTTTGATTACCTAGAAAATGAATTATGTGCTGAAAGAAGTGAGTCCACAGAAGTTGCTAGGGGCATGATAGAAAAAATAAAGAATTTCTCCCATACAACTTTTGAACAAGTAACTCATAAGCCAACAGCTTAGAAAGGAGAACAATATGGAACTTTGGTACACTGAAAATCAAACAAATAACGTTAAATTCTCAATGAGGGTAAAGGAAACTCTTTATTCTAAAAAGAGCCAATTTCAACAAATTGATGTAATAGACACCTATGATTTTGGAAAAGTCCTTGTAATTGATGGATGGACTATGATTACTGAAAAAGACGAATTTATATACCACGAAATGATAACTCATGTTCCTATGATGGTGAATAAAAATATAAAAAATGTTTTAGTAATAGGAGCCGGAGATGGTGGTACAGTTCGTGAACTTACTAGATTTAATTCAATTCAAAGAATAGATATGGTTGAACTTGATGAAGAAGTAGTTAATGCAGCAAGGGAATATCTACCTTTTACTTCTTGTAAATTAGATGACCCTAGGGTAAACCTATATTTTCAAGATGGAATAAAGTTTGTAGAAAACAAAAAAAATCTTTATGATTTGATAATAGTTGACTCTACAGACCCTATAGGACCTGGTGAAGGCTTATTTACAAGAGACTTCTATAAAAATTGCTATGAGGCATTAACAGATAAAGGTATTCTTGTTAATCAAGGAGAAAGTCCATATTATGATATGAATAAGAAGGAAATGAAACGATCCAATGAAAAATTAAAAGATATATTTCCTATCTGTGAAGTGTATCAATATATGATACCAACTTATCCTTCTGGCTATTGGTTCTTTGGATTCGCTTCAAAAAAGCTTCATCCTATTAATGATTTTGATGAAGAATTTTATAACAGCTTAAACTTAAATGATAGATATTATAACAAAGATGTACATAAAGCATCCTTTGCTTTACCAAACTACGTTAAAGAGTTATTAAAATAACGTTAGAGCTATCGAATTAGCAATTAAAAAAGGTGTAGCGGATATTTATTTTGCTTGTTCCGTCGCAAGCTCCAAGTCACATCAAAACAAATATCCACTCCACCCGTACTAAAGGTAAGGAAATTATAAAATTACTATCCTTTATTTTATATTTTTTAATATGAAAATTTAATTAAACGTTATTATAATTTATCCAAAGCAAAATCCTTTGAACACCGCTTTTTTACTATAAGTTCTTAAGTTCTTAAAAACTTATATTTTTGCCTATATTTTTAATTTAATAAAGCACTCTTCCCTCAATCCTCTTGTCAAACCTACTCCATTCACCTTTTCCAATTCCTTCTCCAATTATATCTAACTTATTCATAGTTGCATCAATATAATCAGCATAATGTACTACATAAGATTCTACAGTTCTTGGTTGAACAGGGGAACCAAACTCCAATTTACCATGATGTTGTACAATAATTCCTTTTATTCTATTCTTAAAATCCTCACTAAAATCTAATTCACTTTCTACAAAGGCTTTTTCAATCATGGTTACTCCCATTACAATATGTCCTTGAAGACTTCCTGTTGTTGTATATGAAAATGTTCCATCATAATTCATCTCATAGACTTTCCCTATATCATGTAGCTTTGCCCCTAATATTGCAATCTCTTTGTATTTTATATCATATCTATAAGCTAAAGTTTTAGCTAAATACATAACGTTTAATGTATGTTCAGCTAAACCTCCTAAATAATTATGATGATTATATACTCCTCCTATTGCTTTTTTAAATTTACTTACAAAATTCTCATTCTTAAAGAAATAATCATTTAAGGCCTTACCTTCTTCTGATGTTACTTCTTCTTTTGTCATACTTTCTAATTCATTCATTATATCATTAATAGGTCTTTTTACTGTAGGTAAATAATCTTCTATGTTATATTCCTTAACATATTCAACTTTATCAGGTTTAAAAGGCTCTCCGTAATGCCCCTTTAATAGAACAACATCCCCTTCCTTTAATAATACATCTGAAGAAAACAAACATTTTATCTCTTTATATTTATCACCTGCATAGGCCCAAAGCATATTCTCATTTCTATCTAAAATTTTGTTTATCATAAGGGAAACTTCTATTTTTTCTCCCCATTTACATTCTTTTAAACTTTTCTTTCCCATTATATACACCATCCTTACCCACTTAGTATGGATATTTAAATAAAAATAATACAAAAAAGGCCAGTCATTTCTGACTACCCTATATATTTTTATATTTTTATTCCTCTTCTTATAGATAATATTATGGATATAATACCAACTATACCTATTATTAAAGGAATAGCAGGTATTCCTATAGAAAACATCTTTAAATAATCTTGTTCATACCCTGTTGTTGTAACTAAAAATGTTAATATTGAAAATCCAGTTAAAGCCTTTGAAGATTTTTTAACCATTCCTACATATAGTGGAATAAATGTTATAAAGGAAAAACACAAATCATTGTAAATAGTCATAACAATACATTCTTTTAATTCTGAAAACATTAAAGAAGCACTTGCAAAATTAAAAGTTATAGCTATAAATGAAGATACAATTATTGATATCACTTGTCCTAAAATAGTTGCCATTAAAATAGAAACCCAAACTAATATAATCTTACTTATCAAAAGCTTTATTTTATTAACTCCACAGGTAAATGGTATATTGATTGTTCCATTTTCATATTCATATATAATAGTTTTATTCAACAACTGTCCCCCAATTATTATCATTACACCTCTATACAAAACCTCAATTATTCCTGGCACACCATCATAAGAAAAAGGATTTACACTAATTCCCAAAGCCTTATTAGACTCATTTATACTATGGTAAAAGTATATCCCTAATATGGTTATTACTAATACAATAGCCAACATTATATATGTATACTTCTTCTTTTTTATTTTTCCCAGTTCAATTCTTATATACTTAATCATGAATATTGCCCCCCGATATAATATCCATAAAAAATTCTTGTAATTTTCTTTTATTCCTATTGAAGCTCTCAACAAAAACGCCAGATTTTATTAATTCAAAAATTACTTTATTATAATCTTCTTTTAAATCATATAGCCTAATAACATTATTATTTATGACCTTATATCCTTTTATTCCCAGCTTCCCTTCAATTACAAATGCAGCTTTAGATACATCATCACAAACGATCTTTACATAATCTCTTTTCTCATCAATTAAATCATATCCATCTAATTCATAGCCAATAGAACCATTATATAAGAACCCCACCCTATCAGCTACCACCTCTAGTTTATCAAGCATATGTGTAGATATTAAAAATGAGGTTTCATTTTCTCTTTTTAAATTAGTTATTAAATCTATGATCTCTTTAATTTTAATAATGTCCAACCCATTAGTAGGCTCATCTAAAATAAATAAATCCGGCCTATTTAATAACCCTCTCCCTATTGCTACCCTTTCTCTCATGCCTAAAGAAAGCTCCTTTGGTTTTTTATTTAATACTCCATGTAATCCAACAAGCTTTTTAACTTCTTCAATTCTTTCTTTATGATTTAAGTTCATATATTTACATACTATTTCAAGATTTTTTTCTATGGTAAGTTCCTCATAAAATATTGGCGTTTCAATAATTGCACTTATCCTTTTATAAACATCTTTATCATATCCAGTAACCTTATTACCAAATAAATAAACATTTCCTTTAGTTGCTTTTAAAGTATTCATGATAATTTTCATCAGTGTACTCTTTCCAGAGCCATTAATTCCAACTAATCCATATACTTCTCCAGCTTTAATATTTAAATTAACATTATTTAATACTTCCTTATTATTAAATTCTCTACTAATACCTTCTAACCTAAGCACATTACCCATATCTCTCTCCACTCTTTAGCCAACAACCTTAGTGGCTATTCTTTCTATTTCATCTAAAACTTGACTAACTCTATCTTCAGCAACTAAAACCACAAGAAAATCTCCACTTTCTATCTTTGTATTACCTTTAGGTATTATTTCTTTATCACCTCGTTTAATAGCCACTAATAAACAATCTTCTGACCAATCTACATCTTTTAAACACTTACCTTCAATAATACTTCCCATAAATACAGCCACTTCTATTAAGGTTTTATTTCCTCTTTGAAGAACTGCTTCCCTTTTATTATTTTTTAATACTCTTTCTAAAAAACTTTCGTATATAGCTTCTACTTTAAGTATATCAGCTGTTAAATAAGAAACAATAACTACAAAAGCTAAAGCTAGCATATGCTCAAAAGAGCCTGTCATTTCTGTAATTAAAATTATCCCTGTTATTGGTGCTTTAACTACTGCAGCAAAGTGCCCAGCCATAGCCAATATAATAAAATTTACAATATATTCACTTTGTAATCCAAAGGCATTACACACAATAACTCCAAATATATTTCCTACCAAAGCCCCTAATACTAATAATGGAAAGAAAATTCCTCCAGGTGCTCCTGATCCAAAACTAACAAAGGTGAAAATAAACTTTATTAAAAGAAATATGATTAAGATTTTAAGTGTAAAACCTTCATTAACTAAAGACATTATTAATTCATGTCCTCCACCTAATAATATAGGAGAAATTATTCCAACCACTGCTGCACAAAGAAAAGGAATAGCAACCTTAATTTCTACAGGTACTTTTTTTAGTTTTCCATATATATCTTGAGATTTAAGCACTCCCTTATTAAATATCATTCCTGAAATACCCACAAAAACTCCCATAATCAATAAAAACCAATAATATTTCAATGGAAAAACAGCTACATTTTTAAAACTCATAGCTGGTTCTAATCCTAAGAATTATTTACAAACAAAATCTGCCGCTAGAGATTATGCCATAGCTGACAATAAAACTAATGGAGAAAAACTTTTCTTCAATATTTATTCTCTTAAAAACCTTAGAAAACCCTTCTCCTACAGCTCCCCCCAAGCTGTTACAATAGTCCACTATATATTTTATACTATTTTGTATTTTTTTTCATTTTATTGTTGTAAATTATATATGAATTTAACCTTTAGCTAAATTACTTCAAAAAAAGAATATTCGTAAGATTTTCTTCTTACGAATATTCTTAAGTTCTTTCTATTTTGTCATATGCTTTTTCCAATCCCCATGTTCAACTAGAACTGCTTCATCATGGAATCTTGTATCAATACTTTTATTATAAAAATATGAATAACACTTTTCTTTTGTACCATCTTGAAATTCTACTTCAACCAAGACTTTATTATATTCATTGTTAGGATTTCCTTCTCCAAGAACTCCCTCCATCTTATCAACTGCTGCCATTACTTCATCATAATTAGAAAGTTCCATAACTTCCCCAACTACTTCACCTAAACCACTTAAAACAGCTGGATATCCTTTATAAGGCATATGATATAGTACTACATCCTTAATCTTAGCCCTTCTATTAGATATAACATTACCTTTTAAGTATTTATCATAATTGAAAAAACCTTCTCTTAAACTTCCATAAGCAAACATTTTTATTTGACTCATTAGCAAATAGTCCCTCCAACAGCCTTTACATCTGTGTCATTTTCAACAACTGCCTTAATGCATAATTCCAACCCCTTAGATATGTCATCTAATGACATTGCTGGAGTATTTGGCTTTGTAACTACTTGTGATGGAATATATGGTACATGTATAAATCCACCCTTCTTACCTACATACTTCTTATGAATCATATATAATACACCATACATTACATGGTTACATACAAATGTTCCTGCTGAGTTTGAAACAGATGATGGAATTCCACCTTCTTGCATTTCCTTAACCATTGCCTTAATAGGTAAGTTAGAGAAATAAGCATTTTCTCCATCTTCAAATATAGCTATATCAATTGGTTGATTTCCTTCGTTATCCTCTATTCTAGCATCATCAATATTAATTGCTACTCTTTCAGGCGTAACTCCAAATCTTCCACCTGCTTGCCCTATAGATATTATTATATCTGGATTGTGTTCTTGTACTGCCTCTTCTATCTTTTCTAATGCCTTTCTAAAAACTGTAGGTATTTCTAACTTAATAACTTCAGCTCCTGAAATTTCATTAGGTAACTTTTTAACTGCTTCTAAAGCAGGGTTTATTTTTTCTCCACCAAATGGATCAAATCCTGTTATTAAAACTTTCATATATATCTCTCCTTTATCTTTAGAATGCTAAGAAATACATTAATGGAATATGTATTGCAAGTAAAACTATTGCAAATACAGATTGTACTTTTATTACTGCATTTTTATCTTCTATTTCTAATAGTGCCACTGGTAAAACATTGAAGTTTGCTGCCATAGGAGTCATCAATGTACCACAGAACCCTGCTGTCATTGCAAGTGCTGAAGCTACTATTGGATCTCCACCTTGCATAAATACAAAAGGAACACCTATACCAACTGTTATTACAGTGAATGCTGCGAAAGCATTTCCCATTATTGCTGTAAATAATGCCATACCTACACAGTAAGCTGTAATACCAAGCCAAATATTACCTTCTGGTATAACATTTGAAATCATATTTGATATAATATCACCAACACCTGCCGCTGTAAATAAAGCACCTAATGCTGCTAGTAATTGAGGTAAAATTGCTGTAGAGCTTACGGATTGAAGCATTCTATCACTATCTTCTACAACTTCAGAAGCTGAACATTTAGTAATTATAAATGTTAATATAAGAGCTGCTACTGCTGAAATACCTATAGCTGCCACACCAGATATAGGTGTAAATTGAGCAATTGCAAGTGCAACGAAAGCTATAACTAATGAAGGTAGGAATATTTTTAACCCTATCTTTTCAGCCTTTATCTTAGAAAAAGTATTATCTAGCTGCTTTATTGTACCCATATTAACTTGATTAAATCCTGATAATACAGCTATAACTATTATTAACCCTCCAACTACTTCAGCTGGAATAAACTCTCCAAATATAAATATAACCGCTAATATTCCCCAAAATGCTGCTGTACCATATCTAGTTTTGTGTTTTTTATCTTTTAATGTGTATATCATAGTTAATGTCATCATTAACCCAACCATAATATAGAAGATATTCAATAATATATTTGAAAGTTCTTTTATATCCATCTAGATTTTCCTCCTTAGTTTATTTCTTTATTCCGTACTTTCTCTTTAAACTTCTATCTAATAAATAATTTTGTAACACACCTAATATAAAGGCTATTATTGCAACTGGAATAGATGCCTTAGCTATTGCTAATGTATCCACAGTTTCTCCAAGTCCAGGTAAATTTAAAGTACCAAGTGTACTTGCAATTAATAAAACTCCTGAGTTAGCCATAAATACGTTTTGTCCAAAAAAGTTAGCTATATTATCTGAAGCTGCAGAATAAGCTTTTATCTTATCTTCATCCTTTTTATCAATTTCTCCATACTCTGCTATTGCTGCTCCTTGAGCCATTGGATTTATAAGAGGTCTTACAAACTGAGGATGTCCACCTAATTTAACTGATAATGTAATAGCTATTTCTCTTACAAATAAATATCCACTTATTATCTTACCAGTAGATAATCCTTTTGCCTTTTTAATTAACATAATTGCCTTTTCTTTTAATCCATATCTTTCACACAGCCCTATTACTGGTAATGTTAAAAGAAATAAACACATTTCTCTTTTTGCCACAAAAGTTTCACCTAAAGTTCTAAGTATTTCTACAATACTCATATCAGCCACTAAACCTGTTACAACTCCTGCCGATATAACTACTGCAATTGTGTTAAGTTTTAATGCAAACCCAACAATAATAATTAATATTCCAATTAAAGCCACGTTTAATCAATCCCTTCTCTTTTGTACAAGCTTAATTTAATTTATTATAACTAATTTTTCGACCTTTTTCCACGATTATAATTCTCATTTTATAAATAAATCCTGAAATTACATATCATTTTGTCGATTTTTCGTATATTTTTCTTATTTTTTTATACCAACTTAACTTTATCAATAAGTTGGTACTTAAAGTTTAGGTTACAAAAAAGAGAGGATTATATTGTAATTCCTCTCTTTAACTCTAATTAATTTGTTCAAAAATTAACCCTTCAATTAACTTTCCTTTATCCATAGACACAATCCTGTCTGATACCTTTTTAGCAAAATCCATATCATGTGTTATTATAAGGGTAGCCATTCCAGTCAAACTCAAACTTTTTATAAGCTTTGCCACCTCATCTGTTAACCCTGGATCTAAAGCTGATGTTGGTTCATCAAAACATATAAGCTTAGGTTCTAATGCTAATGCTCTTCCTATTGCAACCCTCTGCTTTTGTCCACCTGATAATTGAAAAGGATAGCTATTAATTTTATCCTCAAGTCCTAAAAACCCTAAAATTTCCTTAGCCTTATTTATGGCAACCTCTTTTTTTATCCCCAATACCTTTTGAGGTGCCTCTATTAAATTTTCTAAAACACTCATATGAGGAAACAAATTTAATCCCTGAAAAACTAGCCCTATATCTCTTCTTATATCTTTAAGCCCTTTTTTATCTATATACTTACCACTATGGCACAACTCTTTTCCATTAATTTCTATATCCCCAGAATCTGCTTCCTCTAGTGCATTAATACACCTTAAAAGAGTAGTCTTACCTCCACCAGACGGCCCCACAACAACTAATATTTCTCCTGATTTAATTTCTAAGTCTACCCCTTTTAAAACCTCTACTTTCCCAAAGTTCTTAGTTAATCCACTAACTTTTAGCATAAATACCACCTCTATTCATAATAACTAAATTTCTTTTCTATACTTGATAATATTTTAGTTAACAATCCAATAAATAATAGATAAATTGCCCCTACCATTACTAGTGGAAATAATGATGCTGTTCTATTTAACGCTATAGTCCCTACCTTTAGTAGCTCATCCAACCCTACAACATAAATTAAAGCAGTATCCTTAACTAAAGTAATTATCTCATTTGATATTGGTGGTAATATTCTCTTAAAGGCTTGAGGAAGTATTATCCTAAAGAATATATCTTTATTTGATAATCCTAATACATATGCTCCCTCATACTGTCCTTTATCTATAGATTGAATTCCAGATCTAAATATTTCTGCAAAGTATGCCCCATAATTTAATACTAATGCTAATATAGCTGCTGGAAATCTTGCTATTGATATCTCTAATAAAGGTAATCCAAAGAATATAAATATAATTTGAAGCATTAGAGGAGTACCTCTCATTATAAGAACATAAATTCCAGTTATCCATCTTATAAAACCAAACTTTGATATTCTTCCTAATGCAATTATTAACCCTAATGGAATAGACATAATTAAGGTTAATATAAATATTTTTAATGTCGTTCCAAAGCCTTGAAGTAACTGAGGCATAAGTTCTATCATCATAATCTCCATTTAGTACTCCTCCTTAAATAAATTATTTTACTACTATATCATCACCAAACCATTTCTTTGAAATTTCTGATGCCTTTCCAGATTCTACAACTTGATCATAAGCCTTATTAAATGCTTCCACAAGCTTTGTATCACCTTTTTTCATACCAACTGCATAATCTTCCTCTCCAAAATTGTCTTCTAGGAAATTAAATTTATCTGCCCCTTTTTGATTAGTATAATATTTCAATAAAATTTCATCTGCAACAATAGCATCAGCTCTTCCAGCTTCTAGGTCTCTTAAAGCTTGCTCATTAGTATCAAATGTAACTAACTCCTTAAAATTGCTCTTATAATCTCCAATAGCATTAATAGCACTAGATTCACTTTGAGCTACAACAACCTTCCCCTTTAAATCCTCTTTAGTTTTTATAGATGATCCAACTAACGTTACAATAACTTGTCTATTTCTCAAATAGGGTTTTGAAAAGTCAACTTGTTCCTTTCTTTTATCAGTAACGGAAAATCCATTCCATATAAAATCTATATTACCATTGTTCAGTTCTGATTCTTTCATGTTCCAATTTATAGGTTGGAACTTTATTTTTTTCCCCATAACATTTGATATTTCCTTTGCCATTTCAATATCAAAACCAGTATATTCCCCATTACTATCCTTAAATCCCATTGGAACAAAAGTATCATCAAATCCCAATACTAATTCTTCTTTCTCTAGGGAACTTGTCTCACTTTCCTTATTATCGCCACAAGCCACTAGCCCTAAAGCCATAGCCCCTATTATTGTAAGTAACAGCCCTTTTTTAACTATCTTTTTTAATATCATATTTATACCCCCAATTTACTTTCTTTATCTATTTATTACTTTATCATAGTAAAGTAATAAAATCAACATTTTTTAACCAAAAAAAATTGTAACCACAAAATTTGTGATTACAATTAATTTCTATTCTACTTCTTTCTCAAAAACTAAATCGAATTCTCTTACTTTTCCTTCACCATTTTGGTATGTAGGTATTGCACTAACAAATCTCCATCCTTCCTTTGCGCATCTATCTATTATTTCTCTATGATCCGCATTAAAGAATAACGTTCCTCCAGTTGATTTTTCATATCTATAAACAAACATGCAAACTTCCTCTCTACTTCCATAATTTTAACAAAAGTACTGTAGCATCTACAGTACTTTTAAATATTTTTTTATTTTTCTCCTTTAAGCATTTCTCCTATTGCCGCTATACTACCAAGAGATGATAATGTTTCATTTGGTAAAATAAGCTTATTAGCTGGATTATTAGCCATTTCTTTAAGAGCTTCAACTTGCTTTAATGCAATAACCCTTTCATCAGTTCCAGACTCAATAATAGCTTGGTTTACCTTTCTTATTGCTTCTGCTTCTGCAATAGCTATTTGTTCTATAGCCTTAGCTTTACCTTCCGCTTCTAATAATTGAGACTCTTTTAAACCTTCAGCTCTTCTAATATTAGCCTCTTTTTCAGCTTCAGCTTGAAGAATCTTAGCTTGCTTTTCACCATTTGCTTTCTCTATTTGAGATTGTCTTTGACCTTCTGCTTGAAGAATCATAGCTCTCTTATCTCTTTCAGCCTTCATTTGCTTTTCCATAGCATTTTGAATTTCTGCTGGTGGAATTATATTCTTAATTTCAACTGAAAGTATCTTTATACCATAAGCATCTGTAACTTCATCAATAATACTTAATAGATCTTGGTTAATCTTATCTCTACCTGATAAAATTTCATCAAGAGTCATATTACCTAATATATTTCTCATATTTGTTGTAGCAGAATAAACTATACCTGATTTATAATCTTCAATATTATATACTGCATCTTTTGCATTAAGTAATTTATAGAATATTACATTATCAACAGATATCTTAACATTATCCTTAGTAATAACTGATTGAGGTGGTACGTCTAAAATTTGTTGTTTTGTAGATACTCTCTTTCTAACAAAGTCTACAAAAGGTATTGTAAAATGCCAACCTGGTTCTAATATTCTATGGAATTGACCAAAACGTTCAACTACATATAGGTACCCAGTATTAACAATTTTAATTGATGATAGAATTATTATAAGAACTATTAATAATCCTACCCCTAATAATATTAATCCAACCATTATTATTCCTCCCTTATTCCTTCAATAACTAATTTATTTCCTTCAATTCCAACTACTTGGAACTTTTGGCCTTTTAATATTTTTTCTCCTTTATTTTCGCCTGTCCAATAGACTCCACTAACCTTGAATCTATATCTATCATCTATATCCTCTGAGGCGATAAAAGTTTTTCCTATATACTCTTCTTCCATAAGCTTAGTACGATTAACAGTATTCTTAAACTTTTTCCTTGACCAAGGATAACCTATTGAAATTGCAATTATACTTGAAATTCCAAACAATATTAGCTGCCATGCAAAATTTACACCAGCTAAAGCAGCAATAATTGCAACTACAGATCCTATTGCAAACCATACAAATAAGAATAAACTTGTACCAATATCAAGTAGTATTACCCCTACGCCAATAACCAACCATAATATAATAGCAGGTATCATTATTTTTCCCTCCTCCTCTGGGATTTACTCCCATATATGATATTATTATATCACTTTTACTATATTATTTATATATTATTTACTTTATGCTTCTATTATACAAGAACAATTAACCTTATACAAAGTTTATTTTTACCCTTTATAAGTTATTTAATACCTCATTATAAAATATTTCTCTCCCTTTCTTTTGTTTTCATTGATTTTCTAATATTTTCATCTTATTATGTTTATATAATAAGATTTTTTCAAATAATACACTAGTAAGAATATATTAATTGGAGTTGAATTATTATGGATTTCATAAAAGTTGCATCAGCTTGCCCTGTTACTAGAGTAAGTGATGTTGAATTTAATATTAAAAACATACTGACTTGCATTAATGACGCCGTGTCGAATAATGCAAAAATGATAGTTTTTCCCGAACTATCTATTACTTCTTATAGCTGTGGAGACCTTTTTCTTCAAGACACTTTGCTAAATAACTCTCTAAAAGGTATAGAGAACTTACTTTCTTCTACAAAAGACTTAGATATCTTAATAGCTGTTGGTGCACCATTCTTGCACAAAACTACACTGTACAATTGTGCTTTTGTCTTATTTAAAGGTAAGGTATTAGGAATAGTGCCTAAATCATTTATTCCTAATTATAGTGAATTTTACGAGAAACGATGGTTTTCAGAAGGAGTAGGTGTTAGAGATAAGGTTGTATCTCTTCCTTTCCAAGAAGATATTCCATTTGGAACTAATTTAATATTCTCATGTAAAGATTTTAATTATGCTTTTGAAATATGTGAAGATTTGTGGGTTACTATACCACCAAGCTCATATTTAGCTTTAATGGGTGCTAATATAATAGGAAATCTTTCAGCATCAAATGAATTAGTTAGTAAAATGGAATATAGAAAATCTCTTATATCTAATCAAAGTGCTAGAGCTTTATGTTCCTATGTATACTCCTCTGCAGGTGTTCATGAATCATCTACTGACCTTTTATTTAGTGGACATTTACTAATTAGTGAAAATGGTACCTTATTAAAAGAAAATAAGAGATTCCAAAGAGATAATGAAGTAATTTATGGAACAATCGATTTATTCAGGTTAAAAGCTGAAAGAATGAAGAACTTAAGTTTTAGAGACTCTTCAAAACAAGTTAGTATAGAACCTAAAATAATAAAATTTAACTATGATAATACAGAACTTAAATCTTTTGATAGATTTGTAGATAAGCATCCTTTTGTTCCTTCTAATGAATATGAAAGAGAAACAAGATGTAAGGAAATATTTGATATTCAATCTGCTGCATTAGCAAAAAGATTTGAACATGTTGGTTTAAAGAAAGCTGTTATTGGAATTTCAGGTGGCTTAGATTCAACCCTAGCTTTACTTGTAGTGGTTAAAACATTTAAATTATTAAATCTACCTATGGAAAATATAATTTCTATTACAATGCCTGGTTTTGGAACTACAGATAGAACTTATAATAATGCCCTTACTTTATGTAAGGAACTTGGTTGCGATTTAAGAGAAATAAATATAGTAAAGGCTGCTCTTCAACATTTTGAAGATATTGGTCATGATAAAGATATCCATGATGTAACTTATGAAAATGTTCAAGCAAGAGAAAGAACTCAAATACTTATGGATATTGCCAATAAAGAAGGTGGGTTACTAATTGGTACTGGTGATTTATCAGAACTTGCATTAGGATGGTGTACTTATAATGGGGATCATATGTCAATGTATTCAGTAAATCCTTCTATACCAAAAACATTAGTAAGATATCTTGTTAGATATGTTGCAGAAAAGGAAGTTTCCAAAGAAGTCTCTGAAACTTTACTTGATATTTTAGATACTCCTGTAAGCCCTGAGCTTTTACCAAAGGATGCAAAGGGTGAAATTGCCCAAAAGACAGAAGATATAGTTGGACCATATGAACTACATGATTTCTTCCTATATCATTTTATTAAACATGGCTCTTCAAAGGAAAGAATATACTTCCTAGCAAAAGAAGCATTTAAAAATGATTATAGTGATGAAGAAATTCAAAAATGGTTAGACAAATTTATGTGGAGATTCTTCACTCAACAATTTAAGAGAAGCGCTCTTCCTGATGGCCCAAAGGTTGGTAGTATATCACTTTCTCCTAGAGGTGATTGGAGAATGCCATCAGATGCAGCACCATGGAAATAAACTCAAGATAATATAAACAATGAAGGCACTCAAATCTAGAGTGCCTTCACTATTTTCTAAAGCATTACTTATCCTTTTTATATCTTTTATCTTTATTCCACTTCTATAGGCTTTAACTCTTTTTTATGAAGAATATCATAAATTATAGGTACTACAAATAAAGTAAGAATTGTAGCATATGTTAATCCACCTATAGTTACTATTGCCATAGGTTGAATCATATCTGATCCCATTCCAATACCCATAGCTAAAGTTGATAATCCAAGTATTGTTGTTAATGCTGTCATAAGAATAGGTCTAATTCTTGTTCTACCAGCAATTATTAGAGCTTCCTTTTTATCTACTCCCTCTAATCTTAATTGATTTACATAATCTACGAACACTATACCATTATTAACTACAACACCTGCAAGAACTAAGAATCCAAGCATTGCTATCATACTTAAATTGAAACCTGTTAATAATAGTGCAAGTAATCCACCTGTAAATGCTAATGGTATTGTAAATAAAACTATAAATGGTGATAGGAATGATTGGAACTGTGCAACCATGATAGCATAGATAAATACTATTGCAAGTAATAACATACTTACTAAGTCTGTATATGTGCTATCCATTGATTCTTTTTCGCCACCCATTTCTACTGTATATCCTTCTGGAACATTGTAAGTGCTTAATTTCTTCTCTACATCATCACTAACTAATCCAACATTATGATCACTATCAACTCCAGCTTTTACAGATATATTTCTAACTTGATTTTCTCTATTAATACTTGATAAACTTTCCTCTTCACTTATAACTGCAATATCAGTTAGTTTTATCTTCTTTTCTTCACCATTAATAGTTGAAGTTATTTCATAATTATTTAACTTTTCTTTAGTTAATGATTTTTCATCATCATTAACTAATACCACAGGATATTCTTTAGAATTTAAATTTAAAGTTGTTGAGTTTGATTCACTCTTTATTGCAAAAGCTATATCTTGATATACTTGTGCTACTGTAAGTCCATGTTCCATAGCTTTATTCTTATCTACAGTAATCTTAGTTTCCATAGAACTTTCATCTAATCCATTTTGAATTTCCTTAGTTCCTTCTACGCTTTCTAGAATTCCAGCTATATCTTTAGCCATGGATTTTAATGTGTCCAGGTTGTCTCCCTTTATTTTAACCTCAACACCAGAACCCCCTAAAGCAGACATATCCATAGTAGAGGAATTTATTTTCAACTCACAATTTAAATCTTTAGTTTTTTCTGCAATTTCTTTTGAAAGTTCCTTACTTGTTGCTTTTTTATCTTCATTTAAAAGAACATAATAAGAAATAGATTTACTTTGCCCTCCCATTGAGCTTCCTGTGCCTGATTCCATAGCTCCAACAGTTTCTACGTCATCTATTTCTGTAATTCTTTCAATTACCTTATTACTCATTTCTCTCAAATCACTTTGAGGAGTATCTTTCTCCATACTCATAGTAACCGAAATTTGAAGACTATCCATTTCTGGCATTAATATCATTCCCTTTACCATAACACCAATAAAACTTATAACAAGTAATATAGCTACTGCCCCTAATACTACCCACTTATATCTAAGAGCTTTTCTAAGTAAGCCCTCATAAAAGTTCACAAATTTATCAAATAATCCATGCTCCTTCTCATCAATATTGGTTAATACCTTTGAAGATATTGTAGGTACTAGAGTTAAAGCTACTATTAAACTTGCTATTAATGAATATGCAATTGTAAGCCCCATATCAGTAAATAACTGTCTTGATAACCCATCTGTAAAAACTATAGGTAAGAATACACAGATTGTTGTAAGGGTTGATGCTACTATTGCACCTGCTACTTGTGATGCCCCTTGCACTGCTGCCTTTTTTATACCCATGCCTTCATTTCTTAATCTATAAATATTCTCTATAACTACAATACTATTATCTACTAACATACCAACACCTAGAGCTAGTCCAGCTAATGATATAACATTCATTGTAACCCCACTAAAATACATCATTGCAACTGCAAATAATAAACTTATTGGAATACTTAAAGCTATTATTATTGTTGGTTTTATATTTCTTAAGAATACAAATAATATTACTACTGCTAATAATCCACCTAAAACAAGATTATTTAATACAGAGCTAATTACTATATTAATATATACCCCTTGGTCTTGAAGAGGAGTAATATGTAAACTGCTATCCTTTTCTTTAAGTTGTTCTATTTTTTCATTTAGTTTGTCTGATACCTCTGCTGTGGATGAGGTGCTTTGCTTTTGAAATGCAAGAATAACTCCATCATTCCCATTTATCTTTGCATACATATCACTAGAGTTATCTACCATTTCAACTTTTGCAATATCCTTTAATTTTATGTTTCCAACATTATCTACTGGAACATTAAATAATACCAAATTCTCTAATTCATCTAAACTTGTAAATGCATCTCCTACTTTTACAAGGATTTGCTCATCCCCTTCTACTAAATAACCTGCAGGCATACTAAAGTTTTCTGCCATTAATATCTTACTTATAGTATCCTTTGTTATTGCACTACCTATACCAGCCTTTTTATATGCTTCATCTCTTGATTTTTCAAATTCTTCATAGGCTTTATTTAATTCTGCTTCTGCGTTATCTAAAGCAATTGAAGCTTTTGTTAATTCTCTTGTTAAAGTTAATTTTCCCACTTCAATTTGCTTTTGAGTTTCTACTAAGTTCTCTAATTGCTTTTCTAAATCTGGAGTTTTTTCATTAATTGAATCTATTGCTTTATCAATGGTATCTATTCCAGCTGATATCTTGTTTAAAAAAGCTTTCATTTCATCGCTAACAGGAATATTTAATCCATTAAAAAATTCTATTAGTTTATCTAAAACTTCCTTTTGTTTTATTAATTGCTCTTTTTGACTTATTAACTCTTCCTTAGTTTTTGGTAAATTCTCTAGTGCATCTTCTAACTTTAATTTTCCATCTTGAATAGCTAAGCTACCTTCCACTAATTCTTCTGTCTTTAACTGTGTTTCCTTTTCTAATAATTTTTTACTTTCTGCAATTTGCTTTTTACCTTGGTCTAACTTGGCTTGAGCTTCTGCTAATGAACTATCAACTGTAGCTAAAACCTTATTATTTATCTCGTTTATTTTACTTTCATTCAATTGAACTTTGATGCTTTCTTCAACTAATCCTGTTCCACTTACTGATGCTACTCCCTCAATTCTCTCAAATTGCGGAATAACCTCATTACTTACATACTCAGATAAATCTTTTACATTCTTACCATTATAATCTACACTAGCAACCATAATTGGCATCATATCTGGATTCATCTTCATGAACATAGGAGTTCCAATTTCATCCCCTAATTGTCCCTTTACCATATCAAGTTTACTATTCATCTCAATTATGATGCTGTCCATATTTATACCTTGCTCAAATTCTAGCATGATCATACTAGAATTTTCTCTAGATATACTATTTATTTCCTTAATCCCACTTGTAGTAGCTAATGCTTGTTCTAGTGGTTTCGTAACTGATAGTTCTACCTTTTCAGGGCTTGCACCTGGATAAGTAGTCATAACAATAACATATGGTAAATCCATGCTTGGAAGTAAATCAGTAGTCATTTTTGAAAATGAAATAAATCCTAATATACTTACTAATATTGCTGATACTATAATTGTTAGTGGCTTTTTTACACTGAATTTTGATAACATTCCCACACCCTCCATCTATTCTCTAAAAACTCGATGATATCATTTTAACATTTTTACCATGGCTTAGGATATAAAAAAAAGTATTGAATCCAATACTTTTTTTCACATAATTACATAATATTAAATAAAAATATCAATTGCAACTTTTTCCTCGTTTGCTACTATTGTCTATTCTTTAGTTTTTCTTCTACTAATCTAATAAGCTCTTTCTTATCTTCTTCACTATTTACTACATCTAATCTATCCATATCTATAATTACAACATCTGACGCACTATAGCAATTATTAACCCAATAATCATACCCTTCCCAAAGGAACTTATAATATTCCATTAAGGAATCATCTACTTCAAACTCTCTACCTCTAAGCTTTATTCTATTCATTACAGTATCAAATGAACCTTTTAAATAAACCATTAAGTCTGGAGCTTTTTTAGGTATTTCTTTTAACTCCTCCATCATGTTTTCTAAAAGATCTTCATATATCTTCATCTCTAATTCAGATATTCTACCAAGTTCCATATTCTTTTTAGCAAAATACCAATCTTCATAAATGGATCTATCTAAAATATTTTTATCAGCGTATAACGCTTCCTTAATACTCTTAAATCTAGTATTTAAGAAATAAAGTTGTAGTAAAAAAGGATATCTCTTCTTTTGAATTTCCTCTTCTGACTCACTATAAAAAAGGGGTAATAATGGATTATCATCTACGCTTTCATAGAATACTTCCGAATTAAAATGTTCCCCTAAAACCTTTGATACTGAGCTTTTTCCTAAGCCTATCATCCCGCCAACAACTATCACCATGATTCACCTATCCTTACTTTATCTTTAATTCATTTATAAGAATACAAATTTACTCTTTCATAGTCAAGAGAAAGATTTACTAATTAAAATACTTTGCATTATTGTTCAAAGTAAGCTATACTTAGAAAGTTAGTGTCGATACAATAAAATTATTCAAATATATACATGAAGGGAAAATTACATGAAAGAAATTACATTCAGAGATTTAAATTTAAAAGAAACATTATTAAAGGCAATTGATGACTTAGGATATATTAATCCTTCTCAAATTCAAGCTGAGGCTATTCCTTTAGCGATAGAAGGATATGACATAATAGGGCAAGCTCAAACTGGTACAGGAAAGACAGCAGCTTTTGGTTGCTCAATAATTAATAATATTAAAAGAGGAAAAGATATATCTTCTATAATATTAACCCCTACAAGAGAATTAGCTATCCAAATATATGAAGAATTAAATAAACTTTCTAAATATGATAAATTAAAAGTTCTTCCTATATATGGTGGAGATTCAATCACAAGACAAATTAAAGAATTAAAAAGAGGAGTAGATATAGTTGTTGGTACTCCTGGAAGAGTATTAGATCTAATTAGCAGAAAGGCTCTTCCACTTTCACATGTACAATTCTTAGTTCTTGATGAAGCTGATGAAATGTTAAATATGGGATTCATTGATGATATAGAAGAAATAATAAAGGAATTACCATCTCAAGAAGAAAGACAAACTTTATTATTCTCAGCTACAATGCCACAACCAATTAAAAAGTTAGCTCAAAACTATTTAAAAAAGGACTATAAAGTAGTTAATATAAAAAAGGTTTCAATGACAGTTTCAAAGATTACCCAAGGTTTCTTCGAAGTTAATCCAAAAACTAAGTTTGAAGCTTTCTGTAGAGTGTTAGATTTAGAAATTCCAGCATCATCAATTATATTCTGTAAAACTAAAAGGGGTGTTGATGAATTAGTTGAAGCACTTCAATCTAAGAGCTACGTTGCTGAAGGTATGCATGGAGATATGTCTCAAATGCACAGAATGAGAACTTTAAAAAGATTTAAGGAAGGTTCATTAAACTTCTTGGTTGCAACTGATGTAGCTGCAAGAGGAATTGACGTAGATGGTGTTACTCACGTATTTAACTATGATTTACCACAAGATGTTGAATCATATGTTCATAGAATCGGAAGAACTGGTAGAGCTAATAGAGAAGGTACAGCTTATTCTTTTGTTACTCCAAGAGAGCATTCAATGATTAAGCAAATAAAAAATGTTACTAAAGGATCTATTCCAAAATTACCAATTCCTACAGTACAACAAATTATAGATGCAAAGTTTAATAAAAAGTCTAAAGAAATATTAAAAGAGCTTAACGATGGTAACTTTGGTAAGTATCTAATACTTGCAAATGAACTTTGCGAAAATAATAATCCTGTTGAAGTTGTTGCAACTCTTATGAAGATGCAATTTGATAAAGAAATGAGCTTTGATTACAGCAAAAATGCTTTAGAATCCCCATCAAGCAATGATGTAAGATTATTCTTCTCTATCGGTAAGAGAGATAAACTTACTCCTAAGGCATTAGTTACTTATATAACTGAAAGAGCTAATATTAGCGGAAAGAAAGTTAATAAGGTAGATATATTAGAAAGCTTCTCATTTGTAACTGTTGATAAGGATGTATCACAAAAGGTTCTAGAAGCTTGTTCTGGTAATAAAATTAACAAAAGAAAAGTTAATGTAGAAGTTGCTACTAAGAGAAGATAGCAAAAAAGGCGATATACCTCGCCTTTTTTATTTTATATTTATTATATTTTCACTCCAGCTTCTTCATCTGATATAGGTATCAACGTGTCTCTTAAAAAACCTTTTACTCTACGTGCATAAAAGTAAAAATCATCTCCTACTTTGCATCGTATATTCATATTCTTTTCTATATTGTACTTTTTACCGTTATAGTCTTCACCAATGAAAAAATTTCCTTTTTCTTTTTTGATAATGCATCTAAATGTATCTGACAATTTAATTCCTCCCATTCACGTTCGCCTTACCATTTTAATACACTTTTATTGTTTTTTCAACATAATCTCCCAATTAATTTATTTTAAATTCTTTAATTGTGCTTTACTATAAATAATGGATATTTATCATATTAAAAATCACAAAATATAGAAAACTATTTAAAGAATATAAACCTATCCTATATTCTACAAATGTATATTTATTTAACTAGTATCTCTTAAATTTTTTTAGACAAACTATAAATGTAAGGAGTTGATGAACCATGGGAAATAAAAAACAACATAGAACAGATGGAGTAATTAATTCATCTGAAATTAGATTTCCATCGTCTATGAAGTCATTTAATACGCCAACCTCAGAATACTCTTACACTAGAGGGGAACATGCAAGTAAAACTGCATTCCAAGTCCCTACAAGATTTTAAAAAGAAAGGCATTACGCCTTTCTTTTTTATGCTCCTTCATTTAAGAACTCATATTGTGACATATATAAATTATAATAGTTTCCTTTAGTAGCCATTAAACTTTCATGATTTCCATGCTCTATAATCCTACCATCTTCAACAACCATAATTCTATCGCAGTCTCTAATAGTAGATAATCTATGAGCAATTACAAAGGAAGTTCTTCCTTGTAATAACTTTTCAATACCTTGTTGTACTAACCTTTCAGTTTTTGTATCTATATTAGATGTAGCCTCATCTAATATTAAAATTCTTGGATCTGCAAGAAGTGCTCTAGCAAATGATATAAGTTGTCTTTGTCCAAGGGATAATCTTGATCCTCTTTCATTAACTTCAGTATTATACCCATCCTCAAGATTCATAATAAAGTCATGTGCATTAACTGCCTTTGCTGCATTAATTACTTCCTCATCAGTAGCATCTAACCTACCATATCTTATATTTTCCATAATTGTATCTGAAAATAAGAAAGTATCTTGTAGCATTATTCCCATATGAGATCTAAAAGACTCTATATCCAAATCCTTTAGATTTTTACCATCAACTAATATTTCTCCAGAACTAACATCATAAAATCTACTTAATAAAGATACTATTGTAGATTTACCTGCTCCTGTACTTCCTACTAGTGCTATTCTTTCTCCTGATTCAACTTTAAAACTGACATCCTTTAAAACGTTTATCCCATCTTCATATGCAAAGTATACTTTTTTAAATTCCACATGGCCTTTTATATCCTCTACAACTTTTGCATTATCCTTATTTTTTATATTTCCTTTAATATCTAGAATATCAAAAATCCTATCTGCAGCTGATAAATTAGTTACAAAGGTATTATAAAAACTTGATATATTCATTATAGGTCTCCAGAACATTCCTACATACATAGAAAACGCTAATAGGGTACCAATTTCTATTTCTCCATTAATGATTAGATTATATCCAACTGCAAATACTACTACTGTTCCAATTCCCCAAGCAAGTTCAGATAAAGGCCAGAAAAAATCATTAATTCTTACAGCCTTTATAAAAGCTTCTACCACTTGATGAACTAACTCTTTAAACTTATTGCTAGTATGCTCTTCTCTAGCAAATCCTTCAACTACTTTAATCCCAGAAAAATCTTCATGGGTAAAAGCATTTAAATTTGAACGTTTATTTCTATAAACTTCCCAACGCCTTCTAGAAATTATATCAATCCCCACCATTGCAACACCTAGTAATGGCAATAAAGCCATACATGCTAAAGTTAACTTTACATTTAAAAATAACATTACTACTGAAACACAAATAAAACTTAATAATTCAGGAATTAATGATTGAATACTTTGATTAAATAAATTTTTTAATGCATTAACATCTCCAACCACTCTTGCTAGTATTTTCCCTACTGGCCTACTATCAAAAAATTCAAAAGATAGAGTTTGTATATGAGAATATAGTTCATGTCTTATATTGATTAAAATATTATTAGTTATTTCTGAAATCATATTCCATCTTATTTTTGAAAATACCCATGCAATTAGATTTAAAACAACTAAAACCACTCCTATTAATACTAAGCCTTTAACATCCTTATTAACAACTTTATCATCAATAGCTACCTTTAAAAGATAAGGATTGATAACTGAACATAGCATTACAAAAAACATTAATAAAATTACTATAATAGATTGTTTTTTGTATGGTTTTAAATATTTTAATAGTCTAACTACTATATCTTTTTTACTTCTTCTCGTTACCTTTTCATCTTGTTTTGTACTATTCTTAGCCATTATATCGCCTCGCTTTCTAAGGCTTCAAAATCTTTAAATTGCTCACAATAAATATCATAGTATATTCCCTTTTTCTTTACTAACTCATTATGCTTTCCTATTTCTCTTATTTCACCATTTTCTAAGTATATTATTATATCTGCATTTTTTACTGCTGAAATTCTATGAGCTATTATAAATGTTGTAGAACCGCTCTCCCTTTTCCTTAAATTTGCTAACAGCTCATGTTCTGTTTCCATATCTAAGGCTGATGTAGAATCGTCTAAAATTAATATAGGGGCTTTCCTTACTAAGGCTCTAGCTATTGATATTCTTTGCTTTTGACCACCTGATAATCCTACACCTCTTTCACCAATTTCAGTTTCAAAAGATTGTGGTAAGTCTTGTATAAATTCGTAGCAACAAGCATCTCTACATGCTTTATCTACTTCATCCTTTGTGGAATTAAGATTACCAAATCTAATATTATTTATAACAGTATCTGAAAATAGGAAGACATCTTGTGGAACTATAGACATATTACTTCTTAATTTATTTAAGTTATAGTCCCTTATATCAACTCCATCAATTAAAACCTCTCCATTGCAAACATCGTAATATCTACCAATTAAATTCATCAAACTAGACTTACCAGAGCCTGTTACTCCCATAATTGCCACTGTACTTCCTGCTGGTATTTTAAGATTAATATTCTTTAGTACTAAATCTTCATTATACTTAAATGAAACATTTTTAAGTTCTATATCTCCCCTAATATTTTCTGGGAAATATCCATCTTCTTTTCCTTGGATATTAGATATTCTATCCATAATCCTAAATACCTTCTTTGCTGATGCAATAGTTCTTGATAATAAGTCAGTGAGTTGCCCAAGCATCTTCATAGGCCATATTAAATTCCAAATATAACCGCTAAAAGCTACTAATACACCTAAAGTTATTTCTTCAGTTAAAACAAAGTATCCCCCTAAAATAATCATAATAACTAATGATATATTTGTTAAAAAATCTATTGGAGGAAAGTGATTCCCCATTATCTTTGCCTGTTCCATATTTAAATCATAGTATGATTTATTTAATTTATAGAACTTTTTAATTTCATACTTTTCTCTAGCAAATGCTTTTACCAATCTTACTCCTGCAATATTCTCTTGAGCTGTTGTATTAATTTCTGCTGTTTTATCACTTATCTTTTCATAACATTCTCCAAACTTTTTCTCAACCTTTATAGCTATTGCTCCAATAGGAATCATAACCACAAAGCAAGCTAAAGCAAGTTTCCAGTTAAGATAAAAAAGTATAATTGTAGATAAAACAAAATAAAATATATTTTCTACAAATAGTCTTAATCCATATCCAATAGTTTCCCAGATAGTATCTGTATCTTCACCTATTCTTGACATTAACTCTCCGGTATTCATACCATCAAAGTATTGAAACTCTAGCTCTTGTATATGGTTAAATAAATCGTTTTTTAGTTCTTCACTAACCATACTACTAGATACATCATATAAATATTCTTTTAAATATCCCAAAATTGCTTTAATTAAGGATATTCCTACTAGTAATACTATAATGGGTACAAATAATTCCTTTTTCCCACCTATTATCCCTTCATCTAAAAAAACTTTTTGAAGATAAGGAACACATAAATCTACTGCAATCACCCCTAACATTGAGAGGCTTCCAATAATTATGCTCACTTTATACTTGAGCAAATAATTTAATATTCTTTTCATGATGTCACATCCCCTTTTTCTTGTCCATCTACTTTTGATTTATTCTTCTAAAGAATAAAAAAAGTTCATGGTAATACCACGACCTAAAAGTACATTGCTGCAGTTATACAAAAAGGTCATGGAACTATAGTCCATGACCTCTAATACTTCAAAATAAATCAATAAAGGTAAATCTTATTTAATCTTCTCTAATAAGATAGGACTATAGAAATATTCTTTTATTCTTATACTTGCACTAATTAAATTAAACATAATCCTACCTCCTTTTAAATATTTTACCATTTATTTTATTTTATATGTGTATCTAAATTTTGTCAATTATTATTTTAATAAACTATTGATATCTCCTTCTGAAATACCTAAAATAACCTCTATAAGTGAATCATCCTCTACAACCTTCCACTCATCACCTGACTTTGTTAGATTCACTACACCAGTTCTTTCTTCTACTGATGCATCATTAATTGATTTTACTAATACATCAGTAACTAATTTTTCAGTCTCTTCATCAGTCATATTAGCAGCACCACTCTTCATAGCCTCTGCCATTAAATTTCCCATGAAGTTAGCTATTACAGTTTTAAAACTTACACCTTTAATATTTACATTAACTGTAGCTTTTTCTCCATCAACTTTTTCATCTGTTGGTGAAACCTCTAATTTTCCTAGCATGCTTATTATTGCATCTGCAGCCTCTTTAGGCATGTCCTCCTCTGATAGTTGAGCACTTATCATTTGTTGTGCTATCTTACTTTCAGTTCCACTTTTTACCTCTTTAAAATAGTCAGTTACATAGTCTTTTGGACCTTTACTACCTCCACACCCTACTAATAAGAAAATTGAAAGTATTAAAGACATTAAAATTGATATTTTCTTTTTCATTATACCCCTCCTCTATTATAATTTACTACCTTTTATATTATTTGTAAACTTTTAACATGTTACCTTAAATTTTTTTAAGATAATCTATTTTGAAAGAAAAAAGGCTGCATTATAACCATGCAACCTTCTAATCTATTATTCCTCACTTGCTAATTTCTTATATTTAGTATATCTTTCTAAGGCATCTTCTTCTGTTTTCTTAAATAACTTTTCAGCTGTTTCTGGGAATGTTTGTGCTAATGATGCATATCTTACTTCTCCCATTAAGAAATCTCTAAAGTTTGCCTTTGGTTCCTTAGAATCTAAGCTGAATGGATTCTTCTTTCCTTGAAGTTCTGGATTATATCTATATAATGTCCAGTATCCACAATCAACTGCTCTTCTTTCCTCTTCTTGTGAATTTGACATTCCTATCTTAATTCCATGAGCTATACATGGTGCATAAGCAATTACTAGGGATGGTCCATCATAGCTTTCTGCTTCTGTAATAGCTTTTATAGTTTGACTCTTATCAGCACCCATAGCAACTTGAGCAACATAAATATATCCATATGTCATTGCTATAGCTCCTAGATCTTTTTTCTTTGTTCTCTTACCTGATGCAGCAAATTTAGCTACTGCTGCTGTTGGAGTTGACTTTGATGATTGCCCTCCTGTATTAGAATACACTTCTGTATCAAAAACTAATACATTAACATCTTCTCCTGAAGCTAGCACATGATCAAGTCCTCCATAACCAATATCATATGCCCAACCGTCTCCACCAAATATCCATTGTGATCTCTTAACAAAGAATTCTTTATCATTAAGTATCTTTTTAGCTATTTCGCCATCTTCATTTTGAAGAACTTTTTCTAGTTTATTAGCTCTATCTCTTGTTCCTTCTCCTACATTCATGTTATCTAACCAATCCTGTAATACAGCTTTGGTTTCCTCAGACATATCAGATTCTAATGCTTTTCTAACATTATTAGCTATTCTAGTTCTTATTGTCTTTACTGCTATAAGCATACCTAATCCATATTCAGCATTATCCTCAAATAAAGAGTTAGCCCAAGCTGGACCATTTCCTTCTTTATTTGCTGTATATGCCATTGCACTTCCACCAGCAGCCCATATAGAGGTGCACCCTGTAGCATTAGCTATCATCATCCTATCTCCAAATAATTGAGTTACTAGCTTAGCATAAGGAGTTTCTCCACACCCTGCACAAGCACCATTATATTCAAGTAATGGTTGCTCAAATTGGCTACCTTTAACTGTAGTTTTTTTCATAGGATTTGGTTTTACAGAAAGTTCTTCAACAGCATAGTTCCAACATTCAATTTGTTCATGTTGGCTATCTTGAGGCTTCATTATTAATGCCTTACCTGGTGCTGGACATGTTTCTACGCAGTTACCACAACCAGTACAATCTAAAGGAGTTACGCCAATCATGTAATACATTGCCTCTCCTTTAAATCCATTAGCAGGTATTATCTTCATACCTTCAGGTGCATTTTCTTTTTCCTTTTCATTTATAAGGAATGGTCTAATAGTTGCATGAGGACATACATAAGAACATTGATTACATTGAATACAATTTTCAGGTATCCATTCAGGAACATTAACTGCTATACCTCTTTTTTCATATGCAGTTGTACCTACCATAAATGTTCCATCTGTCATATCTGCATTTACAAAAGCTGATACAGGTAGTTTGTTTCCTTCTAGTTTATTCATTGGTTCACAAATATTCTTTATGAAATCTGGAACATCCATATTTTCTTCAATCTTTCCATCTTCTTTTGCATCTTTCCATGAATCTGGAACATCTATTTTAACTATAGCATCTAACCCTGCATCAATAGCTGCATGATTCATATTAACAATCTTTTCACCCTTTTTGCTATATGTATTAACCACTGCTTCCTTCAAGTATTTAATAGCATCCTCTACTGGAATTATATTAGCAACTTTGAAAAACGCTGATTGCATTATCATATTTATTCTTCCACCAAGTCCTACTTCTTGAGCAATCTTAACAGCATTTATTATATAGAACTCAATGTTGTTATTAGCTATATATCTCTTTAAGTTTGCAGGTAATTTTTCCTCCACTTCTTCTGGTGACCAAATAGTATTTAAAACAAATTTACCACCCTTTTTAAGGCCATCTAATATTGGAAATGTATATACATAGGCTTGATTGTGACAAGCTACAAAGTCTGCTCTATCAACTTCGTAATGAGCCTTAATTGGAGTTTTTCCAAATCTTAAGTGTGATACAGTAACTCCTCCAGATTTTCTTGAATCATATGAAAAATATGCTTGAGCATACATTTCTGTATGATCCCCTATAATTTTTATAGCACTCTTGTTAGCACCAACTGTACCATCTGAACCTAAGCCCCAGAACTTACAAGCTGTTGTACCTTCTTGAGCTACATCTATATCCTTAACTGGTTCTAGTGAAAGATTAGTAACATCATCCACAATACCAATAGTAAATCTATCCTTTGGTTTGCTTTCTGAGAGATTCTTAAATACAGCTGCAATATCTGATGGTGTAGGATCTTTTGAACCAAGGCCAAATCTTCCTCCAATAATCATAGGTGCATTTTCTTTTCCATTAAATGCTTTTACAATATCTAGGTATAAAGGCTCTCCAATTGCCCCTGGCTCCTTTGTTCTATCTAATACAGCAATTTTCTTAACAGAAGTAGGTATAGCCTTAATAAGTTTTTCTACTGAGAAAGGTCTATATAACCTTACCTTAACTAATCCTACTTTTTCTCCATTTTTATTTAAATAGTCAACTACTTCCTCAACAACTTCGGAAACTGCACCCATTGAGATAATAATTCTGTCTGCATCCTTTGCTCCATAATAGTCAAAGCAATGATACTCTCTTCCTGTAAGCTTTGTTATTTCACTCATATAGTTTTCAACTACATCTGGTATATCTTCATAATATTTATTAATGGACTCAGCCATTTGAAAGTAAATATCTGGATTTTGTGCTGTTCCTCTAATAACAGGATGATTAGGATTTAAAGCTGAATTTCGAAAGTCCTCTAATGCTTCATAATCTATAAGCTTTGCAAGTTCTTCTTGCTCAATAACTTCAACCTTTTGAAGTTCATGAGATACTCTAAATCCATCAAAGAAATTTAAAAATGGCATTCTCTTCTTTATAGCAGTTAAATGGGCCACCCCTGATAAGTCCATAACTTCTTGAACAGAGCCTTCACAAAGCATAGCAAAGCCTGTTTGTCTTGTTGCCATTACATCTTGGTGATCACCAAATATACTTAAAGAAGATGTAGCTATGGCTCTTGCTGCAACATGTATAACCGCTGGTAATCTTTCACCCATAATCTTATACATATTAGGTAGCATTAAAAGCAAACCTTGAGAAGCTGTATATGATGTACTTAAAGCACCTCCCTGTAAAGCACCATGTAATGTTCCTGATGCCCCTGCTTCAGATTGCATTTCTACAACTTTAACTGGCTCCCCAAAAATATTCTTCTTTCCTTTTGCTGCCCACTCATCAACTGTTTCCCCCATAGGAGTTGATGGTGTAATTGGAAATATAGCAGCAACTTCAGTAAAACCATAAGAAATATGTGCTGCTGCTGTATTTCCATCCATTGTTTTCATTTTCCTCATACTGTTCCCTCTTTCTATTTTAAAATTCTATATACTATTTCTCAAATATATCTTTTACAAATATTAATAAATATATTTATAATATTTAGTATTTCTAACAATAATCTTTTTTATTTATGAAGAATATTTTTAAGATGAACTGTTAATAATACCAATAGACCTATGATATATAAAATTTAATAAGAAACAAAAAAAAATAGAGCATCACTTCTTTTAAGTAATGCTCTATTTTTTATACCTATTTTAAATCATATAACTTTGTATACTTTTCTTCTAAATAGTCTAAGAAATACCTTGTTTTAAGTTCTTCTCCAGTTACTTTCTTAACTAATTCATCAGGAGTATATATTCCTCCATGAACATGAATATTATCTTTTAACCAGTTATTTATATAAGTTAAATCTCCATTAACTAATTCTGACATAGCAGAAGGATTATCCTTTAACATTTTATTTAAGAATTGTCCACCATAAAGATTTCCTAAAGCATAGCTTGGAAAATATCCTATATTTCCAGCAGACCAATGCATATCTTGAAGTACTCCCTCTTCATCATCCTTAGGCGAAACACCTAAATATTCCTCATATTTTTTATTCCATACCTTAGGTAAATCTTCTACCTCTATTTCTCCATTTATAAGTGCTTTTTCAATTTCATATCTGATTATTATATGAAGACTATAAGTTAATTCATCTGCCTCTATTCTTATTAAAGATGGTTTAACACAATTTACAGCCTTATAAAACTCCTCTAAAGTTATATCTGATAAACTTGGGAACTTTTCTTTTATATGAGGTAGAATAAAGCTTAAAAATTCTTTACTTCTTCCTACTATATTTTCATAAAATCTTGATTGCGATTCATGAATTCCCATTGAAACACCACCATCAAGCCCTGTATTTATAAGAGTATCTGGAATATGTTGTTCATATAATGCATGTCCACCTTCATGCACAATACTAAAAATATTAGATAATAAATTATCTTCATAATAATGAGTAGTAATTCTTACATCCTTATTTCCCATATTTAAAGTAAATGGATGTGTTGTTTCATCTAATCTACCAGCTTCTTTATCAAACTTTATTACATCTAGTAAATATTCACTTAGCTCTTTTTGTGCTTCTACAGAATATTCTCCCTCTAATAATTCACTAGTAACTAATTTATTACTATTTTTAATTCTACCTAATAGATTTAAAATCCCTTCTTTTAACTCATTAAATAACTTATCTACCTTTTTAACTGTAAGTCCTTCTTCAAATTGATTTAATAATGCATCATATTTATTTTCTTCATATCCATAATATTCAGTAAATTCCCTTAATAAAGAAACTATCTTTTCTAACTTTGGTTTAAATATTTCAAAATCCTTTTTAACTTTCGCTTCTTCCCAAGCTGATTCCCCTAAGGACGTCGCAACTGTATATTCCTCAAATTTATCTTGTGGAATATTTTTTATCTCATCATAATTCTTTTTTAATGCTTTTATCATAGATCTATCAACTAAATCTAACTCATTCATAATAGGTTCAAAGAAATCAATAAATTCTTTAACCTTATCTGCTGTTACCATCTTAAATATTTCTCCTGATAAAAATCCTAAAGTGCTCGCTCTTTGTTCAGTTGCTTTAGATGGCATACTCATTTTCATATCCCAATATGCTAAGGAACTTAATTTACCAAGTTCACTTATTCTTTGGTTGTACTTTTTAACTTCTTCTAACTTTTCTTGAATACTTAAATTCATATTTTTCCCCCTTAATAATAATTAAAATAGCCCCGAAGAAAATTAATTCTTCGAGACTTAATTAAAGCTATAACCAAACTTGCGTTAAAAATAACATTATTAAAAAATAAATTAATATTATACCTAATGCAAATGGTAATACTACTTGAAACATTGCAATTATAAGGGCCCAAATATCTTTCCATGGAAGATTTTCAGCTTTAAGCTTTTTAATCCCTTCCTCTAATTCACGCTTCTTTCTATTTTTCTCTTCTATCTTTTCTATATTTCTACTGAATATTGCCATTAAAGCGCCTCCCTTATAACAATCTTAGAGTTTAAATTTCTTCAACTCTGTGACAAGCAACAAAGTGTCCTTCTTTAATCTCTCTATATTCAGGAGCCTCATTCCTACACTTATCAGTCGCATATGGACATCTTGTATGGAACTTACATCCCTTTGGAGGATTAGCAGGTGAAGGTATATCTCCTGTTAATATAATTCTCTCTCTCTTAATTGTTGGATCTGGTATTGGAATAGCAGAAAGTAATGCCTTTGTATAAGGATGTAGAGGATTATCAAATAATTCATCCTTATCTGCAAGTTCAACCATTGATCCTAAGTACATAACTCCAACTCTTTGACATAAATGCTCAACAACAGATAAATCATGTGATATGAACATATATGAGAATCCTTTTTCTTTTTGTAGCTTTGCTAATAAATTTATAATTTGTGCTTGAATAGATACATCAAGTGCAGATACAGGTTCGTCAGCAACAATGAACTCTGGATCAAGTGCTAGTGCTCTAGCAATACCTATTCTTTGTCTTTGTCCACCTGAAAATTCATGTGGAAATCTATCTATTTGATATTCAGCAAGCCCACATAGATCCATTACTTCTAAAACTTTCTCTCTTAAATTTTCTTTAGTAGCCATTTTATGATCTATTAAAGCTTCCCCAATTATTTGTCCAACTGTCATTCTTGGATTTAGTGAAGAATATGGATCTTGGAATATTAATTGCATCTTAGGTCTAAGCGCTCTCATTTCCTTCTTACTTAATTTACTTAAGTCTTGGTCTTTAAAATATACTTTCCCCCCTGTAGGCTTAAGTAATTGAAGTATAGCTCTACCAGTTGTAGATTTACCACAACCTGATTCTCCAACTATTCCTAGAGTTTCTCCTTTTCTTACCTCTAAAGATACACCATCTACAGCTTTTACATTACCTATAGTTTTAGAAAAAAATCCACCCTTTATTGGAAAATATTTTTTTAGATTTTCTACTTTTAGTATAACTTCTTGTTCCATCTACTAATTTTCCTCCTTTGATGTATTTTCTTCGTATAACCAACAAGCTACTTTATGGTTATCTTCTATTAATGTTAAACGTGGTATTGTATTCTTACATTCTGACTTACAATATGCACATCTTTCACTGAAATAACAAGAATCAGGTATTCCAACAGGATTAGGAACTTGTCCCGGTATAGAATATAATTCTTCTTTTCTTTCAGTAATTATAGGCTTTGACTTTAAAAGCCCCTTTGTATATGGATGTGATGGATTTTTAAATATCTCCATAACTCCACCCTCTTCTACAACCTTTCCTGCATACATAACAACAACATAGTCTGCCATTTCTGCAACAACACCAAGGTCGTGTGTAATTAATAAAATAGATGTATTAAAATCTTTTTTAATATTTCTCATTAAATCAAGAATCTGTGCTTGTATTGTAACGTCTAATGCTGTTGTTGGTTCATCTGCAATTAGAAGTTTTGGCTTACAAGCAAGCCCCATAGCTATCATAACTCTTTGTCTCATACCACCTGATAATTCATGTGGATAGCAATCAACAATTTCATTAGCTCTAGGTATTCCTACCTCTTCTAACAATTCTATTGCTCTCTTTTTAGCAGTTTTTTTATCTAAACCTTCGTGTAAAATCAAAGGCTCCATAACTTGAAATCCTATTGTAAATGTTGGGTTAAGAGAACTCATAGGTTCTTGGAATATCATTGCGATATCCTTACCTCTTATACTTCTCATTTCTGCATCTGTAGCTTTAACTAAATCTTTGTTTTCAAATAAAATTTGTCCACCATCATTAAAACCAGTATCCTTAGATACTAATCCCATAATACTCATAGCTGTTATTGATTTACCACATCCAGATTCACCAACAACACATACAGTTTCACCTTTTTTGACCTTAAAAGAAACATCATTTACTGCTTTAACTATTCCTGCTTCTGTTTTGAAAAAGGTTTTTAAGTTTTTTACTTCTATTAAATTTTCACTCATACCTCTTCCTCCTATCTTCTCTTCTTAGGGTCAAGTGCATCTCTTAGGGCATCCCCAAAAAGATTAACTGCCATAACTGTAACTAACATACAAACACCTGGTGGTATCCAAAGCCATGGTCTATTTTGTAAATCTATATTATTATTAGATGCTGAAATCATATTTCCCCATGATGGTGTAGGTTCAACTACTCCCATACCTAAATAACTTAATGCTGATTCAGTAAGTATTGCTGATGCAACTCCTAAAGTAGCATTTACAATTATTGTAGGAATAACATTAGGAACTAAATGCCTAATTATTTTTCTTGTATCTCTTAAACCTAATGATTCTGTTGCTTGTATAAATTCTTGTTCCCTTAGAGATAATATCTCACCTCTAACCAATCTTGCAATAGATGGCCAAGAAAGTAAACCTAGCATAAACATCAATGCTACTATCCTCATATTAGGATCTACTTTTAAATCTGACAACATACTTCCCATTAATATTACTATTGGTAAAAACGGAATAGATAAGAATATATCTGTAAATGCCATTAAAAAGTAATCTATTTTCCCTCCATAATATCCTGCAATAGAACCTACTAAAGTACCTATAACAACTGATATAACAACTGATACTACACCAACTGCTATTGAAATTCTACCTCCAACCATAACTCTAGTTAATATGTCTCTTCCAAGATAATCAGTACCAAACCAATGCTTAAATGATGGTGCTGCTTTAACCAAAGCACTTCTATCGTTATATCCGTAAGGTGATAGAAATGGTCCTATAAAAGAAAATACAAACATAAATATAAGTAACCCTAAACCTATCATAGCAAATTTATTTTGTCTTATTCTTCTTAAAACCAATTTTCCTGGGGATTCAATGTCATTATTAACTTCACTGTTGCTTTCAATAGTAGATTTATCTATCTCTTTTGGTTCTACTTTTTGTTTCTTCTTTAATTTATCTAGCATCGTTTCCCCTCCTACTTTAGTTTTATACGTGGATCAACCACTGCATAAAGAATATCTGATATTAAGTTACCCATTAAAGTAAGTACAGCCATAAACATATTAAATCCCATAAGTAAAGTATAATCTCTATTTAATATTGCTTCATATCCTATTTTACCAATACCAGGCCATACAAATATTGTTTCAGTAATAAGAGCTCCTGCAAATAAACCAGGTAAACTCATTCCAATGTAAGTTATTACTGGAATTAATCCATTTCTTAAGGCATGTTTATAAATAACAACCTTTTCTTTTAATCCCTTAGCTCTAGCTGTTCTTATGTAATCTTGATTGATTACTTCAAGCATAGATGTTCTAACATATCTTACTAATGAACCAGCTTGAAGAATAGTTAAACTAAGAACTGGTAATACCATATGGATAACTAAATCCTTAAAATAAGCAAATCCAGTATAATTAGTACCTGCTGTAGTCATTCCTCCTATAGGAAATATCTTAACTTTTAATGCAAATGCATTTATAAGCATAAGACCAAGTAGGAATGATGGCACAGATATAGAAATAAACGTTATTATAGTTGTTGTTTTATCTGCTATTGAATATTGTTTTGTAGCACATATTATACCTAATGGTATTGCAACAATAATAGCTAATAAAAATGCTGACCCTGCTAAAATAAATGAATTCCAAGCATAATCTTTTATAATTTCACTTACTGGTTGTCTTAACTTAAGGGATTCATCAAAATCTCCTTTTACTGCCTTTTTAAGCCAATTTACATATCTTTCACCAAAAGGTTTATCAAAACCATATACTGCTTCCAACTGTTCTAACTTTTCTACTGTCATATTAGGATTAACTTTAGTATCCAAGAAATTACCTGGTGCTAAATCAATAATTTTAAATAACAATAGAGAAATTATTATCAGTGTAGGTATCATTTTCAATATTCTTTTAACTGTATACTGTAACATTTTCTCTCCCCATTTCTATTTGTCTATTACATATAATAGAATAATTAGAAAAATAATCTAATTATTACTTCTAATTATTAGAGGCATTTCATAATGAAATGCCCCTAAAACTATTTGCAAACTATTATTCTAAAGTTGCTTTGTAAAGATTCCATGAATAATGAACAAATGGTGAGATATCTAATCCTTTAACTCTTCCATTGTATGCCCACATATCGCTTCTTTGATATACAAAGATATATGGTAAATCATTATTTAATTCAGTATATAATTGCTTATATAACTCTTTAGCTTTTTCTTTATCTAATTCTTTGTTGATTTGTTCGTATAATTTGTCAACCTTCTCGTTGCTGTAGTTAACCTTATTTTGAGAACCATTTGTTCCATAAACATCCATATCGTTAGGGTCATTAGTTAATCCCCAAGCCATGAACATCATATCCCAATCATTACCTTTTTGTTTTTCTCTCATAGAAGTGAAATCTAACTTTTCACTAGTGTATTTAACTCCTAGTTCTTTCCAGCCATCATTAGATACAGAAAGTATTGAATCTACAACATCATTATCAGAAGTACCAGTGAAGTTAATTGTTAATTTAACACCATCTTTTTCTCTGATTCCATCTGCTCCTACTTTCCAACCAGCTTCATCTAAGATTTTCTTAGCTTCTTCTAAGTTGTATTCGTATTTATTATCACCTTCATAGTAAGCCCATGAAGCCTTAGTTTGAGGTACATTTATAACTTCTGCATATTGATTGAAAATTGAAGAAGTTATAGTTTGTCTATCTAAAGCAACTGTTAATGCTTTTCTAACTGCAGGATCTTGGAATTGTGGTTTATTATGATTAAAGCAAATATAACCATATCCATTTGTAGGATATAATTTATATCCTATATATCCTAAATCTTGAGAGTGTTTTACATAGTCATCACTTACTGAAAGTTCAACAAAATCTATATCTCCTGCTTCTAACATTTGAAGTTTTGTTTCTTCAGTAGTAACTTTATAAACTATATTCTTAATTCCAGGCTTTCCTAAGAAGAAATCATCGTTTGCTTCTAAAACTAACTCTTCACCCTTCTTGTAGCTCTTAAACTTGTAAGCTCCTGATGTTGGTCCTGGATTTGTAAATGTTTCCTTCATTTTATCTGTATTACCTTGTGTATAGAACTTAGAAGTATACGCAGTATTAACTGGTTGTGTACCTCCTAATACTATTTCAGCTGAAGAACTCTTTTCTAATAATGTGAACTTAACAGTTTTATCATCTACTACTTCAACACCTGAAATTGAGTCAGCTTTTCCTTCAAAGTACTCTTGAGCTCCCTTTACCTTAACTCTTCCTGTTCTATAGTCTGCAACTCCTGTATAGCTACTATCACAAGCTATTTTCACAGCTAATTCTACATCCTTAGCTGTAATATCTGTTCCATCAGACCACTTAGCATCTTTTTTAATTTTATAAGTATAAGTTAATCCATCTTCAGATACTTCTGGTTGAGCTTCTGCTAAGTATGGCCCCATAGAACCATCAGCTTGAGGTGCCATTAATGGTGCAAACATAACCTCTGTTGGATAAGAATCATAAGCACTTTCTGCATATAATGGATTAAATACTCCATCTGGTGCAATAGTACCAATTACTAAAGTATCCTTTCTATTTTCAGCTGTAGCTGCTGCTGGATTTTTACTCATATCCGTTGCTTCATATGTTGTTACAACATCTGATGATAAATCTGTAGTACCACCACCATTACTTCCGTTATCACTTCCACCACATCCTGCTAATACAGATACAGAAAGAGCTGCTGATAACGCAATAGCTATTTTTTTACGTTTCATGTTTTTATCCCCCTTTATTTTTTATGTATGACTATTGCTTTATATAATTCAATATATTCATATTAACTAACAATTTATGTTAATCCTCTTTATAAATATACCGACTATATTCATTACCAATGTATTTACAATAAAAGGGTATCAGACAAGTTAATTACGTCTAACAACCCCATTGTTATCTAGTCGTTCCTTATAATACCTAGTTACCAAAATTGTACCATATAATTAATATAATAGTAGGTGGCTTGTCCTTTGTCAATATTCTTCAATAAATTTCTTATATCTTTAATAGTTTAATACAAAAATACCACTTACTTTTAACATTTTAATATTTTGTTATAAATTTTACAATTCTTTATATTAATTTGTCAATTGATTTTTAAAAATTATTTATTATAATTCAACTAAAAAAGACTCAATGAAATAACCTTAAATTATTCATTGAGTCCTTTTTATTATTTATTTGCAAACTGACTATTGTATAATTTTTCATAGACCCCTTTATAATTAATCAATTCTTCATGTGTACCCTTTTCAACAATATCTCCATCATTAATAACTAATATTAAATCTGCATTTCTTATTGTAGATAATCTATGAGCAATTACAAAACTTGTTCTACCACTCATTACGTTTTTCATTGCATTTTGAATCATAAGTTCTAATCTTGTATCTACTGAACTAGTAGCTTCATCCAGTATTAAAATAGCAGGGTCCGCTAATATTGCTCTAGCAATAGTAAGTAATTGTTTTTCACCTTGAGATATATTTGAGGCTTCCTCATTTAAAATCATATCATATCCATCTGGTAGTGTTTTAATAAAATGATGTACATTTGCAACTTTTGCTGCATTTATAACTTCCTCATCACTTGCATCAAATCTTCCGTATCTAATATTATCTTTTATTGTGCCTTTATATAACCATGTATCTTGAAGTACCATTCCAAACATCTTTCTTAACTCTTCACGCTTTATATCTCTAATATCAACACCATCAATTTTAATAGATCCCCCTTGAATCTCATAAAATCTCATTAGTAGATTAATAATTGTTGTTTTTCCTGCACCAGTTGGTCCAACTATTGCAACCATCTGACCACTTTTTATATCTACATTCAAATCTTTAATAAGAGTTTTATCTTCAGAGTAGCCAAATTTAACATGATCAAATGTTACATTTCCCTTTGGATCCTTTAGTGTTATTGAATCCACTTTGTCTTTTATTTGTTCTTCCTCATCTAAGATTTCTATTACTCTTTCCATAGCTGCTACTGCTGATTGCATAGCAGAAGATAATTGAGTTACTTGCGATAAAGGTTGGTTTATTTGCCATATATATCTTATAAACGCTTGTAAGTTTCCTGTAGTAATTATTCCTCTAATTGCATCTATAGCTCCTATTGCCCCTATTATAGCAATGCCAATATAACTAACTAATGAAACAAGCGGAGACATTGTACTTGATATAAACTGTGCTTTAAATCCAGTCCTACAAAGTTCATCATTAGTTTCCATAAACTCTTTTATAGAATCTTCTTGCTTTCCATAAAGCTTTATTTCATTAAAACCAGTATACATTTCTTGTACTTTACCATTTAATTTTCCTAATGCCTTCTGTTGTCTATAAAATAGATTTTGTGATTTACTTACAATAAATCTTGATACTAATATACTTAACGGAATTATAAAAATAGCTATCAATGCCATTTTTATATTTATAGTAAACATCATTATAAGTGCAAGAGTAATTGATAAAAATGAATTGACAACTTGCACAAAACTTTGTTGAAGGGCATTAGATATTGTATCTATATCATTAGTTATTCTACTTAATACATCTCCGTAACTATTCCCATCAAAATAGCTTATTGGTAACCTTCTTATCTTATCTTGCACAGCATTTCTAAGTGCTTTTACTGTATTTTGAATTGCATTAGTTAAAAGAAAACTTGCAATATAAGTTGAAGCAGTACTGGAAACATAAACTCCCCCTAAAATTATCATTACCTTTATTACGTATCTAAAATCAACTCCAGCTCCCTCAATTCCTTTCATTATATTGAAAGAATCTTTAGTTAATTGAGTGATTATTAATCCTTCAGTTACTGGAGCTAATGCATTAAATATTGCAGCTGAAATTATAAAAATTATAGCTCCAAAAAATGCCCATCTATATGGTCTTATAAAAGGAGAAATTTTCTTCACTATAACTTTAAACTTATTCATATTCTAATTCCTCCTTTGTTAATTGGGATGATGCAATTTCATTATAAATTGTACAACTTTTTAATAACTCTTTATGCTTTCCTATTCCAACTATTTCTCCTTCATTTAAAACAACAATTCTATCTGCCTCCATTATAGATCCAACCCTTTGAGCAACTACCAACACAACAGACTCTTTTGTTTCTTCCTTAAGTCTTTTCCTAAGTATTGAATCCGTCTTAAAATCTAAGGCTGAAAAGCTATCATCAAATATATATATTTCTGGCTTTCTAACTAATGCTCTAGCAATAGATAACCTTTGCTTTTGTCCTCCAGAAACATTCTTACCACCTTCACTTATTATTTCTTCAAATTTTTTAGGCTTATTTGATATGAAATCATATGCTTGAGCTACTTTCGCAGAATGAACTACTTCACCTGTTTTCGCATTTTTCTTACCAAACTTTATATTGCTAGATATACTTCCTGTAAATAATAAAGTCTTTTGTGGTATAAAACCTATTTTCTTTCTTAAAGCCTTAAGGTCATAATCTCTTACATCAACACCATCAACTTTTATACTACCCTCAGTAACATCATAAAATCTAGGTATAAGATTTATTAATGTACTTTTACCACTTCCTGTACTTCCTATAAATGCAATCATTTCTCCCTTCTTGCATTTAAAAGATATGTTTTTAAGTACTGGCTCTTCTCCATTAGGATAAATAAATGTTACATTATCAAACTCAACTTCACCCTTTACTTCTGTTTGCTTTACTCCATTTTCAGGGTTTTTAATTAAAGGTTCTTCATTTAATAATTCCTCAATTCTATTAGCAGATACCTGGGCTTTGGGATACATTACAAATACCATTGAAAATAGCATTAATGAAAACATTGCATGAAATAAATATTCTATAAATGCAACTAACTCTCCTATTTGAAGAGTACCAGCATCTATCATATTACTAGAAACCCAGAATATTGCTAAGATTGCTACATTAAGTAATAAAAAGAATGATGGCTGTGACACTGCCATCAGCTTAAATAACTTTTTAGATACACTTGCATATGCTTCATTTGTCTCTTCAAAACGTTCTTTTTCATGATTATCATTACCAAATGCTCTTATAACTCTTATACCTGTTAGATTTTCTCTAGATATTCTATTTAATTTATCTAGTCTTTTTTGCTGAGTTTCAGATAATGGCTCAGATATTTTAGCAATAACAATAACTCCTATAACTATAAATGGTACAGTAATAGCAAGTACTGTTGATAGGTTCACACTAGTTCTAAGTATTAGCACTAGACTAATTCCAAACATAACAGGAGTTAATACTGCCGTCCTTAAAAGGGTATTAACAAATTGCAGTAAAACAAATGCATCATTCGTAGTTCTTGTAATCATTGATGATATACCAAACTTATCATATTCACTATGAGAAAAGTCTTGAGCTTTCTTAAAAATATCATTTCTTATATCTCTAGTAATTCCGGTGGATATTTTAGCTGAACAATATCCTAAAAGAATTGTTCCTGCAACACCCAAAATTGAAATAAGTACTATAACGCCACCCATCCTTTTTATATATTGAATGTCTCTATTAGCTATCCCACTATCAATTACTTTTGCCATTATAGTTGGTATTCCTAACTCTACCAGGGCAAATCCAAATACTGATATAACATTAATAACTACTAATAACTTATAATTCTTTAAATACTTCAATATCAGTCTCATATTCTTCTTATCCTCCTTTATAATTATGTATTTCTCATTCAATTATATATCATATAATATATTATCTATTATTGTACATATTTTTATTTGCAAAAAATGGAGTAGATCTTTATTTTCCTTGTTCCGTAACAAACTTTATATAACAAAAAAAAAGAATAGCTATCGCTATTCTTTTTATAACTTGGCAACGTCCTACTCTCCCACACGGTCTCCCATGCAGTACCATCGGCGCTATAGAGCTTAACTTTCCTGTTCGGTATGGGAAGGAGTGTTTCC
>NZ_JAHAIF010000085.1 GCF_018372875.1 Clostridium sp. | reverse complement strand
TATTTACCAAATTTAAATTTGGAATATCACTTATGCAGATGGGCGAAAAAAATCGACGGCTCCACAGTCGCCTTGGCGATTTTTTTACTGTCTAGGAAAGCATAAAATTTCAATTAGCTATAAATCAAAGGTATTATTACATTAAATTATAAGCCTATAAAAAAGGAGGTATTTATTTATGGTTAAGTTATGGAATAAATAGGGTATATGGAAGTTGATTTTCTATATGCTTTAACGTAATTAAAAGAATATAGAAATGGAGAATTAATATGGATATAGAATATAAAGAAAATAGTACGTTTACATTAAAACAGTTAGTAGAGTTATATGAAAGTGTTGGATGGATAAGTTATTCAAATAAACCCAGTGAACTTAAAGAAGCAATTAAAAATTCATTATTTAATATAGGTGCATTTGATGGTGAGGAACTTGTTGGATTAATTAGAGTTGTTGGAGATAATATTTCTATTATTTATATACAGGATATTCTAGTTAAAGAGAATTATCAGAGGTTAGGAATTGGAAGTAATTTATTACAATTAGTGCTAAATAGATACAATAACGTTAGACAAATTGTATTGATGACAGATAATACTGAAAAGACAAAACTATTTTACAAAAGAAATGGTATGTTACCATTTGAAAAATTTAATGGGGTTGGATTTATCAAATATAATTTATAAATAACAATAAAAGAATACTAAGAAAGGTTGTAGTAATCTGATAAAAGAAGAGGCTTACACTAGCAAGCCTCTTACTTCTGCTATCTCCAATAATTTTACACCTAAACTTATTTTAAAGTTTTAGCAAATTTATATGCTCTATCTAGAATATCTTCTGTTCCAAGCCATATATCTGGCTCTAAGCCTTTACCTTCTTCTATTTCAAATGATCTATAATTGTATGCCTTTGTGCCAAAAGCACATACTATTTTAGTATTAGGCAATAAAAAACCAAGTTTATCCATAATCTTTGTGGTGCCTGAGGAGTTAGTACCTATAAAAATTACATTTTTTACTGTTCTAAGATAAATTAATAAGCTTTCAGCAGAAGATGGAACAGTATTATCAACTAAAACTAATAAATAGTTATCATTATCTAAAGTTTTATCAACTTCAGTGTATGGCACAATACTATTCATCTTTTCTTTAGAGTAGAAATTAGATATTCTCTTAACCTCCTTACTATATTCTTCTTCTGAACACAAGCCAAGATCATATGTTGTTTTTATTTCATTTAGATACATCTCTTTTATAAATTCAGTATGCTTAAAGAAAATAGTACCATTTATCCCTATTTTATAATTAAAATAAGTTTCAAACCATTTACGTGCCTCAAGATCACTACCTCCTGAGCATCCTCTTAGATCTAAAATATTTACTCTATTATTCTTAATAGACTTTGTTTTGTTTAAAATATCATCAGATATTTTTTTCATACTATTTAGTTTTATATAGCCAATACTGCTATCTTTTATACTAGCATTTTTAACTGTGTTATTAGATTGTTCCAAATTAATAGATATTGTTTTCTTATGATCATTATTAGAAATCAGAACCTCTAGCTGTTTATTTTCTAAAGATAAAATTCCTAATTCATAAGATAGTAGTCCATTTTTATTTAAAGTATAGTGAATGTAATTTCCAATATCTTTGTCTTTATTTATACTTTCTATCTTATATTTTTTATTCTCTAAATTAATGTAATATTCTTTACCATCTTTTATTATAGGGTAGTCATTATTATAATAATAAGTATATTTTTCTTTGAATACAGGATTTTCATTAATTCTAAAGTGGTTGTCTTTTATAAAACTTAAGTTGCTTATCAAAATAGTTTCTAAATCTTTTACAAGCAAATTATCATGAGTATTAATTTCTTTTAGAATATTATTTTTAACTTTAGTGAATACTTCATCACCACCAAATATTTCATAACCACCATAGCCAAACTTAAGTGCATTAAAAAGCAAGTTTATATCTTCTATAGCATCCTTTTTTAATACTACATTATTATCATAGTTATAATAATTTCTTGCTATATTCATATTATCTTTTGTTATAAATAAAGAATACATCTCTTCTTGAGACATATTACAAGAAGGCAATTTTATTGATTCATAAATAGTGTTCTTTGCCTCTCTAGCTTCTAACAACCTCTCACTATTAACTTGTTGAACAAATTTATAATTTTTGTTATCTTTGTAATTTAAAATAACAAATAAAAACAAAGTAACTATTAAAGCAAATAACACTGTTTTTTTATTCATGAACTACATCTCCTTGTTTAATTAGAAACTTTCAATTGAGGGAAAACATTCCTTGTCTTATAAGATTATTATACTATTTTTAGAACTAACAATTTAAAATTGTAAGAGCTGTAATTTGAAATCATTTGTTAGAAGATTTATAGATCAACTGATGATTATTGTGTTGTGTTGATTGAGATTAATTCAATTAAAACTTGTTTACAAAATTTACATAATATTAATATATATGGTAAGATATAAATTGTGATTATATTCTAATTGGGGGATAGTATGAAGAAAATTTTTAAGTATGGATCAATAATTTTAGGGACGATTCTTTTTTTATTTGGAACATCTGTTTTTATAGCGTTATCAGGGATGATAGAGACTGTTAATGTTATATCAGCAGTGTTTTTAGTTTTAATACCTTTAAGCGTTTATTCATTCTATAAGAAAAAGAAGTTAAGAGGACTTTATTTCATTGTATTAACAATTCTTCTAATAGTTATAATAGATACATTTAGTAAGGTAAATATTAGAACCTATGGTGCTAAAAGTGCAGTAATGTCATTAGAAGAAAGGTTAAATATTATAATGGCAGAAGCTGAGTTAAGCGATCAGGAGAAAAAAGTAAGGCGTTATAATAACGAAAAACAATATATAATTAGTAAATTATCATCTTATGAAATAGTAGAGAAAAAAGGAAATAAAGTATACCATTATGATGATAATAAGGAAAATATAAAAACCATGGAGCTTGTAGAGGAAATCTTAAGTGAGAATTCTCATAAAATAGAAAAAATATTTAATTGTAGTACTCCTAGTGAAATTAATATTGTAATTAGATATGATATTAGCTCAGACAGTGTGGCAGAGGTTAATGGTGCAAATATACTTGTAATTAAGCCATTTAATGAAAGTTCATATGATAAAGAGTATTGTACAAATGTAATATTACATGAATATGCTCACGTAATTACTATGGAAAAGCTGGCTCAGTTTGGTGGACTTGGATTTGGAGATATGCCAGCTTGGTTTGCAGAGGGATTAGGTACTTGGGTAGCTGTAAATGTGGGGACTGAGCAAATTGATGAAGAAGGGCTTTATAAAGTTGATTTAACTTCAGAAGTTTATGGTACTACAAAATTGCAGATTAGTAATTATTATGGTTCTTGCTATAAAGTAGTGGATGAAATAATAAAAGAAGTGGGGTTAGAGGGTATAGAAAAATGCATTGAAATATGGGCAAAGGAAAATTCAGAGGATGCTCTGAAAGTGGTTACTGGTAAAACATTAGAGGATTATTATTATATATTTGATTAAAATTAATTTCAAAATCATACTTATTACATATTTTTATTTAAGGTGCTAAAAGTAATTGCATATAGGGTTACATATAGTGCGGTATTAATATTACCCTTACTATAAAAGGAGTGTATATTTGTTTTGGTGTGGACAAGCAAAATAAATATTCACTCCATTTTTTTTATCCTTAATACTAAAAAAGTGTAAAGAAAAGAGGATCATAAAAAATAAAATTACACAAAAATGCAATATATAGTTTACATTTGATAATATATATATTACAATATGCAATATAAGGAGGGTGTATATGAAAAATAAGAGAATGAAAATAGCACGTATAGAGTGTGATATGAAACAAGAAGATTTGGCAAAGGCTGTAGGTGTCACAAGGCAAACTATTGGATTAATTGAATCAGGAGATTATAACCCTACACTTAATCTTTGTGTATCAATATGTAAAGCACTTGGAAAAACATTAAATGATTTATTTTGGGAGGAATAGTAATGAAGAAAGAAATAGTTCAAGATGAAAGAGTTTTATCACAAAAAAGAAAAATTGGAAATGATGCCTTTCAAATAGTTTTTTTAGGCTTATTTTTATCTATTTTTGTGCAATCATATATATTTAATGCTGATTTTTCACAATATGCAGTTGAGGTAATCCTACTTATAGTGGGTGCTTTGTATGTTATAGTACGAAATATAACAGTTGGAAATAATATTTTTGAGTCTAATAAAGTAAATCAAAGATTTGTAATTATAAATAGCATTATTTGTGGAATCTTAGTAGCTATTATAAATACTACTCTTAATTATATTAAATTCAGAGATCTATTCAAAAATGAGATGGGTGATATGTTAATTGCATCACTAATTACTTTTCTATGTGCATCAGCTTCAGCATTTGTAGTTCTTCAAGGATTATATTTTATAAATAAGAAAAAACAAATGAAAATTAATTCAAAGTTAGATGATGAAGAGGAGAAATAGCTAAAACAATAGATTATTAATCATGTTAAGAATACGGGCAAATATGGTAAGTATAGTTGGTGGAGCTTGTCTTTGTCAAACATTATAATAAAACTATAAACTGACAAGGAGGAAAAATAATGAATCTAGGAAACAGCTTGTTTCATGCAAGAAAAAAATGTGGGCTTTCTCAAGAGGATGTAGCAGAGAAACTGGGGGTAAGCAGGCAGACCATTTCAAAATGGGAAGCAGATGAAACGATTCCTGACATTTATCAGTCAAAAAAAATGGCTGTACTGTATAATATGTCCTTGGATGAACTGATTGATTTTGACATTGACATAAATGAGATTCAGGAGATTATTGATAAAACTAGTGAAGAAGTAGAAGAAAAAATCGACTGGACAAATGCATGGGGTAAAAAGTACCCTATTTTGGTAAGATACCAAAGTGAAGTTAATCATCCAAACTATGCCCGTAGATTGTGTGTAATGCTGGATGAATTAAAGCAGGAATATCAATACAGTGAATTAGATAGCTTACTGGTTCTAAAGGATATTTTATACAATGTATGGAAAATGAGAAAAGATAAATCAAAAAGATAAATTTTTGAAACTGTATGTAAAGAAGATAACAATATAAAGCTTAAGGACGATACAAATAAGATAATATTAAATACAAAGGGTGTAATTAGGGATTTAAGTGA